>JBJHAV010000102.1:0-12738 GCA_050480685.1 Planctomycetaceae bacterium | reverse complement strand
CCCTGGCGCCGCGGAAGTCGGCAAGTGGGTAGAAAGTGCGCGACTCCGTACTCCGACTCCGGGCGCTCAGAAGTCGACGCGCACCACGTCGGACAGGTCGAGGGGCGCGAAGGTGATGGGGTCGAAGGAGAGGCCGACCAAATGGAGGGACGCGCCGGGGGGAAGGTCGACGGGGAGCGGTGCGAGCTGTCCTTGGCCGGTGGTGTTCAAGGGCGCGGCGAAGGCGCCGCCGATCGCCAGATTCAGGCTGAGCATCAGGAGCGGGTCCATGCTCAGCCCCAGGTTGCGCCCGTCCGGCAAGTGCAACGCCCCGGGTGAGGTCGAAACGAGCATCCAGGCCAGCGGCGAGCCGCCGTCAAAACCCTGGAACTGGGCCCCGATTTGGGTCGGCCCGGCGACAAAACCACTGGGCTGGAGCGCTTGGGCTCGACCCCCGCCGGCTAGCCACTCGGTCGCTGTCCGGGTGAGCCAAACTCCGTTTTGGTAGGTCGGGTCGAAGGTTGCGTGGTGCACGACCTCGCCCATCGGCGCGGCGGCTTGCTGGGCCGACCAGGTCAGGCCGCCGTCGCGGGAGAGCCGCAGCGAGGAGGCGCTGAAGGACGGGAAGAACAAATCCTGCGTGGACCACACCGCCAGCAGGCGCGAGCGACCCTCGGGGTCGCCCGCGAAGCCCGCCCAGCTCGCTTGGGTGAAGAGCGGAGCGCTGCCCGTGAGTTGGGTGCTGGACCAGGCGCCCTGTCCGGGCTGGCAGGAAACGAAGAAGTTGGTTTGGTTCGCATCGACGTTGTTGCGGCGCCAGGCCACGACGCGTGTGTCGCTCGCGGGCAGCTCCAGCACCTCATCCACGATCAACTGGTTGAAGGAGCTCGCCGAAGCGAGTGTCTCCGTCGCGCCAAAGTTGTCACCGCCATCGCCGGAGGAGATGGCTTCGACGCGGAACTGGTTTTGGAACGTCACCGGATCGACCCAGGAACGTGTCCAAGCGACGGTTAAGGCGCCGCCGGCGCGATGGATCGCCGGGGCGCCGTAGAACGAGGTGGTGGTGGCGCTGAGGGGCGACGCCGCGGTGGGGTCGAGGCTGACGCCGCCATCCACGCTGCGGAAATGGGCCAGCGATCCCTGGGCCTGCTGCGCGTCGTTTCTCACCAGCACCACATGCACCGCGGGTCCCTCGACGGACAACGCGGCGCGGAAGGCCAGCAAAATGTCGTTCAGTTCCAGCTCGAGCAGGAAGGGGAAACTCTCCCCGCCGTCGTGGGAACTGAGCATGCGCCACTCGAGGCGAGCTGGGTTGAATCGCAAGGTGCTCAGCAGAAGGTGCACGTGCTGTGCGCCGCCCACCTCGGCGGTGGCCCATGCGTGGACCCGCGTTTCGGTGTTGCCCGGAGAGCCGAAGGTCGGCAGCGCCAACTCGGGGCCGACTTGACCGGTGGTGAGATCGAGCCTGCGCAGGAAGGGCGTGCTCTGGGGCGCAGAGACGCTCGGTATCGGGTGAAAGCGGTTGTCGTCCCATTGCACCAGCAGGAAATCGCCGGCCAGTGCGAGCTGGAAGCGCTTCACTTCGCTGCCCGGGGGAGCGAGGTCGATGCCGAGGGGCGTCGTCCACTCGATCCCGCGCCCGTCGGACCAGGTGGCGAGCACTCCGCCGTCCGTGGAGTCCCTCCAGGCGAACGCCACCCGATCCGGGTCCGATGCCAAGTGGCTGGGCGTGTGGGGCCCGAGCCCGGTGGCGAGCACGGTGGGCGCACGCAGTTCCAGGCCTTGGGCCGCCGGGAGCAGCAGCAAAAGAGGGGCAAGGTGTGAGAGCAGCATGGTGGAAGCCTCGTTTGGGAAGACACGATTCGATCCATCCCCATGCTAGCCGGATTTCGAAAACCCGGCGGCCGGCCCGGATTTCCCGCCAACGCCCCGAACCAGGAGACCCTCCCGACGGTCGGCTACATTGGCGGCATGGGGAGTTTCAGAAAACCGGGCGCAGCGGGTGAGGCCGAGCCCAGAGGCAGGAGCGCGAACCGCATGGCGGCCCACAGGCAGCGCTTGCCGTTTTGGACCGCGCTCGGTCTGCTTCTTTTGCCCTGGGCCTGCGACCGACCTCCGTCCGCGCCCTGGGAACTCGCCCCCGCCGATCCCCAGGCCCTGCGCCTCCTCGCCCGCAGCGGGGATCACGGGCGCGCCCGCACGCTCTTCCGAGAGCTCCTGGACAGCACCACCGACCCGGAGATCCAAAAAATCGTTCAGCTAGAACTCCTGCTGATCGACTTCCGCGACCGTAGGGCCCAGCCCAAAGACCTTCGAGCCGAAGACGTCTTGCCGCTCCTCTCAGGCCTCGAAGATTGGATGGAGCTCCTCCACCATGTCTCCAGGGAGTGGGACCTAAAACCCCTTGGGTTCGAACTGCTCGAGGCACAGCCGTGGAGCGAACTGGCCGCATCCCACGAGCGCTCCCGTCCGTGGGTTGAGGTGTACCGAAGGAGCATCCAAGCTCCTCCGGATTGGCCAAAGTCCCTGTAGAGCGGACACTCGGCGGGACTCCCTAGGCGCATGGTCGGTGCTCGCACCGCCCGCCGCCGCTCAGCGCTTCAGCAGCGCGGCGATGGCTTCGGGCAGGGCCGCGCATTCGGCTTCGAAGACGCGGGCGGCGAGGGTTTGGGGGGTGTCGCCCTTGAGGACGGGGACGCGCTTTTGGAGCAGGATCGGGCCGCGGTCGTATTGCTCGTCGACCAGGTGCACGGTGCAGCCCGATTCGGTGTCGCCGGCGGCGAGCACGGCGCTGTGCACGCGGTCGCCGTACATGCCTTGGCCGCCGTGGGCGGGCAGGAGCGAGGGGTGGATGTTGAGGACGCGGCCGCGCCAGGCGGGGGGCAGGGGCAAGAGGCGCAAAAAACCGGCGAGCACGACCAGGCGCGCTCCGGCGGCTTCGCAGCGCGCGAAGGCTTCGGCGGCGAAGGCGTCCATGCCGCCCAGGGCCTTGGGTTCGAGCACGTGGGCTTCGATGCCCAAGCGCTCGCAGCGCTCCAGCACGCCGATGCCCGGGCGGTCGGCGATGCACAGGGCGATGCGTGCGTCGAGTTCGCCGCGCGCGATGGCCTCGGCGAGGTTTTCGAGGCTGCGGCCCGAGCCCGAGGCGAAAACCGCGATGGGCGGTGTGGTCACGCGCCGTGCCCCGCTTCCTCGCGGGCTTCGAGGGCGCCGGCCAGGGCGGGGCCGAGGGCTTCGAGCAGGTCCTCCAGGGCCGGCGCGGCTTCAGCGGAGCGCTCCAGCAAACGGCGCAGGTCGGCGCGCTCGCCCAGGTCCGTCAGGGCCACGATCGCCAGGGTGCTGAGTCCGGCGTGGGCGGCGGCGATCAGGGGCGCTTCGAGGCCCTGCACGGCGACCTGGGCACCGGCGCGCGCGTAGAAGCGCCGCTCGGCCGGCGTGTCGAGGGTTGGCCCGGCGGTGCAGGCGGCGATCACCTCTTCCAAATCCAACCCCAGACGCGCGCCGGTGCGCGCGGCGAGTTCGCGGTAACCGCGGTCGTGCAGGCGCGACTGGTCCGGGAAGAGCGGACCCAGGCGCGTGGAGCCGAGCCCGCGCAGGGGCGTGCGCCCCGACAGGTTCAGGTGGTCGGACACCAGGCACAGGGAACCGAGCCGCGGTCCGCCTTGGCTCTCCGGATCGAGCAGCGCCGCGCCCGCGCTGGAGTGCACGAGCAGGCGCGCGCCGGCCGCCGCGGCGAGCCAAACCGGAAATCCGCGCGGCCAATGTTCCGTTGCCGCGAGGGCCGAAGCTTCGCTGGAGAGGTCGTCGAGCACCCACACGACAAGGCCCCCCAGGTCGCCGGCGATCAACTCCGCCGACGTCCACGGCGCGGGCACGCCGGGGATTTCCGCCAGGGGCACGTGGTGTGCGTCGCGCAGGCGTTCGGGCAAAAAACCCGCGCCCGTCGCGAGCAGGAACAGGGCCTGGGGCGTGGGGCAGCGGTGCGCGGCCAAGGCTTCCCGGGCGCGCGCGACACGTTCGTCGAGGCTCTCGCTCTGTGCGTTCATCGTGGGGGGGAGCCGAGCAGTTCGGTCAGGCGAGCCCGCAATTCTTCCGGAGTCAGCGCCACGCCGACCACCTTGCGGCGCGCGGAGTGTCCGACAAGCAGCGTCAGCTCCGCAACCTTGAGTCCGAGCCGGTCCGCCAGGAGCGCCAAAAGGGCCCGGTTGGCGCGGCCGTCGTCCGCGGGTTCGGGCACGGCCAGTTTGAGGTCCTCGCCGAGCACCCCGACGATGGCCGCGCGCCGGGCGCCGGGCTGGGCGCGCAGCCACAGGCGGGCGCCGCCGGGCCAGGGCTCCACGCGCGGCAAACCGCTCACTCCCGGCTCGGATCGCCGGCGGGATCGTCCGCGGGCCCGGGCGCCGCGGAAACCGCCGTCCAGCCGCTCGGCGGCCAGACCCGCGCCTCGGTCAGGGGATCCCCCTCGGCCAGGGCCAACACGGCCAGGGCATGGGGTGTCTCGGCGAAGGCGGTTTCGAGCGCCCAGGCGACGATCGCCCAATCGCCCGTGTCCACCCCGCGCAGGGCGCGCGCGACCAAGTCCGCGGCCCGCGCTTCGCGCTGGAACCAGGCGCGCGCGGCCGGATCCGTGAACCACTCCGCGGCGCGCCCGTAGGCGGCCTGCGCGGACTCCGCGTTGCCGGGGGTCAAACGCGCGCGACCCTCGGGAACCAGGGCGCGCAGGGCCGGCTCCAAAAGTTCCGCCGCCGCGGCCGCCGCCATCCACGCGCCGATCGAGATGCGTTCGTCCGGCGACCATTCGCGGGTCAAACGCTGCCCTCCGAAGAGCAGGGTCAGATCGGCGGTCGAGCCCGCGAACGCGCTCCAGGGCACCCGTTCTTCGGCTCCGCCCGTTTGCACCGTCATGCCGGCCGCGTCCACCAGGAGCGCTTCGGCCATCAATCGGCGCCGGCCGGGCAGCGGCACGTTGCGGCGGCGCCACTCCCCGGCGCGGAAGGTGTCGGCGGCCAGGCGCGGCGCAGCGGCGGCCGCTTCCAGGTAGCGCAGGGTTTCGCCGAGCCCGGCGCGCGCTTCGTCCGTGCGAAGTTCCCCCAGGGCGCCGCGCACCCGGGCAGCGGCGGCCGCGGTTTCGCCGCGCAGGAGCTCCGCCGCGAAGGCGCTCTGGACCCCCAGGGCCCGGCCCAGATGGCGGCGATCCTCTTGGGCCAGGTAGTTCGCGCGCTCGGCGCGGTTTTCGGACAAGGCGGCGAGGGCCGCTTCGGCGCGTGCGATGCGGCCGGCCAGATCGAGTCGCTCGACGGGATCGAAGCCGCGTTCGACGGCCAGTGAGTCCGCGGTGCGCGTGCCGGGCGCGAGTTCCGGCGTTTCCGCCGCGGTTTCGGCGCCCTGCGGTGTTTCGTCCTCGGGCCGGGCCGCGCTGAACGCCAGGAAAGCGGCGAGCGCCGCGCCGTGGGCGTCGAGATCGCCCGCGAGGAAGGTTTCGTCCGCCCGCGCGAGGTCGCCCGCAATGCGCGCTTCGGCGTCGGCGCTCCAGCGCTCGAGCAAGGCATCGAAGGCGTCCAAAAACGACTCATCGGTCGCGAGCTCTGGCGGCACCAAGAATCCTTCCAGTGCGGCGAGCAGCGCGCCCGGCAGCGGCGGTGTGCCCGGCGCAGGAGCGGGCGCGGACAAAACACCGTCGCCGTCTTCCGCCGCGCCGCCCTCACCGCCGCCGCCGGCCGGCCGCGGTTGGCCGAGGGCCGCCGCGAGTTCGGCGAGCAGCAGCGCGCGCGTGCCGGCCAGGCGCTGGGACTCGTCCCCGGGATCGTCCCCGGCCGGGAAGAGCTCCCCTAGGCGCGCTTCCGCCTCCCGCGCGGCGTCCGATCCGGCGTGGGCGGTGATCAGCGCGCGCAACGCGGCCGCGCGTTCTTCCGGATCCGCCAGCGACTCCGCGCGCGCCAGGGCTTCCCCCGCGCGCCGCTCCAATTCGCGCAGCAACGCGTCCTCCGCGCCGATCTCCGCGGGGGGAGCGGCGGCGGTCCCGCGCGGCGCGGTGGGCCCGGGCTGCGGATCGCGCTCGGGCGACGCGGTTTCCCCATCCGCCGGCGCCGGCAGCTCCGCGCGGGGCGCGGGCGCTTCTTCCGTGCGATCGGGCCGGGTGAACCAATACCCCGCGCCCGCCAACACCGCGGCGGCGATCGCCAGGGGCACGAGGGGCAGCCTGCGACCCGCGGCCGCGGCGCCCCCGCCGGACGCGAGCGTCGTTTTGAGGGCTTCCAGTTCGCGCACGAAGGCGGCGGCACCCGGGGCCCTCGCCCCAGGGTCCTTCGAGAGCAAACGCTCCACCAGCGTCACCAGGGCCGGCGGCGCATTCGGCGCCATCGCCGCCAGGGGCGCCGGGGGCTCCGTCAGCACCGCGCGCAGGATCGAGCGCGAGTCGATGCCGGAGTGGGGCGTGCGCCCGGAGAGCAACCGGTACGCACTCGCACCCAGGGCGTAGAGGTCGGCGCGGCTGTCGAGGGCTTCGCCGCGCGCCTGCTCCGGGGCCATGAAGTGCGGCGTGCCGACCACCGGGCGGCCGGCGGGGTCCTCGGCTCGGCCTTCGGCCGCTTCAGCCACCGCCAAACCCAGGTCGGCGATCTTCACGCCGCCGTCCGCGGAGAGCATCAGGTTCGCGGGTTTGATGTCGCGGTGCACGAGTCCGCGCCGTTCGGCGTATTCGAGCCCGCGCGCCGCATCGAGCATTGCATCGAGCACCAAAGCCCAAGCCAGCGGCCCTTCGCGGGTGAGGCGCTCTTCCAGGCTGCCGCCCGGCATGTATTCCATGGCCAGGAAGTGAAATCCCTGGTCCTGGCCCACGTCGTGCACCGTGACCACGTTGGCGTGGCCGAGGGCGGCGGCGGCGCGCGCTTCCTCCGCGAAACGGCGCACGAAGGACGCGTCTTCCGCCAGTTCGGGGCGCAGCACCTTGAGCGCGACTTCGCGGCCGAGGCTCTCTTGCTCCGCGAGCCAGACCTGGCCCATGGCGCCCGAGCCCAATCGGCGGCGCAGGCGAAAGCCCGCCAGGCGTTCGGGCAGTTTGTGCTGGACCTGCGCTTTGTGCGCGACCACCGCCAGGCGCGCGGCGCCCAGTTGGATGCGATCGCCCGGGCCGAGGCGCACACTTTGCGCCGGAGCGCCGTTCACTTCGAAGGGCGCGCCTTCGACGCCGACCGCGCCCCAACCGCCGCCCTTGACCTTGGCGACCACCAGGTGCGCCGGCAGCACGCCGGCGGCGTCGAGCACCAACCCCGCGCGCGCCGGATCCGATCCGACCACGAGCGCGCCGGTGGCGGGCAGGGGCACCGGACGGGCGCGCGGGCCCTCGGCCAGCAGCGCCAGGGCTTGGGCTTCGGACTCGGAAGAGCTCATGGGGTGTCGTCCGGGACAAACAGCGCGCTGCCCACGCGCACCCAATCGCTGCCGGCCGCGACGGCTTCTTCCAGGTCGCCGCTCATGCCCATGGAAAGGCGGCAGCGCCCTCCGGCGAAGTGTGTTTGGGCGAGGGTTTGCGAGAGCCGAGCGAGTTCCTCGAAGACCGCGCGCGCTTCCCGTCGCCGGGCGTCTTCGTCCTCGATCCAAGGGGCCAAGGCCATCAGACCCAGGGGGCGCAAAAACGCCGCGCGCGCCACCCGTTCGAGCACCGCCGGGACTTCGTTTGCCTGCAGCCCGCCCTTGGTCTCCTCCGCCCGCAGCTTGACCTGCAAAAACACATCCAAGGGGCGTCCGCGTTCGGCCGCGAGGCGTTCGAGCACGTCGACCAACTCCGCCCGGTCCAGGGAATGCAGCACGTCACAGTGCCGCAGCACCCGCCGGGCCTTGTTGCTCTGCAAGGGGCCGATGAAGTGCCAGCGCACCTGGGCCGCGCGCTCGCCCAGGGCGGCGCGGAAAGCCTGCGCGCGCCGCTCCAACCCGTCGGCGCGGCTCTCGCCGAAGTCGCGCTGGCCGAGTTCGAAGAGCCCCAGGGCCTGTGTGTCGGAGACCCCCTTGGTGACCGCCAAGAGGCGCACCTCCCCCTCCGGGCGGCCGGCGGCGGCGGTCGCCGCGGCGAGTCGCGCCAAGAGGCGCGCATGGGCGTCGGTCAGGGTCGAAGGCACGCGCAAAGTGGAAGGCCTTGAGCCTACCCAGCGGAAGGGGGGAAGACGGTGCCTGGCTCCATTTTCCCCCCCTGTTCGAGGCTCGAAAGCTCCAGGCGAAGGGTGCTGCCGGGCTGCACCCGGCGGGGGTGAGCGGGGCGCAGGCCGGCGACCCAAAGCAGCTCGTCGCCCGCGAACACCAAAGGCACGCGGGCGCGCTCGCCGCGCGGCACGCCGGCATCCCGCAGGAACCGAACCAGGGGCCGCGAACCCGGGCCGCCGAGGGGGTGGAAGCGGTCCCCGGGGCGGGGGAAACGCACCGTGAGGGGGGCCGCCAAAGCGCGGGCATCCAGCTCCACGCGGTCGGAGCCGCGCGGCGCCGGGCGATCGGCTTCCACCCGCAGCAGCCGCGCGCAAACTCCGCGGCCGTCCGGCAGCCGGACCTCCCCAGGCACGGCCAGGGGAAAAGTCGGCGCGCCGAGCGCCGCCGGGCTGTCCGGCGGCGACAGCTCCAGATGCGTGGCGCCCAGCTCCCCACCCCAACCCCCGGGCAGGGACTGGCGGCCGCGAGCGGGCGCGGCGACCAGGCGCGCCAAGGCGGCCAATCGAGTCCGGTGGGGGATGCGGCCGGAGTGCGCCGCGATCCACTGGGCCAGGGCCCGGCGGCGCAGGGCTTCGGGCAAGGCGGCCAGGAGCGAGCGCTCCAAGCGCCCGCCCGAAGCGGTCGCCGCGGCGCCCAGGGCCGCTAGGTCCAGACCCAGGTCCCGGGAGAGTTCCGCGGCCCCGCGGGCGAGCAGGACCAAGGGGTCCTCCGCGTCCGCCCCGGGCCCGTGTTCGCCGCCAGCGCCGCCCGAAAGCGCCGGCAGCAGCCCGTGGCGCACCCCGGCCCGCGTCCGCCCGGGGGCCCGGTTCGACTCGTCCTCGCGCCACCCCAGGCCGCGGGCCGCGAGCCACGCGACCAACTCCCCGTGCCCGAGCCCCAGGAGCGGCCGGACCACACGCACGGGCGCCAGCCGCGGACCGGCTTCCCCGGGCGCTTCGCCCAAAAACTCCAGCTCCGCCCGCGCCCCCGCGAACACCGCCGGATCCGTGCCGCGCAGCCAGTGCATCCAAGCCGTCTCGCGGGCGTCGTCCGCGTGGTGCGCGGTCAGCACCGTGCGCCCCGTCCGGCGCGCTTCGGCAAGGAGCGCGCGGTAGCGCTCCCGCCGCGCCCGCGCCTCCAGGTCCGCGCCGCCCGGCTCCAAACGCAGCCGCCGCACGACCAGCGGCACCCCGAAGCGCGCGCAGATTTCCCGGCAAAAAGCCTCGTCCCCGTCCGCCTGCTCGCCGCGCAGCCCGTGGTGCACGTGCAGCGCGGCCAGGTCCGGGCGGGGCCGGGCCAGGGCGGCCATGGCCAAAAGCGCGGTGCTATCCGCCCCGCCGGAAAAGGCCACCAGCAGCGGCTCCCGCGCTCCCAGTCCCGCGGCCCGCGCCAAGCGCGCCCAGGGCTGCACTCCGGCGAGCCGGCCCTCGGCCGCGCCATTGGGGAGCGGGCCCCGGCCCACTATCCTCTCCCACTCTTGGGTCTCGCCGGGGCACCCGCCGCCGGCCCCCGGACGCGCGCCGTCCGGGATCCGGGCCCGTTCGCCAAACTGCTCGCTGAGCGGCATTTCCGTCCCACGTTCGCCCCACGGTACCCCCTCGATCCCTCCCCATGGCCACCCAGATCGCCATCAACGGCTTCGGCCGCATCGGACGCACCGTTTTCCGCATCCTGCACACGCGCCCCGGCATGGAGGTCGTCGCGATCAACGATCTGACCGATCCGGCCACGCTCGCGCACCTTTTGCAGTACGACTCGATCATGGGTCGTTTCGCCGCCAAGGTGACCAGCGGCAAGGACTGGATCGCCGTCGACGGCAAGAAGATCCAGGTCACCGCCGAGCGCGATCCGGCGAACCTGAAGCACGGCGAGAACAAGGTCGACGTGGTGGTGGAGAGCACCGGCATCTTCACCACGCGCGAAGCCTGCCAAAAACACATCGACGCCGGCGCCAAGCGCGTGGTTTTGACCGTTCCGCCCAAGGATGCGATCGACGCCATGGTCGTGATGGGTGTCAACCACGAGAGCCTGAAGGCCACCGACCGCATCATCTCCAACGCGAGCTGCACCACGAACTGCCTGGCGCCGATCGCCAAGATCCTGCACGAGAACTTCGGTCTCGAGCGCGGGCTGATGACGACGGTGCACGCCTACACCAACGACCAGCGCATCCTCGACCTGCCCCACAAGGACCTGCGCCGGGCGCGCGCCGCGGCCGAGAACATCATTCCGACCACCACCGGCGCCGCGCGCGCCGTGGGCAAGGTGCTCCCGGAACTCGCCGGCCGCTTGGACGGCTTCGCCCTGCGTGTGCCGGTCAAAAACGGCTCGGTGGTCGACCTGGTGGCGACGCTCAAGAAAGCCGCCACCGCCGAGGAGGTCAACGAAGCCGTGCGCGTCGCGGCCAAGAGCAAGGCCTACAAGGGCATCGTCGAGTACTGCACCGCCCCGATCGTTTCGGTGGACGTGATCGGCAATCCCTACAGCTCGGTCTTCGACTCGCTTTTGACCATGTCCATGGGCGGCAACACGGTCAAGGTCGTCGCCTGGTACGACAACGAGTGGGGTTATTCGAACCGCGTCTGCGATCTGGTCGCCTACATCAACAAGCTGGGCTCCCCACGGGCCCGCAAGGCCTGAGGAGACACCATGTCCGCCCAATCGCCGGCGATGGATTTGCCCGGCATCGACGGGCTCGATGTGCGCGGGCGCCGCGTGCTCGTGCGTGTCGACTTCAATGTGCCCCAGGACGAGTCCGGGGGCATCACCGACGACACGCGCATCCGCGCGGCCCTGCCCACGATCGAACGCCTATTCGAGCGCGGCGCACGGGTGGTCGTGCTGATGAGCCACCTGGGCCGGCCCAAGGACGGCCCGGACGAGCGTTTCCGGCTGGCGCCCGTCGGGCGTCGGCTGGGCGAGTTGCTCGGGCGCGCGGTGGTTACCTTGCGCGAAACCGTCGGTGAAGCGGCGGAGCGCGCGGTGGGGGATGCCCCCGAAGGCGCCGTCGTGTTGCTCGAAAACGTGCGTTTCGAGCGCGGCGAGACCAAGGGCGACGGGGACCTGGCCGCGCGCATGGCGCGGCTCGGGGACGTGTTCGTCAACGACGCCTTCGGTTCGAGCCACCGGGACCATAGCTCGGTCTCGGGCGTCGCGCGCCTGTTGCCCTCGGCGGCCGGCCTGCTGCTCGAAAAGGAAATCCAGGCCTTCCAGCGTGTGCTCAGCAACCCCGAACGCCCGCTGGTGGCGATCCTCGGCGGCGCGAAGGTCTCCGACAAACTCAAGGTGATCGACAACCTGCTCGATCGTGTCGATCGCCTGCTGGTCGGCGGCGGCATGGCCTACACCTTCCTGGCCGCCAAGGGCATCGGCGTGGGCGCTTCCCTGGTCCAGGCGGATCAGGTGGACAGCGTGCGCGCCGCCATGGAGAAGGCGGAGCGCCGCGGCGTCGCCCTGCACCTGCCGGTGGATCACGTCATCGCCCAGCGCTTCGCCGCCGACGCGCCGCCGCGCGAGGTCGAAGGGGACATCCCCGAGGGCTGGATGGCCCTCGACATCGGCCCGCGCACCCGCGCCGACTACGCCGCCGCCCTGGCCGACGCGCGCACCGTGGTTTGGAACGGCCCGATGGGCGTATTCGAGTGGAAACCCTTCGCCGCCGGCACCGAAACCGTGGGCCGCGCCGTGGCCGCCTGCTCCGGCTACACCGTCGTGGGCGGCGGAGACTCCGTGGCCGCCGCCGAAGCCTTCGGCCTGACCTCCAGCCTCTCCCACGTCTCCACCGGCGGCGGCGCCAGCCTCGAACTGCTCGAAGGCCTCGACCTGCCCGGCATCGCCGCCCTGCGCCGCTGATCCCGTGCGCGACCCAGGTCGAGCCCCCCGGCGCGGCCTCCGCCCGCGCCGGGCCTCCCTCATCACCGCCACCGGCGCGCCTCTTGGGGGGTAGTCTCTCACCCATGGATCGATCCGCCCTGCGCGCCCGTGTCGACGGGCTGGCCGACGAGCCTTCGAGCCTCACGCGGAGACTGACCGCGCTCGGTGCGCTGACCGCGTGGCTCGCCCCGTTTGGCATCGAACCGATCCTGGTCGGCGGGACGGCCCTCGAGGTCTACACCGAAGGCGGCTACAGCACCGCCGACGTGGATCTGGCCCTCGACCGCACGCCGGAGGTGGACGCCGCCTTCGCCGGCCTTGGTTTCGAGCGGCGGGGGCGCTACTGGGTGCGCACCGACCTGGACTTGCTCTTCGAGGCCCCGGCCAAGGGCGGCCTGCCCGGGGAAACCTCCCCGCGCACCGAGCTCGACGTGGAGGGTCTCAAGGTCGTCGTGCTGGGGGTCGAGGACCTCTTGCTCGACAGGCTGCGCGCCTGGGTTCATTGGAAGAGCGACGAGGATGGACGTTGGTCCAAGCGCTTGGTGTCCCTCTATCGCGAGCGCCTGGATGGGGCCTACCTGCGTGCCGCCGTCGAGCGCGACCCCGCCGAAAGCGCCGCCTTGAATCACCTGCTGGCGATGGACCAGAGTTCGTGAGAGAGACGCCGTGAAGACCTGGAAGGAGTTTCGCGAAGAGCTGCGCCGCCTCAAG
>JBJHAV010000101.1:0-12768 GCA_050480685.1 Planctomycetaceae bacterium | reverse complement strand
GGCCAGGTCCGCGGCCACGCGCGCACCCAGGTCCCGGTGGCGTTCGGCGCGCCGCTCGGGCACGGCCCGCTCGCGCCGTTCGTGCAAACGCCCGGAGGCGTCCGAGAGCGGTCGGTCGCCGGCGAGTTCCAGGTTCACCACCTGGTCGCCGCGGCGCAGTTCCACGGCCAGCGTGCGGGCCGCGGCCTCCGGCGGCCGGGCGGCGGCCGCGCGGATCTCTTCCGCGCCGCCCTCTGGGGGCAGATCGAGGCCGTTGAGGCGCAGCCCCACGAGCGCGGCCCCCTCGGCCGCGGACCAGGGCAGGGTGTATCGAAGCGGCGAATCGCCGGGTTCGGACCCGCTGGGGTGCACGCGCAGTTCGAGCACCCGGCCCATGTGGCGCGCTTCGTAGCGCTCGATGGTTTCCGGCCCGTCCGGCAGACGGGCTTCCAGGGTCAGCCGCGCGCCCAGGCCGGGCGGGCCCAGGCGTTCGGCGGTGAGCAGGGCCCTCCGGCCGGTTTCGCGCCAGGTTTCGCTGGCGCGGTCGGATTCGAAGAGCGGCAGCGCGTGGCGCTGGACGAACTCGCCGGGTTCTTCGCCGGGCAGGACGAAGGCTTCGACGCGGCGCCCGGCCACGCGGCCGACGCGTTCGGCCAAGGCCCGGTCGATGGCGGGCGGGGCCAAGCCCGCCGCCGGGTCCTCCGGGTCCAGGGGCGCGCGCGGCGCGTTCGCGGCCAGGGCCACGTCCACGAAGGTGCGGTGCTGCCAACCATCGTCGAATAGGCCGCCGACGGCGCGCAGGGCGGCGGCGCCGGGGGTCTTGCGCGCCTGGGCCTCGGGGGTCACCCGCGGGGATTCTTGCCAGGGCCAGCGCGGCGCCAAGGGCTCCTCTTGCAGGTCGAGGGCCATGGGCGAGGGCAGGGGCAAAAGCGGCGCGAAGAGGCTGAGCCCGAGGAAAAACACCAGGAACAGCAGGCTGACCCAGGCGCTGGTGTTGCGGCGCAGGCGGCGCCGGGCGTCGCGCCACAGGCTCTCGCCCCGGTGTCGGCGGGCCTCTTCCAGCAGCACGGTGAGCTCGCGCTCGTTCGGCGCCCAACGTTTGTCGGGCGCACCCGGGTTTTGTGTCGCCATGGCGGTCAGCTCTCCTCCAGGGCGATGCGCGGGTCGAGCAGGGTGTAGGCCAAATCCACCAGGGTGTTCAGGCCGTAGACCAGCACCGTGTAGAGGATCGTCACGCCCATCGCGAGCGTGTAGTCGCGGTTGAGCGCGCCGTTCACGAAGTGCGAGCCGGTGCCGGGGATGCCGAACATGCTCTCGATCACCAGGCTGCCGGTCAGGATGCCGGCGGTGGCCGGACCCAGGTAGCTGACCACCGGCAGCACCCCGCCCTTGATGGCGTGGCGCAGGAGCACGACCGGTTCCGAGAGCCCCTTGGCGCGCGCCGTGCGGATGTGGTCCTGGGAGAGCACTTCCAACATGCCCGTGCGCGTCAGGCGCGCGATGTAGGCGGCGAAGGGCGCGCCGAGCGCAAAGCCCGGCAGGATCATGTGCTGCCAGCCGCCCCAGCCGGCCACCGGGAAGAGCGGCAAGAGGAACGAGAAGAGGATGATCAGGAAGCCGGCGATCACGAAGTTGGGCAGGGCGATGCCGGCGGTGGCCGCCAGGCGCAGGCCCAGGTCAAGACGCGTGCCGCGCCGCAGGGCGCTGCCGATGCCAGCCGTGGCGCCCAGCAAGAGGGCCCAAAGCATCGCCACCGTGCCCAGGGCGATCGAACTCGGCAGGGACTGGCCGATGATGTCGTTGACCGTGAAGTCGCGGTACTTGAAGGACGGCCCCAAATCGCCGGTCAAGACGCCGCCCAGGGGGCGTGGGCCCACTTCGCCGCTCCACACCAAAAGGGTGGTCCCGAGCCGAAAGGTGCGCCCGGCCGGGCGATCGTCCGCTTCGCGCGCCAGGTAGTCGGTCTCTGTCGTCACGCTCAGCATGCGCCCAAAGCCATCGTCGCGCAGGTTGAGCGGTCCCACGTACTGCAGGTATTGGCGCCACAGGGGCCAATCCAGGTTGTAGCGCGCCGCCAGGTTGGCTTCGATCGCCGGGTGCAGGCTGCGCTCGCCGTCGAAGGGACCGCCGCGCACGGCGCGCATCAGGAAAAACGAGATCGTCACCACGCAAAAGAGCGTGATCGCGAACCAGCCCAAACGACGCAGCAGGAAACGGATCAACGGGCGACCTCCGCCGCGGCGCGCCGCGCGGCGCGCCGGCGCAGTTCGGCCGGTGAATAGAGCCCCTCGCTCGGCCCGGGGGCGGCCACCTGTTCCAGGTGCGTCGGCAGATCGCGGCGGCGCTCGGCCAGCTCCTCGTCGTCCATCCAGTACCAGTACTTGGGGAACTGCTCGTCGAGCAGATTGCCCGGGAAGCCGCCCAAGCGCGGATTGACCATGTTCTGGGTGACGTAGGAGTAGATCGGCAGGATCGGCAGGGCTTCCATCAGGATCGCTTCCGCGGACTCCAAGAGTTCGCGGCGCGCCTCGGGGTCGTTCTCCGACTTCGCCTGGCGGATCAGCGCGTCGTAGCGCGGGTCGCCCCACCCGGTTTTGTTGTTCTCGCCGCCGGTGACGAACATGTCGAGGAACGTGTTCGGGTCCAAATAATCGCCGATCCAGGCCGAGCGGGACACGTCGTAGCCCAGGTTGCTCTGGGTGTCCAAGTAGACTTTCCACTCCTGGTTGAGCAGCTTGGCGTCGATGCCGAGAACGCGCCGCCAGGTGTCCGCCACCACCTCGGCGATGGCCCGGTGGGTCTCGCTGGTGTTGTAGTGGATCTCGATGGTGGGGAAGGTGCGCCCGCCGGGGCCGTAGCCGGCCTCGGCGAAGAGCCGCCGGGCTTCTTCGTGGTCCCGCCGGCGCGCTTCGTCCAGGGGCAACTCGGCGCGCGCCACGTGGCTTTCGAAGCGCTGCTGGGTGTAACCCTCCATGCCGTAGGGCACCAGGGAGAACCACGGCCGCTGGCCCGATTTGGTGATCTTCGCCGTGATCGCGTGCCGGTCGATGGTCAGGGCCAGGGCGCGCCGCACACGCGCATCGGCGAACTGGGCCTTGGTGGTGTTGACGCGGAAGAAGTAGGTGCCGAAGTAGGGCTTGGGCTGGAAGTCCTCGCGCCGCATCAGGCGCGGCACCAGGGTGGCCGGCACGATGTTGATCCAATCGACCTCCCCTTGCAGGTAGAGGTTGAGGCTGGTCATGGCCTGCTCGATGGCAAGCGCGTCGATGCTTTCAAAGGCGACTTCGTCCGCGTCCCAGTAGTCGTGGTTCTTGACCAGGCGGATGCGATCGTTGACACGCCGCTCGGCGATGCGGAAAGGGCCGTTGGTGACGATGCGTTCGGGGCGCAGCCACTCGAACTGCCAAGTCTCGGGGAAAGCCTCGCGGGCCTCCTCGATGTTGCGCCGATTGACCGGGTAGAGCGGATAGAAGGCCGTCAGTTGCAGGAAAAACGGCGTCGGCGAGATCAGGCGGACTTCGAGGGTGTAGTCGTCCAGGGCGCGGATGCCGACCGTGTCGAAGGAGTGGATCGGGCGGCCGCGTTCATCCACCTGGGTGGAGAAGGCCTCGGCGCCCTCCACGTACCAGAGCTGGTAGGCGTACTCGGCCGCCGTGCGCGGGTCGAGGAAACGCTCCCAGGCGTAGGTGAAGCAGTGGGCCGTGACCGGGTCCCCGTTGGTCCAGTGGGCTCCACGGCGGATGTGGAAAGTGTAAATTAGGCCGTCGGGGTCGATCTCCCAGGACTCGGCCATGCCGGGCACGGGCTCCAGGGTGGCCGGGTCTTTGACCGTGAGGCCCTCGAACAGGGCCCGCAGGATGCGCCCCTCGGGCACCCCTGTGACCGTGGCTGGATCGAGTGTCGAGATTTCGGTGCTGTTGTTGAACGTAAAGTCCGCACGCTCCAAACGGGCCGAGCGGGTGACCCACACGGCCACCCACAGGAGCAGGAGCAAAAGGCCAAGGGAGGCGAGTTGCCGCCCGTCCACGAAACCGCCCCGCAGGGAGCCAGCGCGCACCATGGGCCGCATCCTAGCCTGGGCGAGCCCCGGCCCGGCCCGATTCGGGTAGGCCCCCTCCCGGCCCACGGCTATCCTGGCCAAGCGCGCCCCGGGCGGCGGTCCCGCGGGGACCCGACGGGCCCGGGCGCGGCCCACACCTCCCCGGGACCTTGGGTTCCCGGCGGACATCCCATGCACGGCCGTTCCATGAAGCATCCGCGCCCCTTCGCGTCGTTCTCCACCCGCTTCCCGCGCATCGCCGGCCCGGCGAGCGCCCTGGCCCTCGGGCTGGTCCTTTGGGGCGCCCCGGCCGCCGCCTCCGCTCCGGCGGGGGAGGCTGTCCCCGGCGCCGTCGAACCGGCCGCTGCGGAGCCTGTCGCTGGGCCTGTCGCTGGGCCTGTCGCTGGGCCCCAGGCCAGGGCGGACTCCCGGCTGCGCGGCGGCCCCGGCCCGGTAGCGGCGGATGAGTTCCACCCGCGCCGGGACACCGCCGTCACGCCGCGCCGCGGGGGCACGGTTACCGTGCACCTGTCGAGTCTCCCGAAGAACATGAACTACATGATCGAGAACTCCGCGGTCACACGCTGGATGCTCTACGAGACCCATGAGTTCCTGCTGCAACGGGATTGGGAGACCTGGGAGTACAAGCCGGTTCTGGCGCGCAGCTACGAGGTGGAGGACGCGTTGGTCCTGAAGGGGCCCCACGAAGCGGCGACCGAAGTGCGCGGCGGAAGCCACCGCATTCACGGCCGCATCGTCGAGGAAGGCGAGCACTACGTGGTTCACCCGGTCGGCGAGCCCAGTCCGCTTTCCGAGGCCTTGCGCGTGCCCAAGGACGATGTCGCCAGCTTCGAGCGCGGCACCGTCTTCACCTTCGAGTTGCGCGACGACGTCAAGTGGCACGACGGCGAGAGTTTCGATGCCGGCGACGTCTACTTCTCCTGGGAGTGTTATCACAACCCCTATGTCGACTGCGACTCGGTGCGCTTTTCGTTCACCAAGCTGCTCGACTGCCACGTGCTCGGCGAGCACACGGTGCGATTCTTCTACGAGAATCAGTACTTCCTGGCCCCGGACGTGTTCTCCGGTTTGACCATCCTGCCGCGCCACCGCTACGACCTGCGCGACCCGCGCCACCCCCAGCACAACGCTGAAGCGGCGGATCGGGCCTGGGGCAGGCACGTGAACGAGAGCCGGCTCAACACGAACTGGGTCGGCCTCGGGCCCTACCGGGTTACCTCCTGGAGCGAGGCGGCGGTTGTCGCGCGGCGCTTTGACGATTACTTCGACCCCTCCAACGGCGGTTGGGTGGACGAAATCCGCTGGCGCCACATTCCCAACGACGACGCGGCCTTGCAGGCCCTCTTGAACGGCCAGCTCGACTACTTCGACCGGGTCAGCACGGAGGACTACTTCGGCAGCGCGACCCAGCAGCGGGCCTTCACCCAGAGCTTCTACAAGACCCACTTCTATCGGCCCTCGATGGGGTACCTGGGTTGGAACATGCGCCGTCCGTTGCTGAGCGACGAACGGGTGCGCCGGGCCCTGGCGATGGCTTTCGACTGGGAAGAGTTCATCACCACGGTTCAGCGCGGCCTCGCGACCCGGGTGACCGCCGCGGTCAACTTCGTGAGCGCCAACTACAACCACGACGTGGAGCCGATCCCCTTCGACTTGGACGAAGCCGAGGACCTCTTGGCCGAGGCCGGCTGGTGGGATCGCGACGGCGACGGGATCATCGACAAGGATGGTGTGCCCTTCGTGTTCGAGTTTTTGATGCCGACCGGCAACAAGGCCAGCGAGATCTTCGGCCAGCGCCTGCAGGAAAACCTGGCGCGCATCGGCATCCGCATGAACATCGCCACGCGCGACTGGGCGACCTTCCTGCAGCGCCTGGACGACGACGACTTCGACTCCGCCAACCTGGCCTGGATCCTGAACCCGGAGAGCGACCCGGAGCAGCTCTGGCACTCGCGCTGGGCCAATCGCCCCGGCTCGAACCGCTCGGGGCTCGCGGACGCCGAGGTGGACCGCCTGATCGAGGCGATCCAGCGGGAGCTCGACCCGGAGGTGCGCCGCGGGCTCTTCCACGAACTGCACGCCCGCATCTACTCGATCCAGCCCTACATGTTCGGGTTGAACGTGCCCACGAAGGCGGCGATCTCCCAGCGCATTCGCAACTTCCAGCCCTTCGCCATCGCGCCCGGCTACTCGATCCGGCGCTGGTTCCTGGAGGAGCCCGGAGGTTCGCCGCGCGCCCAGTGACCCGATTCGTCACTCCGCCCTTCGCCGCCCCTCCCCGTGCGAGGCACTAGGCGGTATCTTGAGCCCGGCCCGGAGCGCTCCGGCCCTCGGAGCGCCCCGGGCCCTGCGTAGCGGTCGGGGTCGGCGAGGCCCTCCGCCACGGCAGGCTCTCCCGTTCCGGGCGCCTCCTCGCGCGCAAACCCACCCCCCGAACTTCGATCGTTCCCGGCCCCGTTGCTCCAGTACATCCTTCGGCGCGTGCTGCTGATGGTCCCGACGCTGCTCGGGATCAGCTTCGTGGTGTTCGCGATCATCCGCTTGGCGCCCGGGGACCCGGCGGCCATGCGTTATGCCGGCGGCACGGACGGCGCCATGGAAGGGGGCATCGACGTGGAGGCGCTGCGCGAGCAGTTCCGCGAGCGCCACCTGCTGAACGCGCCGCTCTGGAAGGCCTACCTGCACTACATCGGGCCCTTCGATCTGAGCCCCTACGGCCACACCTGGTTCGGGGGCAACGGCGAGCAACCCTGGGGCGGCGTGTTGACCGGCGACCTGGGGCCCTCGTACCTCCGGCCCCAGGACGACATCAGCGAACAGATCGTCACGCGCCTCAAGGTGACGATTCCCTTGGCGCTGATCTCGGTCCTAATCGCCTACCTGATCGCCCTGCCGATCGGCGTGCTTTCGGCGGTCCGGCGCGGCACCCCCTTTGATGTGGGTAGCACCATCGTGTTGTTCCTGCTCTACGCGGTGCCAAGCTTTTGGGCGGGATTGATGCTGCAGCTCATCTTCGGGCGCACGCTGCT
Source organism: Planctomycetaceae bacterium (assembly GCA_050480685.1). Classification (GTDB taxonomy): domain Bacteria; phylum Planctomycetota; class UBA1135; order UBA1135; genus JBJHAV01. The sequence continues at coordinate 5,700 of JBJHAV010000101.1, read as the reverse complement.
CGACTGGCTGCCGGTGATCGGCCTGCACAGCAACGAGTTCGCCAACCTCTCCGCCGGAGGCAAGCTGCTCGACCTGTTGCGGCACACGACCCTGCCGATCGTCTGCTTGACCTACACAGGGCTGGCCTACCTGTCGCGCCAGATGCGCGTGGGGGTGATCGACACGATCAAACAGGACTACGTGCGCACGGCGCGCGCGAAGGGCCTGACGGAGCGCGTCGTCGTGCTCAAGCACGTGCTGCGCAACTCCCTGATCCCGATCTTGACCATCTTCGCCGCCATCCTGCCGACCCTGATCGGCGGTTCGGTGATCGTCGAGTACGTGTTCGACATCCCCGGCATGGGCAAGTACGCCTTCGAGGCGCTCAACGCGCGCGAATACAACATCATCATGGCCGTGACGCTCTTCGCGGCGATCATGACGATGATCGGCATCCTGATCTCCGACTTGCTCTACGCCGTCGCCGACCCGCGGATCCGCTACGACTGATGACCGATCGGAACCCTGTGGGCGCGAATGCGCCGACCGGCTCCCCCGCGGAGGGGACCGGCCCCCTGGACGAAGGCACCCGACCGGCGTCAGCGCCGCCGGTCGGGCCGGAGGCCGCGGGGTATTCCAAGGACTACTGGGACGGCGTCTTCGAGCAAATCGGCCGCCGGCCCCTGGTCAAGGCGTGTCTGGCGGTTTTGGCGCTGCTCTACGCCCTGGCGATCTTCGCGCCCTTCCTGGCCAACGACCGGCCCTTCCTGCTGGAGGCCTTCAACCAGCGCGAGTACACCCAGGCCCAGCGCACCCTGCCCAACGTACTGACCGGCTACACCCGGTTGGTGATGGAGGGCGAGGAGCGTTTCCTGGCGAACCTGCGGCCCGAATCGCGCATCCGCAGCTTCGACGAGGCCCTGGGGCTGGAGCGCAATGCGCTCGAGGGCCGCATCCAGACCCTGCGCAATTTCCTGGCGGAGGAGGACCGCGCGCCCCTGGAGGAGGTCGTCGAACTGCTGACCGACTTCGAGCGGGCGGCCCGGGCGGGGGAGAGCGAATCCCTGTCGGAGCTGCAAAGCACCCTGCGGGATCGCTCGCGGGGCCTGCGCACAGCCTTGCAGCCCCTGGATCCCGAGCAGCCCGAAGCCGGCGGGGTCGCGCTTCTTCCGCGGCGCTCCTGGCCGATCTTCGAGTCGACCACGGCCACCGAAGTCTTTTTCATGGTGCTGTGGCTGTTCGTGCTGAGCTGGCCGGTCTGGAACCGGCTCGTCAACCGGCGCCTATTGCACGGGGATCGGGCCCGGATCCGCCGGGCGAGGCGGATCAAGCTGGGCGTGGTGCTCGGCTCGTCCTTCGCCGCCGCGTTGGCCTGGAGCGTTTTGGTCGGCGGCTCGATGACCTTCGAGACCTCGCCCTATAAGGAGGGCCTGACCCGAGGGGACATCGTGGCCACGCGCGTGGTCATGGCGCCGATCGCCATGGGGTTCGCCGAGAGCCACCTGAACGAGCGTTTCCGGCCGCCGACTTGGCTGCCCATGGCAGAACTGAGCGAGGAGGGGTATTACGTGCGGGGCCGCCGCGCCCCCCAGCCCGACCCGGTCACGGGCGCCCTGCCCCCGCCGAACCCGCCGGAGATCCGCTTCGGCGAACCCCCGGCCAACGCGCCGCATCGCTATCTGTTCGGAGCGGACGGCCTGGGGCGCGACCTGGTCGCGCGCATGCTCTACGGCGGGCGCATCAGCCTGATGGTCGGCCTGGTTTCGGCCGCGCTGCTGGTCTCCCTGGGAGTCTTCTTCGGGGCGATCGCCGGTTACATGGGGGGCTGGGTCGACCTGGTGATCTCCCGGGTGATCGAAGTCATCCAGGCCCTGCCCACCTTCTTCTTCATCCTGGTGGTGGTGGCTGTCATCCCAGAGACGCTGATGCACCCGATCACGGCGATCGTGATCACTATCGGGCTGATCGGCTGGACGGGTGTGGCCCGTTTGGTGCGCGGTGAGTTCCTCAAGCTCAAGGGCCAGGACTACGTGATCGCCGCCCGCGCCCTGGGTTTCCGCTCGGGCCGCATCGTTTTCCGCCACGTGCTGCCGAACGCCCTCGGGCCGGTGCTGGTGGCGGGTTCCTTCGCGGTGGCCTCGGGCATCCTGCTCGAATCCGCGGTGTCCTTCCTCGGACTGGGCATCAAACTGCCGATCCCCTCCTGGGGTTCGGTGCTCAACGAGGCCCGGCAAGTCGACTTCTGGTGGACCCAGGTCATCCCCGGACTGTTCATCTTCGTGACCGTGTTCTGCTACAACATGGTCGGAGAGGGGCTTCGCGATGCGCTCGACCCGCGCATGAAGGTGTGAGATGACGAGCCCCGAGACCAGCGATACCGCGCGCCGCGCGGCTTTGGAGCAGGCCCCGATTCTGCTCGAACTCAAGGGCCTGCAGGTCCACTTCGACACGGAGGACGGCGTCAGCCGCGCCGTCGACGGCGTCAGCTACAAACTGCGCTCCGGCGAAACCCTGGGGGTGGTGGGGGAGTCCGGCTGCGGCAAGAGTGTCACGGCGCTCTCGATCCTCGGGCTCGTGCCTTCGCCCCCCGGCCGGGTGGCCGGCGGCCAGATCCTCTTCGAGGGCCAGGACCTCTTGAAGCTCTCCGAGCGCGAGTTGCGGAGCATCCGCGGCAACCGCATCGCGATGATCTTCCAGGAGCCGATGACCGCCCTGAATCCGGTCTACACCGTCGGCAACCAGATCGAGGAGGTCGTTCGCCTGCACCGCGGCGGCGATGCGTCCGACGTGCGCGCCCGGGCCATCGAGATGCTGGCGCGGGTCGGCATCCCGGCGCCCGAAAAGCGCGTCGACGAGTACCCGCACCAGCTTTCCGGTGGCATGCGCCAACGGGTCATGATCGCCATGGCCATGGCCTGTGATCCGCGTTTGTTGGTGGCCGACGAACCGACCACGGCCCTGGACGTGACCATTCAGGCCCAGGTTTTGGAGTTGATCCGCGACCTACAGCGGCGCGAGGGCACCAGCGTGCTGCTGATCACCCACGACCTGGGGGTCGTGGCCGAAAACGCCCACCACGTGGCCGTGATGTACGCCGGCAAGGTGGTGGAGTACTCGGACGTGGTTTCGATCTTCACCCGGCCCAGGCACCCGTACACCATCGGGTTGCTGCGTTCCTTGCCCGACCTGGCGGCCCCCGGCCAGCGGCTGGAGACGATCCCCGGCATCGTGCCCGCGGCCCATGCGTTCCCCAGCGGATGCCGATTCAGGACGCGGTGCCCGATCGCAACCGAGGAGTGCGCGGCCGCGGAGCCCAAGCTGCTGAACGCGGCGAACCCCGGCCGGCCCGAACACACCGTGGCCTGCCACCGGCAGGAGGAGGCCCTGGCGCTGTGAGCACCGCGAAGACTTCCGCCCCGAGCGCCCCCGGCGCTGCCCCTGCGACGCTTGCCTTCGACGTGGCCCCGATCCACGTGCGTGTGCCGTCCCCGCTGATCTCGGTGCGCGGCCTGCAAAAGCTCTTCCCGATCCACAAGGGCATCCTTTCGCGGCACGTGGGTGATGTGCGCGCCGTGGACGGGGTTTCCTTCGACGTGGGTTCGCGCGAGACCCTCAGCCTGGTGGGGGAGTCGGGCTGCGGCAAGACCACCGCCGGGCGCAGTTTGCTGCGGCTGATCGAGCCCACCTCGGGGGAGGGGATCTACCGCGCCCCCGGGGGTGAGGTGGACCTCTTCCGCCTGGGCTCGGAGGCCATGCGCCGCTTCCGCCGGGACCTGCAGATCATCTTCCAGGACCCCTTCTCCAGCCTCAATCCGCGCATGACCGTGGCGCGCATCGTGGGCGAGGCCCTGGCGGTGCACGGCATCGCCCGGGGTCAGGAGATGGACGACCGGGTGGCCGACCTCATGCGCACGGTGGGCCTGCGGCCCGAGGCGCGCAACCGCTTCCCCCACGAGTTCTCCGGCGGCCAACGTCAGCGCATCGGCATCGCCCGGGCCCTGGCCCTGCGGCCCAAGTTCATCGTCTGCGACGAGGCGGTCTCGGCCCTGGACGTTTCAATCCAAGCCCAGGTGATCAACCTGCTCCAGGACCTCAAGGAGCAGTTTGACCTGAGCTACCTCTTCATCGCCCACGACCTGTCGGTGGTGAAGTACCTCTCGGACCGCATCGCCGTGATGTACCTGGGGCGCATCGTCGAGTGCGCCAGCGCCCAGGAACTCTTCGAGCGCCCGGCCCACCCCTACACCCAGGCGCTGCTCTCGGCGGTACCCCATCCCCGCCCCGGGGGGCGCCGCGAGCGCATCCTGCTGCAAGGGGATGTGCCCTCGCCGATCCGGCCGCCCTCGGGCTGCCACTTCCACACCCGCTGCCCGGTGGCCGTGGCGCGCTGCCGGACCGAATACCCGGCGCCCACCCAGCTCAGCCCGACCCACCAAGCGGCCTGCCACCTGGTGCAGGAGCAGGGCGGCCCGGCTCCGCGGCCCTGACCCGACCCGCGGGGGCGGCGCGGGGGGAATGGCTGCGGGGGTCGCCGCGGAATCGATGCGGCGGGTCGCCGCGCGGCTCGTCTCAGGGGCGTGTTAGCCCGTAGCTCGCCACCAGGACGTCGAGCAGTTGGCTGAAGTCGTCCACGATGTGGTCGGGCACGATGCCGGCGGGCAGTTCCTTCACCCGGGCGCCGCGCCTGGCCCAGGCGGTGCGTATGCCCAGGCTCGCCGGCGGAGCGATGTCGTGGGCCGGGTTGTCGCCCACGTAGAGCACCTGCTGGGGCTCCAGCCCCAACTCGACCAAAGCAGCCTGGTAGAGCTTGGGGTTCGGCTTGGCGATCCCGATCTGGTCGGAGATAAAGATCGCGCCTGGGTCGAAGAGGGGTACGAGGCCCAGCCGCACCAGCTTTTCGGCCTGCTTGACCGTCCAGCCGTGGGTGATCACACCGGCGCGCAGGCCGCCCGCGACGATCCCTTGCAGCAGGGGCTGCACGTCGGGCCAGGGGGCGAGCTCGCGGAACTTGGTGTCGTGGTACGCGGCCACGCCCGCGGCCACGATCAGGGCCGGGTTCACGCGCCCGATCGAGCTGGGACGCAGCCGCTGCAGCAGCTTGTCGAAGTGGTGGTCGTAGTTGGAGGAGAACTCGGTGATGACCTCGTCCAGCTCGCGGCGCACCCGCTCGGGGGGCAAACGCAAGCCGGCCTCCACCATCGCGTGCACCGCGTTGTCGCGGGCGCGCGAGGCGAAGGCCGACGTGGAGAAGAGTGTGTCGTCGATGTCGAACAGGACGGCGCGGAGCGCGGACATCGGACCCACCCCCAGGAGACCTGGGGTCAGCGGCTGCGGCGCTCCATGCGGGCCACCTCTTCCTGCACGTCCGTGATCGCGGCGCGCAGCAGGATCATGAGGCTTGACTTCTCGTCGTTGTAGCCCTCGCGCTTGAAGAAGAAGCCGAGCAGCGGGATGTTCGCCAGCCACGGCACTTCGGCGCGGCGCTCGATGTTGCGCACGCGGCTGAGGCCGCCCAAGAGAATCGAGCCGCCGTCGGGCACCACCACGGTGGTGGAGACGCTTTCGACCTCCAGCTCGGGGAGCTGGAACTCCACCGGCGCCAGGGTCGTGCCACCCAAGGCGGTGGCGAAGTCGCGCAGGGCCACGACCCGGGCCACGGTGGGCTGCAGTTCCAGCGCGATGTATTTGTGGTCATGCTGGATCGTGGGCCGCACTTCGAG
>JBJHAV010000100.1:0-12799 GCA_050480685.1 Planctomycetaceae bacterium | reverse complement strand
GGGTCTGGCCGACCTCGATGATCCGCGCCGGGCCCGCTTTCCGCCACCACCCCAATGGGACGGCGGTTTCAAGCCAAAGGTGCGTGTCCCCAGCCCCCCCCGCGGTCGACACCGATCCCCGAAAAGGGTGTCCGGATTCGGGTCTAGGGAGTCGCACACTTTCTACACCCGAATCCGTACACCCGAGGGTGCTCAGGAGGGGGCGCAAGCCAGGGCCCGGAAGGCGGCCAGGAGGGCGGTTTCGTCGCCCGGGAGTAGGGTGCGGGGGTCGAGCAGGAGGCGGCCGTCTTGGATGCGGGCGAAGACCGGGGGGGTGCCGGCGCGCAGGGCGGCGGAGAGGCGTTCGGCGCTCCAGTTCGGGTGGCTGACGGCCACGGCGCGGGTGTCGAGGAACACGTCCGGGGCGCTGCCGGAGCCGGGTTGGGAACGTTCTTCGATCACGCGGGTGTCGAATCCGCCCAGGGCGGCGAGTTCGGCCGACAGGCGCTGCGCTTGGGCTTCCAGGTCGGCCGGTTCGCGCCGCAGGAGCGCCCGCGTCGGCAACTCGTCGGCCCGGCCGGAGAGCAAGAGTTCCAGGGTCGTCTCCAGCCCGGCCAGCATTACCTTGTCCAGGCGCAGGGCCCGGTAGAGCGGATTTTCGCGCAGGGTGCCGACGACCGCGCGCCGTCCGAGGATCAGGCCGGCTTGGGGGCCGCCGAGCAGCTTGTCGCCGCTGAACATCACGAGGTCCACGCCGGAGGCCAGGGCCTCTTCCACGGAAGGTTCGTCCCCGAGGAAATCCAGCGCGCCCGCGCCCTCCGGGTGCAGCCGCCCCGAACCCAGGTCGTAGGCCGTGGGCACGCCGCGCGCGGCGCCGAGCCGCGCCAACTCCGCCGCCGAGACTTCTTCGGTGAATCCGCGGATGCGGTAGTTGCTCTGGTGCACCTTGAGCAAGAGCCCGCTATGGGGCCCCAGGGCCGCCTCGTAGTCCGCCAGGCGCGTGCGATTCGTGGTGCCGACCTCACGCAGGGTCACGCCGGCGCGCTCCATCACGGCCGGCATGCGGAAGGAACCGCCGATTTCCACCAGTTCGCCGCGGGAGAGCAGCGCTTCCCGGCCGCCCGCCAAGCTCTGCAGGGTCAAAAGCACCGCGGCCGCGCAGTTGTTCACCGCGATCGCCGCCTCGCTGCCAAACAGCCGCCCGCACAGCTCCCCCACCCGATCGTCGCGCCGATTGCGCCGACCCGCGAACCGGTCGACTTCAAGCACGCAGTACCCGGCAGCGACCTCGGCCATGCGCGCGGCCGCCTCCGGGTGCACGGGGGCTCGCCCCAAATTCGTGTGCAAAACGACCCCGGTGGCGTTCACGGCACGGCGCACGCCGAGTTTGGCTTCCCGCGCCACCCGGGCGAGCAGCGCCTCCCGCGGGCCGCCGCCGGCCACCCAGGCCGCGACTTCCTCGGCGCCCAGCCCGGCGGCCGCGATGCGCCGGCGCTCCGCGGCCAACACCTCCCGGGCCAAAAGCAGGAGCTGCCCGCGCCCCAGGGTCTGCCGCGCCGCGGTCAACTCCGGATCGGCCAACAACTGGTCCACCGGCGGTAAGTGACGCAGGGCGGAATCGGCAGCCATCCCGGGCGAGCATAGCGCCGGGGCCCGCGCTACCCTCGCCCCATGCGTTGGTCCTTCGCCCCCCCCGACCCGGAGCGCGCGCGGGCCCTGGCCCGGGCCCTGGGGGTCGATCCCCAGGCGGCCCGCCTGCTGGCCGCCCGCGGGCTCAGCGACGCGGCCGAGGCCCGGCCCCTGGTGGAGCGCAGCGCCGACTGCCTGCACGACCCGGCGCTTTTGCCCGGCATGGCCGCCGCCACCGAGCGCCTGGCGCGGGCGGTGCGCGACGGCGAACGCATCCTGATCCACGGGGACTACGACGTGGACGGGGTGACCGGCACGGCGCTCCTGATGGACCTCTTGCGGCGGGTCGGCGCGCGGGTCGATTGGCACATCCCCAACCGCCTGGTGGACGGGTATTCCTTCGGGCCCCACTCGGTGGCGCGCGCGCGGGCGGTCGAAGCCGGCGTGGTCGTCAGCGTCGACAACGGCACCAGCGCCTTCGAGACCATCGCGCAACTGCTCGAGTGCGGCATCGACACGGTGGTCACCGACCACCACGAACCGCCGCCGCCCCACCCGCGTTTCGGCGCGCTCCCGCCGGCCACGGCCATCGTCAATCCGAAGCTCGCCGATTCGACCTATCCCTGGCGCGAGCTGTGCGGCGGCGCGGTGGCCTTCAAGTTGGCCTGGGGCCTGGCCCGCGAACTGTCCGGCGGCCGGCGCGCGCGGCCCGAACTCAAAACGTTCCTCGACGAAGCTCTGGCGCTCGTGGCCATCGCCACGGTCTGCGACGTGGTGCCTCTACTCGACGAAAACCGCGCCTTCGCCTGGTACGGACTGCGCGCCCTCGAACAGACCACATCCCACGGGCTGCGCGCCCTGCGGCGCAGCGCGGGTCTGGAGGGACGCCGCATCGGCGCCGAGGACGTGGCCTTCCAGATCGGCCCGCGCATCAACGCCAGCGGGCGCTTGGGCAGCGCCGCGCGGGCGGTGGAGCTGCTTCTCGCGGAGAGCGAGGCGGACGCGACGCGCCTGGCCGGCGAGCTCGACCGTTTGAACCTGGAGCGCAAGGAGATCGAGGCCCGGGTCAGCGCCGAAGCCATGGAACAGGCGCGCGCCTACGAAGATCCCGAACGCCACCCGATGTTGGTGCTCGCCGGACCCTGGCACCAGGGTGTGGTCGGCATCGTCGCCGCCCGTTTGGTGGAGCGTTTCCACCGCCCGGCCCTGGTGATCGGGCTCGACGGCGCCGAGGGCCGCGGCAGCGCGCGCGCGCCGGAGGGTTTTGACCTGCTCGCCGCCCTGACCGGCGGCGCTAAGCATATGCAGCGCTTCGGCGGCCACGCCCAGGCCGCGGGCTGCGAAGTGCGCGCCGACGCGGTCGAGGCCCTGCGCGACGCGGTGACACAATCGGCGCGCGAGGTCTTGGCCGCCTCCCCCGCGCGCGAACGCACCCTGTGCATCGACGACGAACTCGAGTTCCACGCGGTCAACCCGGCCCTGATGCGCGCCCTGGAAAAGCTCGAACCCTTCGGCGCGAAGAACCCCAAACCCGTCTTCCTGACCCGCGACCTGCGCCTGGCGGAAGCGCCGCGCGCGGTGGGCGCCGACCGCCGGCACCTGGCCTTGCAACTGCGCCGCGGCGCCCACGCCCTGCGCGCCATGGCCTTCGGCCAGGGCGAGCGCCTCCGTGAGTTGATGCCCGGCACGCCGATCCACGCGGTCTACACACCGCGCTGGAACACCTTCCGCGGCGAAACGCGGCTGGAGCTCGAACTGCACGACTTCGCCACCGGTGTGGCGCCGCCGCTGACGCCGGCCTAACCCCGCGCCGCGCGGTGCCTCTCCACCGCCTCGTGGGTCCACTCCGCCCGGCGGGCGTACCAGGCATCGGCCGCGTGGTACTGCGCGGCGGCCAGCGCCTTTTCCGTCAACGCCACCAACTCGCCGCGCCGGCGATCCAGGCGCGCCAGGGCCTCGCCGGCGGCGCGCACGTCCCCGCGCGGCAAGAGCCACGTGGCCTGCTCGCGCCGCGCGCGCTCCTCCACGTAGGGGATCGCCGCCGCCACCAGGGGCAACCCGGCCGCGTAGCCGTCGAAGATCATGCGCGGCGTATCTTCGGCGGTCGGCGTGAAGAGCAGCGCGTCGGCCCGCGCCAGGCGCGCGAGCAACTCCGGGCCGTAGGCCGCGGCGCCGCTGAGCCGCACCGCATCGACAAGGCCCAACTCGCGCACCCGCTCGGCGAGCCGTGTTTCCGCCGGGCCGGAACCGATCACCTCGAACTCGACGTTCGCGCCCAGGCGCCTGGCCTCGGCCACGATGTCGAGGGACACGTGCACACCCTTGCGCTCCACCAGGCGCCCGCAATAAACGAGCTTCAAGGGACGCCCGCCGGGCAACTCGGCGGCCCGGGCGCGCACGGAGGCCTCGGGCGCGATCTCGCTGGAGAGGTAACTCGTGTCCTCGATCTCCTTGAGGTTTTTCGCGTACGGCGCGTACCTTCGGGCCAAGGAGCCGCTCTTCAAAAACGTCAGGTCCGCGCGCGCCACGGCCCGCCGGCAGAGCCGCTCGAAGAGTGTCACGTAGAGCTTCGCCCGCGCCTGGGCCAACGCCCCTTGCCCCGCCAACTCCGGCATCTGCACGACCACGTCCGTGTCCTGCACGAACACCGTCGGCACGCCGCGCGCGAAGGCCCGCCGCACGGCGATGCCCATCATCGGTCGGAAGAGTTCGTCGAGGCCCCCGTGCAGCACCTGGGCGCTTTCCAGTTGGCGGTCCACCAGGCGCCGCCAGGGTCCGACCTCGCGCGACCAAAAACGCCGCGCGCGCACGCGGGCGTCGTGGGCCGTCAGGGCGCGCACACCGTCGAGACCGGCCAAGGGCTCCAGGCGCTGGACCTTGGCCTCGGGGCCATCCGCCGGCAACCACGGGGAGAGCAGCACCAGATCCCCGTAGCGCCCGCCCAGGGAATCGCGCAGCAGCACCAGCGCGCGGCGCCAGTCGGTGTGCAAAAGCAGTTCTCCCCCGCCGCGGAAGATCGGCACGCCGATGGGAATCAGGTACATGGGGAGGGCCGGCGCTCGCCGCCGGAGGCAGGAGCATCCCCAGCCGGGCCCCTCGGGTCAAACAACGGGGCCCGCCCCGCGGCGGACGCGGGACGGGCCCAGGGTCATGGGGAACCGCTCGAAACAGCGGACCCGGGATGGTTCAGGGCAGCAGCACGCGGTCGATCACGTGGATGACGCCGTTGGTGGTGTCCAGGTCGGCGCTCAGCACCCGCGCGCCCCCCACGAACACCTGGCCGTCCTCGTCCGCGCGCAGGCCGAGGCGCTGACCGCCCAAGGTGCGCGCATAGCCGGCCTTCAGGCCCTCCCGGGCCGAGACCCGACCGGCGACCACGTGCATTTGGAGCACGGCCACCAAACGCTCTTTGTTCTCGGGCTTGAGCAGATCCGCCAAGGCGCCTTCGGGCAGGGCGGCAAAAGCCTCGTCGGTGGGCGCGAAGACCGTGAACGGACCGTCGCCGCGCAGGGTCTCGACCAGGCCCGCGGCTTCCACGGCCGCCGCCAGGGTGGTGAACGCACCGGCGCCGGCGGCGGTGTCGAGCAGGTCCTCGGTGTTCGGCATCATCACCGCGTCGACCACGTGGATCACGCCGTTGGAAGCCAGCACGTCGGTGGCGGTGACGTTCACACCGGCCACGCTCACACCCTCTTCACCCACGGCGATCGCGATGCGCTGGCCGTTCAGGGCGCGCGCCTCCTTCAGTTCGACCACGTCGCGGGCGAGCACACGCCCGGGCACCACGTGGTAGGTCAGGATGGTGGTGAGCAGCCCGCGGTTTTCGGGCTCCAAAAGGCTCTCCAGGGTGCCTTCGGGCAGTTTGGCGAAGGCCTCGTCCGTGGGCGCGAAGACCGTGAAGGGACCTTCACCGGAGAGCGCTTCGACGAGCCCGGCGGCGCGCACCGCCGCCACCAGGGTTTCGAAGGAGCCGGCCTGGATGGCCACGCCGACCAGGTTGGGACGCTCGTCGGTGTTCGCCGCCGGGACCGAACGGGTGTCGGAGGGGACCAGGGCGCCGACCGCCGGGCCGGCGAGCAGGGAACCGATCAGGAACGAAGTGCCGGCCAGGGAAGCGGCCAGGGCAATCAGGGGCAGGGGGCGCATGGAATTCGGGGTTAGGTGTCCAGGGACTCGGACGGCTTTGTCCAAGCCTTCTTTGGGACACTTCGCCGCGCACACCAGGCCGGATGCCGGAATCCGCGTGGGGCTCCGCGCGACCTTCTCTGGAGTTCCGACCCGGGGCCGGTCACTCCATGTGCGCGACCACCCGCTCGTCCCCCATCTGTAGGCGCGTGGCCAAACGCGACACGACCTTGCCCCCCAGGGCCCCGGCCACGCGCACGAAGGCCTTTTGGGCGACCCGGCAGGTGAAGTCCACCGCCGCCAGGCTGCGCCACGAACGATGCCCCTGGGCGCGGTCGTAGAGCCGGTTCTGCTCGGTCACCAGCCACTCGGAATAGAGCACGTAGGCCAAGAGCAACGGCCCGGCCATCCAGCGCCGGCGCAAGGTGCGTTTGGCGAAGGGCATCAGCCAGGGATGGCGCACCAGCATCGGAAACCATTTGTGCAGATTCTCGATGGCGCGTTGGTCGGGCACGTGGATCGTCGCGCCGCGGTTGAACTGGGCCGGGAAATCGTCGTAGCTCGAAACCGCGATGCCCATCTCGCGCGTGATGTCGTTGATCTCGAATTCCGGGTAGGGCTGCACGATCGAACACAGGGGGTGATCGACACCGCACTCGATGTTCAGGCGCACCGTGTCCAGGTCGTCCTCGAGGGTGCCCCCGGGCGCCCCGAGCATGTTCAAGGATCCCAGGCGGATGCCGTGTTTTTTGATCCAGCCGGCCGCTTGCACCAGTTCGCGGCGTTCGGTGTGTTTCTTGAAGACCTGGTTGCGCACGTAGTCGCTAGCCGCCTCGAAGGCCACGCGGGCGTAGATGCACCCGGCCGCCTTCAGTTGGCGGATGTGCTCCTCGCGCGTCATGTTGGCCATCAGGATCACGTCGAAGGGCAGGCCGACCTCCTTCGGCCAACGCTCGCAAAACTCCGCCAGCCAATCGCCGCGCAGGTTGAAGATGTCGTCGACGAAGTGCACGAAACGCAGGGGGTACTTGGCACGCACCTCCTGGACCTCGGCGATGATGCTGGAGACCGAACGTTTGCGCACGTAGCGCGAATTGCGCTCCCCATAGACCTTGCCGCGCCAGGCGTGGTGGAAGCAGAAACTGCACGACATGGGGCAGCCGCGTTGGGTCACGAAGACCTTGCGCGGGCTGTCGCGGTAGAGCGGCTGCGCGTCGTAGACCACCGAGCGGTCGGGGAACCCCAGGGCGTCCAGGTCGCGCACCAGGGGCCGCAGCGGGTTGACCACCAGCGTGCCCTCTTCATCGGCGTAGGCCAGGTTCGCGATGCCGCGCCAATCCTCCCCCCGTTCGAGGGCGCCGAGCAGATCGACGATCGCCCCTTCCCCCTCGCCCACGCAAATCGCGTCGATGGCCGGGTCCAAAACACAGTCCTTGACGAAGGTCGGATGGGGCCCGCCGATCAGCGAAAAGAAGTCGAAGCGCGCTTTGAGGAAACGATTTAGATCGAAGATCTGCCGATGGGTCCCGGTCATCACGCTGAAGGTGATCACGTCCGGGGCGTAGTCGCGGATCTTCTTGAGCCAGAGCGGGTCGGGCAGGAACAGCGCCCGCATCTCGTGACCGGCGTCCTTGACCGCGCGGGAGAGAACCATCGGCCCCAACATCTCCTGGGGCAGGGTGCGGGAGACGTGCAGGACCTTCATGGTGGTGTCGCTGGGCGGCGCTTCGCGGTTGGGGACGGACCCTCGCTGGGCCCGCCCAAGGCAAACTACCCCCGCTTTCGCGGCGCAGTGGGCCGTTCGCGCGGAACAGGGATTCCGCCCCGTGCGCCAGCTCCCGTGAGGGGCGGGCTCAGGCGGCGAAGGGCGCCGGATCGAAGCTCGGGCGCTCACCCGCCATCAACTCGGCCAAAAGCCGCGCGCTGCCCGGCGCGCACTTGAGGCCGGTCATTTGGTGGCCCGTGGCCAGCCACAGGTTGTCGCTGCCCGGCGCCGGGCCGATCACGGGCATGCCCGAGGGCAAGCAGGGGCGCAGGCCGGCCCAGGGCGGACCCGAGGGCTCGCGCGCACCCAAAGCGAGCATCGCCCGGGCGGCGCGCAGGATGGCGGCCACGCGGCGCTCGGAAACCGCGAGGTCGATGCCGACCAGCTCCAGGGTGCCCGCCAGCCGCAGGCTCGCGCGGTGGGGCGTGACGGTCACCTTGCGCTCGGCCAGGTAGAGCGAGCGCGTGGGATGGGGCTCCCCCGCGGGCAGGAGCAGCGAGTATCCCTTGGCGGCGCGCATCGCCAGGCCCAGGCCCAAGTCCCTGGCCAACTGGCCGGACCAGGCCCCGGCCGCCAGCACGACCCGGTCCGCGACCAAGCGGCCGCGCCCGGTCGCGAGCGCCACCACACGCCGGCCGCGGCGCTTGGCCCCGGTCACGGGTGTGTCTTCAAGCAAACGCACGCCGGCGGCGCGCACCCGCGCGGCCAGGTGCTCCAGCGCCAGGTTGGGCTCGCAGTGGGCGTCGTCGGGATAGTGCAGCGCGCCGAGCAGCGGCCCGCGCACGATCGGCTCCTCGGCGCGCACCCGCTCGGCCGGCCACCACTCGAAGGGCACCCCCCACTCGGCCGTGCGCTCGGCGTGGCCACGGGCGGCGCGGGCGGCCGCTTCGCTTTCCAAAAGCATCAAAAGCCCGCGCCGGGCAAAACCGAAGTCCGGCTCCTCGGCGGCCGCGCGCTCCCAGGCATCGACGCTCCAACGGCACAGCTCGACCATCGCCCGCGTGCCGCGCTCAAAGCGCTTCGACCGACTGGCGAGCAGAAAACGCGCCAGCCAAAACCAAAGGGCCGGTTCCAGCGACAGGCGCACATGGAACGGACTTTCCGGGTCGAGCATCCACGGCACCAGCTTGGCCAGGTGCCCTGGCGCGGCCAGGGGCGACGCCAAGGAAGGGGTCAGCCAGCCCGCGTTGCCGAAAGAAGCGCCCGAACCGGCGCTCGCGCGCTCGAGCACCACCACCCGCTGTCCACGGGCGGCGAGTTCGAGGGCGGCCCAAAGTCCAACCGCGCCGCCGCCGATCACGGCCACGTCGCAAGCGTCGAACTCAGGCTGCGCGGTCACGCCGCGGTGAAGAAGGCCAGGCCCCCGAAGAACAGGACCATGAAAAGGATGACGAGCAGCGTCAGGATCATGATGCCCAACTGGGCCCAACCGAGCACCAGCCCGATCACCGCCATCTCGTCCCCCTCCATCGATTCCCCGGCCGCATGCGCCTCGCGGATTTCGCGCCGGGCGCTGTGGCCGAGGATCACGGCCACCAGGGAGCCGACCACGGGCAGCAAAATCCAGGCGAGGATGCCGAAGACCAGGCTGACGACGGCGGCGGTGTTCTTGCGCGGCAGGGCGGGGTGGCTCATTGCGGGGGGGCTGGGCGGACAGGGGACGGCAGCCACAGGCTACACCGGAGTCCTTCGCGATTCGCCCGCCCGCCTTGCAGCGCTCCCTTGGTGATCAGCCCTTGCGGCGCGAGGTGCGCGCGAGCCCCATCGTGATCAGGAAGCCCAAGGCGGCAAGGCCGAGGGCCATGCCCCCCTGGGCCGGGCGCACCTCGGTCCGGCGCAGTTCGCCTGAGAGGCGCTTGAGGTCGCCCTTGGAGAGCCCGCCGTAGTCCCGCTGGAGCCTGGCCGCTTCCGCATCCCCGAGCGCCACGCCGGTGCGCTCCTGGATCTGGTGCGGGGCCTGCCCGTCGAGCACCAGGGCCTCGACCGCCTTGCGCCGCTGGGGATGGGAGAGTTCCGGGTGCACGGGCTCCTGGAAAGGCCAAAGGCCCAGGACCGAACCCAACAAGAGGCCCAGCAAAAACCCGTGGGTCGGGCCCGAAGCGGAGCGCAAAAGCCAACGCAAAAGGTTCGAGAGCAAGGCGATGCCGAGCACCGCTCCCACCCCCACGGGCACGAGCACCGCCAGGCTGGCCGCGGGATCGGAGCGCGCCGACGACCGTTTCGTACATGCCGAAGATCAAGAGCACGTACGCGCCGCTGATGCCCGGCAGGATCATGCTCGACGCGGCCAGGGCGCCGAGCCAAAGCAGGTGCACCCACGAATCGGATATCGCCGCGGTGCCCGCGGTGGCGACCAGATACATGCCGGTGAGCCCCGCGGCGGCGGGCACGAGCACCGACGGGCGCGCGCCGCCGCCCAGGCGCCACAGCTCCGGCGCTCCGCCCAAGGTCAGCCCGATGAAGAGGCTGTACATGGCCCAGCGGTGTTCGGTCACCAGGGCCACCACGACCCCCGAAGCGCCGAGCAGCGCCGTGGCGATGCCAACCCCGAGGATGCCGAGGAACACCACCGTGCGGGTCTCCAGCCGCAGGCGCGTGACACCGGCCACGGCCCCCACGAAGCGGTCGTAGAGCCCCAGGGCGAGGATCATCGTGCCGCCGCTGACCCCCGGCACCAGGTTGGCGAGCCCCATCAGGAAGCCCCCCAGAAAACTGCGCCAGGCGGCGGGATTGGTGTCCACGGCGGCGCGGCCGTCACGGGAGTCGCTCATGGGGGCTCTTTCGGTCAACGGGGCGGGGGGCTGGATGGCAAGGGCCGAGCGGCGAGCAGAATCGCGATGCCGCGGGACCTGGGCCACTGGTTGCAGAGGATCGCGACGATCACGGTCAGGGGCACGCTCAAGAACATGCCCACGACCCCCCACATGGCGCCCCAGGCGCTCAGGGCCAGGATCAGGGCCAGGGGGCTCAGGTTGAGGGAATCGCCCATCCAGCGCGGTTCCAACACGTTGCCGACCACCACCTGGATGCCGATCAGCCCGATCGCCGCCACCAGGAAGGGCCGGGCCGGTGCGTCGAACTGCACCAGCACCAAAAGCAGCGGAAAGACCACCGCCACGATCGAACCCAGGGTCGGAATGAAGTTCAGGGCGAAGATCAAGAGCGCCCAAAAACCCGCCAAATCCACACCCAGGTAGCGCAGCACCGCGTAGCTCGCCAGGCCCGTCACGGCGCTGGCGGCGGTTTTGATGCCCACGTAACCCTGGATCTGGCGGCGGGCCCGCCCGAGCGCTTCGGTCCAACTGCGCGTGGTGTCCGAATCGCCGCACAGGGCCGCGAGTTTGGCCGGAAAAAAGCGCTGCTCCACCAGCAGGAAGAGCAGGTAGATCAGCACCAACCCGACCGTTCCGGCGAAAGCGCCCAGGGCCTGGGCCAAGCGGCCCACCAGATCCATGACGGGCACGTCCCCCACCAGATCGCCGAGGGTTTCCATGGCCCCGAGCCCCAGCTTCGGCCCCCACTCCGCCAGGCGCTGTTCCAGATTCTGCTGGTACCCCGGCAAAAGCGCCGCCACACGCTCGGCGTTGCGCACCACCAAACGCAGCATGCCCCACCCGGCCGCGCCGATCACCACTCCGGCGGCCGCCAAGCGCGCCCAAGCAGGCAAACGCCGGCCGCCCAGGGAAAGCGATCCCACCGCGTCCGCCAGGGCCTGGATCAGCACCCACAGCATCAGCGCCACGGCGAATGGGATGAAGAGGTCCCGCGCCACCACGAGCAGCCCCAAGGTGGCCAGCACGGCCAGATACGCCAGGGCGGCCGGGGCGCGGGAAACGAGGCCGGTTTCGGCGGGGCTGCGATCCGTGGAAGCGGCCATGGCCGGCGAAACTAGCCTCGCGGCCGATCCAGGTCCACGCGCACGAGGGTCTCGGCCAGCCGGCGGCGCACCCGCAGGAACAAAAGCACCGCCACGGCGCCCAATCCCGCCACCAACCCCCACCACAGGCCGTGGGCGCCCAGGCCGGCTCCGAAGGCCAGGTAGTAGCCGACGGGGAAACCGATCAGCCAATACCCCAGGAGGTTGATGAGCATCGGAACGAGGGTGTCGCCGGCGCCGCGCAGCACACCCAAGGCCACCACCTGGACCCCGTCGAAAAGCTGGAAGGCCGCCGCCAAGGGCAAAAGCGTGGCGGCGAACAGCGCCAGATCCGCGTCGTTCGTGAACAACCCCGCGATCGGCAGGGCAAAGATCAGCAACACGAACGAGGACAGGGCCATGAACGCCGCCCCGATCAGCAACGCCACCGCGGCCGAGCGGCGCACGCCCGGGCCGTCGCCCATGCCGACCCCGTGCCCCACGCGCACGCTGGCCGCGACGCCGACCCCGAGGGGCACCATGAAGGTCAGGGCCGCGGGGGTGATGGCGAGTTGGTGGCCGGATTGCTCCAGCACCCCGATGCGCCCCATCAAGAGCCCGACCACGGCGAAGGCCAAAAACTCCAGCTCGTGCTGCAAGCCGATCGGCGCCCCGAGCCGCACGAAACGGGCCAGAGGGCGCCACTCCAGGGCGCGGCGGGAAAAGCGTCCGAGCCGCGGCGCGATCACCGGCCAGGCCGCCACCGCCAGGAACGCGAACATGGCGAAACGGGACACGCAGGTGGCCCAAGCGGAACCGACCACGCCCCAGGCCGGAAACCCCAGGTTGCCGTGGATCCAGGCCCAATCGAGCACGAAGTTGACCACGTTCGCCAGGCCGACGGCGATCAGCACCGGGCGCAGTCGCCCGAGCACCTGCAGGGTCTGACGCAGGATTTGGAAGGCGAAAAAAGCCACCAGGCTCGGGATCTGGATCCAGGTGTACTGGGCCGCCGGCCCGATCACCTCGGGTTGTTGTCCGGCGAGTTCGAGCAGGCTGCGCGCGAAGAGCAGCGGCACCGCCAGGGGCAGACAGAGCACGAGCCCGAGCACAAAACCGCGCTGCACACCGAGGGCGAAACCGCGCCGATCGCGCGCCCCGCGGGCCTGGGCCAGGACCGGGTCGAGCGCCCCTAGAACCCCCATCCCAAAACCCGCGGCCATCCAGAAGAGCATGTTCCCGAGGGAAACCGCCGCCAGGCCCACCTGGGCGGCGCCTTCGCCGGACATGTGCCCGACCATGGCCACGTCCACCAGGCCCATGGCCATCATGCCGAGTTGGGCGAGCACCACCGGCCCGGCCAGTCGCCCCTGGACGCGGACTACCTCTCGCCAACCCTTCACGGGGCGAAGAGGCTACCGGCCCTCCCCTCCACGGGGGAAGGA
>JBJHAV010000099.1:0-12823 GCA_050480685.1 Planctomycetaceae bacterium | reverse complement strand
CGACGTGGAAACCGGCGAGCGGGCCCTGGCCCGTTCGGCCCGCTTGGATGCCCGCGCGGGCCAGCGCCTGCGCGTCGGTGTGCACGCCTTCGCCGAGGGCCAAGTGGCGGCCCGCCTGGGACTCGCCTTCGAGGCCGCCGAAGGTGACGACGGCGCGGGCCTGACCGTTTGGGGGCCTCGCCTCGCGGGTGTTTCCGACTTCCAGCGCCTCGAGTTCGACGCCCCGGTGCCGGCCGGTGCGCGCTACGCCCGGGTGCTCTTGGCCGCCGGCGATCCGCTGGCGAGCGCGGCGGATGTTTCCCCCGAAGGCGCAGGCCGCGCCCTCGGCACGGTGGCCTTCGACGACGCCTTTGCGCTCAACGCCCCGGCCGGTTCCCAGGGCGCGCGCGAGTTGGGTGACTTCCGCCTGGAACCGGTCGGCGCGGGTGTGTGGTTGACGCGTTTCGGGCGTGTGCTTTTGACCGCGCGCGCGGCGGGACCTGTTCCCGCGGGGCAATCGTCCGCCGTGTCCCTCGGGCCGATGCCGGCCGATCTGGAGCTGGAGATGCGTCCCCAGGGCGACTCCCTCGCACTCACCTGGAGCGCTCCCGGCCCGGGCCATCGGCTGGAACTCAGCCTTTCGGAGGGCTGGTACGAACGCCGCTTGGCCTCCCTGGGCGCCGCCGGGCATCAGGTGCACGCAACGCGCTTTGAGGTGGCCGAGGTCTCGGCGCTTTTGATCGGCGACGATCTCGAAATGGTGCGCCTCGGTTTCGATCCGCCCCGGCCCGTGACGGCCGCGCCCGAGGGCGGCCGGCTGCACCTGGCGGTGGAACTCGCGCCCGGGGCGGGTTCGATGGTGGTGCAGGTGGCCTTCGCGGCGGAGCGGGCCGAAGCCCAGCGTTTGGCCGGCGAAGCCCGGGCCGCGGGCGCCGCGGGTCGGCCCCGGGAAGCCCTGCAGCGCTGGAACGAACTGCTCGAGCGTTTCCCCTTCGAGGCCGCGTTGGTGTCCGAGGCCGAAGGGGCGCTGGCGGCGGCGCTCGCGGCCGGTTTGGCGGAGCTGCGTTTGCTGGAGCAGGAAGCCGAACGCGCGCGGTTCTTCGATTTGGGCGAGCTCTATGCGCGCACGGCCGGTGAGGCCCGCGCCTTGGCAGCGCGCTACGCCGGCACGGAACTGGAGGAACGCGCGAACATTTTGGCGCGGGACCTGGAGGGCGAAGCGCGCGCGCGCGATGCCCGCCGGATGGACCTGCGCGAAGGTGTGCTCGCGGAAATTCGGCGGCACCTGGAAGAAGCCGATGCGCCGCGCCTGGCATCGCGCGCGGAGGCGGCCCGGGCCGCGATCGCGCCCGCGGCGGATGGCCGACGAGCGGAGGAACCGAGGTAGTCATGGCGCGCAAGGCGACCGGTGTGGACGTGGGCAGCCGTTCGGCGGCCCTGATCGAAGGGCGCGTGCAGGGCACGGGCTTCCAGGTCACGGCTTTCCACTTCCAGGAGTTCGAGCCGGGCAGCGATCCCTGGCAGGTCCTGGAGCCGAGTTTTGCCCCGCGCACCGCGCGCGTCGGCATCACGGGCAAGGATATGAACCTGCGCTACTCGCGGGTGCCGCGGCTGCCCGACTGGCAACTGGCCAAGCTGATGCGCTTCGAGGTCGAGGAAGTCGGCGCCGCGAACGCGGTGGCCGCCGACTTCAACCTGTTGCCGGAGCTGCCCGAGATCGAAGGCGAGGACACGGTGCTGCTCGCCATGGTGCGCGAAAACGCCCTGGAGCCGCCGCTTGCCGCGATCGCTGCCGCCGGCGGCCAACTCGACGCCTTCAGCCCGAACGCGGTCGGACTCTACAACGCGTGGCTGCGCTACGGCGTTGTCATGGACGACACGGTGCTGCTGGCCAACGTGGGGCACGAAAGCACCGACGTGGTGCTCGTGCGCGGCGCCGATTTGGTCTTCGCGCGCAGCCTTTCGGGTGGTTCGGGGCTCTTCGAGCAGGCCCTGAGCGAGCGTTTGGGCCTGTCGCCCGCCAAGGCGCGAGGTGTGCTCGAGGGCCAAGTGGACTTGGCGCCGGGCGCCCAAACCGCGGGGGATGCGGAACGCGCCACCAAGACCTGCTTGGGTCCCGCGGGGCAGTTGGCGAGCCTGATCGGATCGGCGCTCAGCCTGGCGCGCACCCAGATCAAGGTGCCGAGCCTCAAGCTGGACCGGGTTTTCTTGAGCGGCCGGGGCACCCGCGTGCGCGGGCTGGAGCGCTACCTATCGGGAGCGCTTTCGGTGGCGGTCGAACGCTTCGATCCCTTCCGGGTGGTGAACTTCGAGGGCCTGGGCGCGGAAGCCCAGGCGCTTTTGGAACGGCGGCGGTCGGAGGCCGTGATCGCCCTTGGTCTGGCCACCGCGGGTTCCGATCCGGACGCCTACTCGATCGAGATCGTGCCGGCCGCCCTGGAGCGCCGGCGTCAGTTCCTGGGCGGCACACTCTTCCTGATCGCGGCGGCGGTCCTGGCCGTGGCCTTCGTCGGCTACGACGCGTGGACCAAACACGGGCGCCTGGAAAGCCTGCGCCTGGCGGTCGGTGCCCTGGAACGCCAGGAGCGCCAAGCGTCGCGCACCCACGCGCGCACGGGTGACCTGGTGCGCGAGAGCGACGCCATGGGCCAGCGCGCCCAGGAGCTCTTCCATCTGGCCGGCAGCGGCGAACAGGCCGTGCGTGTGTTGTCGGCCCTGTCGGCGAGCCTACCGCCGAACTTTTGGCTGACCAGCGTCACCGGCCGCAGCGGACACCACGCGGAACTGGGCATCGAACGGGGCCGAGAGTTGCCGATCGTGACCGTGGAAGGCCGCGCCCAGGAGGGCATCCGCCCGCGGGGCGAGACCTTCGTGGAGTTCCTCTCCATATTGCGCGGGCACTTGCCCGAGGCGCGCATCGTCGAGCGCCTCAGCCCCGAGGAGGATCGCTTCAGCCTCGACCTGTGCCTGATGTTGCCGCCGGCGCCCGCGGGCGCGGGGGAGGAAACACCGTGAAGATCGAGGAGTATTGGCAGGAAAACCGCACCTTTGTCCTGCGCGTCGCGGGGGGGCTGGTGCTGTTCCTGATCGCCCTGGCCGTGGTCGACAGTTGGATCGGCAGCGATCTGCGGTCCGAGCGCTTGCGCCAAAACGCCCTGCGCGCGCGTTTGGCGCAGCCGACCCACGGACCGGCACACGAGGCCCTGGCCCGCGAGGACAACGAAGCCCTGCGGCTGGCGCTCGAGGAGTTGGAAACCCGGGTGGCTTTCCGGCCGCGGCCCGGTTTTCGCGAGCCGGGGCGTTCGGTGAGCGCGGCGCGTTATTTGGACGCGGTCGCCGCCGTGCGCGAGGAACTCCTGCCGCGCGCCCGCCGGCGCAACGTGCACGTGGATCCGACCTTCGGGCTGCCGGCCCAGTCGCCGACCCGCGAGGATGAGTTGGCGCGCACCCTGGACGGGCTCGACGTGGTCGAACGGTTGGTGTCGCTGGCGGTCGACGAGGGCGTCGAGCGTGTCGAACGCCTGCGCATCCGGCTCGATCCGAGCCTGACGGGCCGCGGCGGCGCGGGCGCTGTCGAGCGCACGCGGGTGGAGGTTGTGCTGGTCGGCCGCGGCGCCGCCCTGACGCGCACCCTGGAACGCACCCAACGGGAAGGCCACGCGCCGCTGATGATCGAGAGTTTCCGGCTGGAGTCCCAGCGCCAACGTCCGGGCATGGCCCAACTGGAGATGACCCTGGTGGCGCCCCTGGTGACACCCTTCGCGCCGACCGAGGGGGTGCAGGGATGAGGATGCGACAGGAACAGGTGGTCTTCGCCGGGGCCCTCGTGCTGCTGGCGCTGGTCGGCTGGAAACGCTTCGACGGCGCCGCGCCCCAGGTGCGGGGCCTGGGCGGCGCTGCCCGTGCACCGGAGCTCACGCGGCACGGGGCTCCGCCCCTCGACGCGGTGCGCGCGCGGGAGGACCTGCCGCGCCTCGCCGCCACCGGGCGTTCGGCCTTCGATCCGCCCAGCGACACGCGCCCGTTGCCGCCCCTCGATTTCGAGGAGCCGCCCCTGCCGCCCCTGGCCCTGCTCGCGCCGCCGCCGCTGCCGGGACCCCTGCCCGGCTTCTTCGCCCAAACCCTGCGTTCGCCGCGGCGCACCTTCACGGCGCCCGGGTTGTTCGACGAAGTCGAGCCCGATTGGGCCGATGAAGCGTCCTTGGCCGCGGAGACACCCGCGGAACTGGCCGGCGCGGCCCGCGCGGGTTTGATCTCGCCCGCCGAACAACTGGCCCTGAACGAGGGGCTCAAGCAGATCTACGACTGGATCGAGTTGGTGCCCGGACGCCCGACCTTCGGGCACCTGCGTCACCCGGATCGGTTCGGCCTGGCGCTCGGTCGGTTGCCGAACGACGCGATCCCCTTCGAGGAAGTGGATCCGGCCACGGGCGCGCCGCGTTTCCGCGGCCAGCCGCCGGTGCGCTACGAGCGCGAGCGGGTGCTGGCCTTCGGGCTCGCGGCCACCCTCGAAAACGAGTTGGAGCTGGGTTGGGCTTCGTTCACCGGCAACATCAGCCCCTCGACCGCTCCGGCCGCCTTGGCCCTGGCGGAGCGCGCATTGTCCGCCGCGGACGGCGCGCCGCGCGCCCTGGAGATCGCGGAGAAACTCGCGGGTGAGTTGATCGCCCACGATCCGGATGCGGTGGAACCGCGTTTGTTGCTCGCGCGCCGCCACGAACGCGCCTTCGAACTGGAGCGCGCGGTGGGCGCCTACGAGGATCTGATCGCCAGGTTCCCGCACCTCGCCGAACCCCAGGTGGCCCTCGCTCGCCTGGAAGCGCGCCTGCTGCTCTGGGAGCCGGCCGAGGCGCGTCTGCGCGAGGCCATGCGCAGTGATCGGACCGGTTGGGCCGCGCGCTGGGCCCTGGGTGAGCTTTTGCTTTCGCGCGGGCGTGCGCAAGAAGCCCTGGCGCTGCTCGAAGCGGCCCAGCGTTCCGCTCCGCAAACCCCCGAGGAACGCGACCTGCGCCTGGCGATTCGCTTGGATCTGGCCGCCGCGCTCTTGGCCCTCGGCCGGATTTCGGATGCGCTCTCGGAGTACGAAGCCGCCGTGCGCGCGGTGCCCGACTCCGCCGCGGCCCTGGCCGGACGCAAGGCAGCGGAGTTGCTCGCCGGTGGCGCCGACGGGGCGCCCGCTTCGCCCGCCGGTTTGGAGGACAGCGCCGAGCCCTTCACCCTCTTGCTCGCGCGCGGTCTCGTGTCCGTGGAGCAAGCCCTCGCTCGCCGGGATGCGGCCGAGGCGGAGCGCGCGCTCGGTTACCTGCGCCGCGCGGCCCAGAGCGATCCTTTGAACGCGCACGCGGCCTGGCGGGCGATTTCCTACTTGGCGGACCGCGCGGGCTACGGGGAAGAGGCCCTGGCCTTTGCGGATCGCGCCCTGGAAGTCGAGCCGAACGATCCGTGGACCCTCGTGCACCGCGGTCGCCTGCGGGTGGAGCTGGGCCTCGACGACGGGGCGGAAGAGGATCTGCGCGCGGCGCTCGCCCGTGATGCGGACTTCGAGGATGCCCTGGCCTGGGCCGGAGAGCTGCACTGGCGCCGCGGGCGTTTCGCCGAGGCCGAGCGCTACTTCGCGCGGGCCCTGGAGGTCGCATCGGAGCGCAGCGCGGATCGGGCGGCGCTGCTCGAACGGCGGGCCCTCTGCCTGGTGTACTTGGACGCGTTCCTGGAGGCCCGCGAAGCGGCCGAGGCGGCCCTGCGCCTGGACGGCGACCGGGCCGCGGCGCGCGGCGCTTTGGCCTGGTGCCTCTACCGTTCGGGCGAAGAACAAGAGGCGCTGATCCGCCTGGCTGCCCTCGACGAAGCCCTGCGCGGGGAGGCCGAAAGCGATCCCCGTCGTGTCTGGGCAAAGCGTCAGATCGAACGGCTGGAGGAACACGGCCGGCGCGTGATCTGGAGCGACACCTTCGAGCGCACGGTGCTTGCGAACCAATGGTTCGTGGAGGAGGCCGCCGGCCCGCGGGTCGGGCTGGAGGCCGGCGAAGTGCTGCTCGGCGGTACCTTCTCGCGAGCCGGCGAAGCGCGGCTGTGGCGTGAGTACCCCGGCGAGCAGTTCGTCAGCCTGGAGCTCGACCTCTACGTCGATCCCGAAAGTGTCGCCCGCGTCGGCGTTTTCGCCGCCCGCGAAATCGAACGCGCCGGGCGGCGCCAGATCCAGGCCCAGGTGGCCATCGCCCGCGCGCGCGACGGCGCGGCCCAGTTCCGCATCGTGCGCCAAACCGCCGGCGAAGAAGCCTGGATCGATCTGCCCGGCATCGACTTCCCCTCCGGGCGCTGGGTGCGCGTGCGCATCGAGCGCGAAGGCGAAGGATCCGCCACGCGCGTCTCGGTGGCCCTCGACGGCATCCCGGTGCTGGAGGGTCAACCCCTGGCCGGCCTGGCCCGATCCGCCGCCGAGATCAAACTCGGTGTGTTCGCCGAGGGGGACTTGGGACGCCCGGTGCGCGTGCGCGTCGACAATGTGGAGGTGGTGCGCCGCTTGGCGCGCTGACGTGCATGGAAAACAATCCTTCGTTCCAGGGGCTCGCGCGCCGACGCCGCGGCGCTGCGCGGTCGGGCTTCACGCTGCTCGAGTTGTTGGCGGTGATGCTGATCCTGGGCCTCTTGGCCGGGTTTTTGGTGTTCCAGCTCGGGCGCAGCGGCGACCTGGCGAAGGAGCGCCTGACGCGCACGCGGCTTGCGGAGATCGCCGCGGTGATCGAGGCCTACGAGCGTCGTTTCGGCGACTTCCCACCGAGCAGCTTCACCAGCGAACAGGGCCAGCCGCCCAACGCCCTCAACATCGGTGTCGAGGCGCTCGTGGTGGCGCTTTTCTCCCGCGGATTCGAGGGCGGCGGGGCGATTTTCCCCGAGGACCTGGAGAACGTCGACGGCGACCAGTCCCTGCGGCCCCTGTCGGAGCTCGGCACGTCCGAGTTGTTTGAACTGGTCGACCTGTGGGGCAATCCGCTGGCCTACTTCCACAGCGCGGACTACGGACGCATCGACCGCTACCTGACCCAGGATCTAGATACCGGCGAGTGGATCGAAACCGAAGCGCGCGCCCTGGTGGACGAACGCACGCGGCGCCACTACCAGGTCGGTCGTTTCCAGCTCATCTCGGCCGGAATGGACGGCCGTTTCGGCACCGAGGACGACATCACCCACTTCTCCCGCCGCTAACCCACCATGCCCCGCGCGCCCCGCACTCGACGCGGCCTGACGCTGCTCGAGTTGATCCTGACCATGGCGATCCTCGGGATCGTTCTGGGGGTCGGCGTAGGGGTGCTGGCGGGTCTCGATCTGAGCTCCGGTTCGGGCGCCGGTTGGGTGCGCGGCGGTCTGCGCGCGGCCCACAGCGCGGCCCTGGCGGAGCGCGCCCCGGCTGCCCTGCGCTACGACCCGGCCGAGCGCGCCCTCGTCACCGTTACCCAGCGCGCCGTGGGCACCTGGCAATTCGAGCGGGACGACCTGCGCGGCGCCCGCGAGTTGGCGGCGGTGCCCTTCGGCGCCGTGGCTCCCGTGGACGCGGGCTACTTGGGCCGGGCCGTGGCTTTCTCCCCCAGCCGCGGCGGCGCCGGCATCGAACTGGGCCTGGCCCTGGGCACGGCCTTCGATCCGACCGACGGTTTCAGCGTCGATCTCGCGTTGTTTTTGGCCGAAGCGCGCTCCGGCGTGGTCTTCGACATGTACGGCGTCGCCGGCCTGACGGTCGCGGCGGACGGGGGTTTGAACGCTTGGATGCGACTGGTGCGCGAGGACCGGGCCGACGGCGCCGTGCACGGGCGACTCGATCTGGAGGTGCCCGCGGGACAGGTCGGGCTGGGCCGCTGGGCCCGCGTCGTTTTGACCTACGACCGCAGCGAGTTCACCCTCGAAGTCGACGGACGTGTGCTCGCGCGCGAAGCGGAGCGCCAGCCCCTAGCCCAGGGCGGCGGGCGTTTTGTGCTCGGCGACGGGCAACGGCCCTTCTCGGGGGCCCTCGATGCGCTGGTCGTGCGCCAGGTGGAACTCTCTGAACCGGTGGCCCTGCCGCCCGGTTTGGATTGGCCCGCGGCGGGGCCCTTCGAGGTGCGTTTCGCCGCCGACGGGACTCTCGATCGCCGGCTGCACCCGGAGCCTCTCGTACTGGATCTGATGCACCTGGACGGATTCATCGAGCGTGTGCGCGTGTCCCGCTTCGGAGGGGTCGAGTGAAGCTGCGCGCGAAAGAGGTTTTGGGCCAAACGGGGCGGGAGCGCCGGGGCCTGGCCCTGGTGGTGGTGCTCTTGGCGCTGCTCGCGCTCCTGGTGCTCTGCGCACCCTTCGTTTGGGTGGCCGGGCGTTCCGACGCTTCGGTGGCGCGGCTCGAAGCGCGCGCCCAGGCCCGCGCGGGGCTCGACGATGCGGCTCGATTGGCGCGCCACCGCTTGGCGGGCAGCCACCCTTCCCGGGACACGACGCCGCACTTCGACTCCTTGGACGAACTCTCCACCGGCGCCGGCCAAGGGGCCTTCGGCGATCCGGACGGCATCCTCTTCGACGTGCGCGCCAAGGACCTCTCGGCCCTGGTCGATTTCGAGAGCGCGTCGCCGCACCTGATCGGGAACCTGATGGGGTCGGCGAGTTACCTGCTCGCGCCGCTCACCGCCCAAGGCATCGAACTGCGCCTGGCGGACGCTTCGGGTTTTGGGGAAGCGGGCATCCTTTGGATCGACGGCGAGCTGGTGCGCTTCGCGCGCCGCGAGGGCAACGTGTTGCTCGGTCTGGAGCGCGGTTTCCTGGCTAGCGAAACCGGCTGTGGTCCCTCCGCGCCGCGCAATCACGGGGCCGGCACGGCGGTGCTTCCCCAGGAAGCCTTCGCCTTGGCCATGTGGCGCGCCTCGCGCGGATTCGAGGTCGATCCCGGCGAGGTGCCCGCTTCGCCCTTCGAGGCCCTGGCCGACTTCTCGATTAGCGGAACCATCGCGCCCGAACGCCTGGCGCGGCTCGAAGCGATGGGGTCGTTCCTGGCCGGTGTGGGCGGCGGTGCGCGCTGGCAGAACCCGGTGCGCT
This sequence comes from Planctomycetaceae bacterium, assembly GCA_050480685.1. Classification (GTDB taxonomy): domain Bacteria; phylum Planctomycetota; class UBA1135; order UBA1135; genus JBJHAV01. The sequence continues at coordinate 3,790 of JBJHAV010000099.1, read as the reverse complement.
TGCAGGCGGACCTGCGCGCGGGCGAGTCGTGTGTGTTGACGGTTTCTGAAGCGCGCTGGTTCAACCCCGGCGCCACCGTGCGCATACGCCAAGAGGGCCGCAGCGAAATCGCCATCGTGCTGCGCGTTTCAGGGGGCGGGCGCGTGGTTTTGCTCGATGCGGTCGGCCAGGACTGGCAGGGGGGAGTGGCGGAGGTTTCGGTGCTCGCGCGGCGGCCGGTGAACCTCAACACCGCCTCCGAAGCGGTGCTGGCGGCGCTTTTTGAAAACGTGGCCTTGGCCGGCACCAACGAACGTGTCACCGCCAGCGAGGCGGGCGAGTTGGTGCGCCGCATCGTCGAGGGTCGACCCTTCGAGGGTTGGCAGGACCTCTTGGAGCGCGTGTTGTTGCCGGCCGCGGGGCTGCAGGTGGTGGAGCCCGGCGGGGGCCGTCCGGAACCCTTGCCCTTGGCCGCGCCGGGCGAGGGGCCGTTCCTCGACCCGCGCGACGCCATGGCGCTGCACCGCAACCTGCGCAACGCCAACGACAGCGCCCTGGCCTTCGCCACGGCGCCGATCGCGTTCCGTTCCCGCGACACCTACGCCCTCGATTTGGTCGCGGCGGCCCACGCGCCCAGCGGTTTGGAACGCGCCCGCGCCGCGCGCCGCCAGGCGGAGTGGATCGCGCCGGCGGGGGAACTCCTGCACCTGTGGCACGAACAGGAGGACTTCGAAGAGGCCCTGCGCCTCGGCCGCGGCGCGCCCGGTTGGGCCAGTGGCCCGGAGCCCACCAGCGTGTACGACACGCGCCACGGGGCGTCCCCTCCGCCGCGCGGTCCGGCCGAACTTTCCTTGATCGGTTTCGAGGGCACCGACGATCTGGCCGCGCGCGAACCGATCTACGCTTCCCGCGGCGAGCGCGCCTGGATCCAGCCCTGGGTGGCGCGCGAGGACGAAGCCGGACCGCGCGCGGGTCGTGTGCTGCACTTCGACCGGGAGACGACGGACCCGGAGGGCAGGCTGTTGACGAGCGGTGCCGTGCGCCTGGCGCCCGCGGACGGCCGCGTGCGCTGGGTCGAGGGCGATTCCCTGGCGCGCCCGCTTTCCTTCGGCCTGTGGGTCAAACCGCGTTCTTGGCCGGAGGGCGCGCTTCTGCTCGACGTGGGCGGGGGACGCGAGGACGGCGACCGGGTGCAACTGATCGTCGAGAACGGCGACCTGGTCCTGCGTGTGCTCGACTGCGCCGGCGATCACCCAGGTACGGCTGGATTCCGCGAAGCCGGCGAAGTGCGTTTCGCCCTGGAGGAAGGTGAGGGCCCGGGGTTGCCCACCGACACCTGGAGCCACGTGGAAATCGACGTGTCCGGCAATCGACCGGACCAAATGACCCTGCGTGTGGATGGGCTCGCCACCGCGCGCACGCCGGGTTTGACGCGCCTCGCCGCGGCGCTCGGTTCGGGGGACACGGCCGTGCGGGTCGAGACCACGATGGGTTTTCCGGAGCGCTGCGTGCTGCGCATCGGCGACGAGTTGATCGAGGTCGAGCGCACCTCGCCCACCACCTTCGACGCCGCGCGGCGCGAGAGCGGCCCCCAGGCGGGCCGCGGCGGCCGTTTGGCGCGCGAACTGGTCACGGCCACGGTCGAGGGGGGCTTCAGCCTCGGGCTGATCAAGAACGACAGCCATCCGGTCGGAACGCCGGTGCAGCTCTACGGCTACAGCCTGCCCCTCGACAGCAACGCGCCCATCGGCGAGGCGCAGCTTCCAGTGTCCTTGGGCCCCTTCGCCGTGGCCCAGGTGGTCGGCATCGAAGGCCAGCAAGCGCCCTTCGGACCCGAGCTCTACGCCAACTTCCCCATGGCGGGGCAGGTGTTGATCGGGCGCGGGTTCGTCGGTGGAGAAGGCAACGTCACCGGCCTGGTGCTCGGCCCGGCGGATGTCGGCGTGACCGCGGAGCAGGTCGCCCAGGCGTTTTCGCCCCAGGGCGGTTTCGCGGCGATTTTGCAGCGGCGTTTGACGATCACCCTGTCCACCACCGGCGAGGTTTTGACCGAGCCCGCCACCGCCGACGGCGTGCCGATCTTCGGGGTGGAAGTGGTGCGCTACAGCTCGGTGCAAAACGGCGTGCTGCGCATCGCCCAGTGGGGGCTCGGGCCGGAAACACTGCCGGGTCTGGGCGTCGGGACCCAGACCCTTCCAAGCGTGTCGGGGACGCGGGCCTTCGTCACCCAGTGGACCAGCAACTGGTCCGACTGGCAGGGCATGCAGACGAATCTGGGGATGCGGCCCTTCGTGGTGCCGATCTCCCTGCCCGCCCCGGGCGCGGGGGCCGGCCTCGAATTTTTGCCGCCCTCGCCCGGCGCTTCGGAGTTTGTCCAACTCACGCGCATCCAGGACGCGGAGCGCACCGAGTGGGTGCGCTACGACTCGGTTGTCTCCGGGCAACTGGTGCGCGACGACGCCCTGGCCCTCGAACAGCTCTGGTTGGCGGTCACGTCCGGTTTCGGGTCCTTGGGCGGACTCTCTTCGCCGCCCGGCGGCGGCGGAGGAGGAGGTGGCGGCGGCGGTGGCGGCGGCAGCTCCGCCCTGGGCCCCGCGCCCGGGGCAGGCGGCGATTCACCGCTCGCTGCGCTGCTCGGTACCTCGGCCCCCGTGCCCGCTTCGGCCGCGGCCGGTGCGGCGCTGCCCATCACCGCCGTCGAGCCTGCGCCGCCGCTCGCTTCGCTGTCCACTCCGCTGGCTGCTCCGCTGGCTGCTCCCTCGGCCCTCGGCCAGGGCGGCACCCAAGCGGCGGGGCTCGCCTATTGGCTGCCGACCATCGGAACACCCGAGGACGACGACCAGCCGGTGACCCGCGCCGCGCGCACCGCCTTCCAGTTCCGCGGGGTGCTCGGCACCTACAGCCACGCCCATCCTCCCGGCACGCCGATCCTGCCGGTGTTCCGCGTGCGCGCGGCCGGGGGCGGCAATCCCCAGGCCGGTTGGCCCGGGCGCCTCGACCACGCTTTTCTGGTGGACGCCAGCCCCCAGGATCCGGCCTGGCCCGTGGTCGTGCACCGGGCGCACCGGCCCCTGAATCACCTGGTGCACGCCTGGAACTCGGTGCCCGGTGAACTGGCGAGCCAGAGCGGGCCGACGGTCACGGTCAACGAAGCGCGCTTCAAAACCGACGCGATCTACGTCGCGCTCCAGCAGCGTGTGCCCGTGCCCATCGCGGCCGGCGTCGAAGGTCCGGAGGCCGTGGGCGACGCGCGCCTGCGCGGCCGACTGGTGCTGTTCCCCTCCGGCGAACGCCCGCGGCGCATCGACCGGCTCGCCATCGGCGGCGACCACCGCGGCGGCGGCAGTCCCGTGCCCGCGGTGATCGACGAGGTCGTTTTCGGCAGCAGCAACTTCGGCACCGCGGCGGGTTTCGGCGGCGGTGCGCTGGGCGGGCAAATGATCCTGGCGGTGGACATCGGCGCCCAGGACACGGGCCTGCGCGTGCGCCCGCGCACCCTGCGCTTGCCCTTCCTCGACGCGACTTCGGCGGCGCCGCTGCTGGCGGGATTGCCGGAGGGCGGCGGTGTGCTGCGCATCGGATCGGAGTGGATCGCCTACCGCGCGCTCGATCCGGCTTCGGGCACGATCGAGGTCGCCGAAGGCGGGCGCGGGCTGCTCGGCACCACGCCGCAGCCCCACGCGGCCGGTCAGTCGGTGAGTTGGCTGCACGGTTTGACCACGGGCATCCTGGCGGCGGGCATCGGTGCGGAGGATGCGTTCCTGCCGCTGGTTTCGACCGATGGTTTCGCGGGGGAAGGCACGGTGCTCGT
>JBJHAV010000098.1:7625-12940 GCA_050480685.1 Planctomycetaceae bacterium | reverse complement strand
GGGTTAGGGGGAGGCGAGGGCGGGTTCGGGGCGCAGGACGAGGCGGCCGTCGAGGGCGGCGAGTTGTTCGGCTTCGCGGGCTAGGTCGGCGAAGGCGGCGGGGGAGAGGGCTTGGGCGCCGTCGGAGTGGACTTCGTGGGGGGCGGGGTGGACTTCGACGATTAGGCCGTCGGCGCCGGCGGCCAGGCCGGCGCGGGCGAGGGGGCGCACCAGGTCGGCGCGGCCGGCGGCGTGGGACGGGTCGACGATCACGGGCAGGTGGGTGGCGCCCTTGAGGTGCGCGACGGCGCCGACGTCCAGGAGGTTGCGGGTCACGCGGTCGAAGCCGCGCACCCCGCGCTCGCACAGGATCACGCGCGAGTTGCCCCGTTCGAGCACGTATTCGGCGGCCAAGAGGAATTCGCGCACGGTGGCGGCGAGGCCGCGTTTGAGCAGGATCGGCTTGTCCGTGCGGCCGACCTCCGCCAGGAGCGCGGCGTTGGACATGGAACGGGAGCCGATTTGGAACGCGTCGGCCACCTCCCCCACCCGGGCGACGTCGCGCGGATCGAGCACTTCGGTCAGGACCGCCAGGCCCGTTTCACGGCGGGCCTCGGCGAGCATTTCGAGGCCGTCGGGACCGAGGCCCTGGAAGGCGTGGGGCGAGGTGCGCGGCTTGAAGGCGCCGCCGCGCAAAACCAGCGCCCCGGCGCGGCGCACGGCGCGCGCGATTTCGAGCAGGCGGCCGTGGTCCTCCACCGCGCAGGGCCCGGCGATCAACGCCACGTGTCCGCCGCCGAAGCGGGCGGCGCCGATGCGCACCTCGCCGTGCGGGCGCTCGGCCGTGGCCTGGACCCGTTCGGGTTGGTCGGCGCTGTCGAGCACCGCGCGCACCACGGCCAGGTCCTCGAAACGCGAGCGGGCACGCGGGTCGGCGGGGCCGCGGAGCTCGACCACCGTGCGCCCGGCGTCCAGGTAGCGCAGCTCCAAACCCAACTCCCGGGCGACGACCTCCACGGAGGCAAGTTCGCGCGGACCGAGGTTGGATCGCAGGTGCAGGAGCATGGCGGGGGGCGCGGGCGCCACAGACTATAGGGTCCCCGCCGGGGGACCTCCATGCGCCCAGGTCCGCCGGGGGCCGCGACGGGGCGACCCGGGGCGGTTCGGGGGTCCGTACCCTGGGGGACGTGGCCGAGCCTCCCCCTCCCCGCACCGCCCCCACGGCGGATCCCGCCCCCGCCCAGGTCGCCGCGTGGATCGAATCCCTGGTCGCCCTCGGGCGGCTGGCGGACGTGCCCCGCTCGGGTTGGCTGCTGGCCGGGCTCGGCCGGGCGGAGAGCGTCGCCGCCCACAGCCACGCGGCGCAGTTCGTGGCCCTGGCCCTGGCGCCGCGCCTGGAGCCGCCGGTGGACTTGGGGCGCGTGTTGGCCCTGCTCGCGGTGCACGACGCCGCCGAAGCGCTTCTGACCGACCTGCCGCGGGCTGCGGCGGAGCTTTTGCCGCCCGGCGCCAAGGCCCTGGCGGAGGAGCGCGCCGCCGGGATCTTGCTCGGGCCCCTGGGCGGCGAAGCCGAGGCCCTGGCGGCGGAGTACCGCACCGGCGCCGGCCGCGAAGCGCGTTTCGCGCGGGCCTGCGACCGCCTGGAGATGGGCGTGAGGCTCGTGAGCTACCTGGGTGCGGGAGCCCGCGGCCTGGGCGACTTTTGTGACAGCCTGCGAGCCCTGGACCTGGGCGAGTTCCCCCCGGCGGCGGCCCTGCGCGACGCTCTGGTGGCGCGCGCCGACGCACTCGATTCCGGCCGGCGAGATCCATGCGACGCATCCGGCGCCTCCTGACCGCGGCGGCGCTCGCCGCCCTGGCCCTGTGGTGGCTGCTGCGTTTGGCAGCGCCCGGGCCGCCGCTCGCGCCCTTCGCCGCGGTGCGCGAAGCCTTCAGTCTGCCGGCCCTCGAACTGGCCCGGCCGACGGAGTCCCTCGTCGGCCGCGTGCTCGATGGGGAGGGGCGAGCCGCGCCCGGGGTGCTCGTCTCGACGGTTTCGGGTGAAGCGGTGCGCTGGACCTTCAGCGACGAGAACGGCGCCTTCCGCTTGCAGCACCTGGTCGCCGGCGAACACGAAGTGTTTTTGGTCGCTTTCGAGCACGCGCCCTCCTCCCAGCGCACGGCCGTGCCCGCGGACAGCGCGCCGGTGTGGACGTTGGCTCCCCCCTTCCCCACGCCCTTCGCCCTCGAACCCGTGGTCAGCCGCGATTTGCTCGGGCGTCTGCGACCGGCCTTCGAGGACCGCGACCCGGCGGGCTACCAGGTGATCTTCGTGCCCCGCGCTTTTGAACGGCCGCCGAGCGCGCCCGATGGATCGCTGGAGCGGCGCACGCGCACGGACAGCGAAGGCGCCTTCCGCGTGCCGGAGTTGGTGCTCGGGGACTACGAGGTCCTGGTGGTGCCGCCCTGGGCCGAGGGGCGCGCCGGCCCGCAGCTCCTGCGCCGCAGTTATCAACACCAGGCGCAGGGCAGCGAGTTGGTGCTGGCCGTGCAGGCGGGCGAGTTGCGCGGCCTGGTGCTCGACGCACTGGGCCGCCCCGTACCCGACGCGCTCGTGGAACTGCTCGATGCCGCCCAACCGACGCGCCTTTTGCCCCACCTGCACAGCGACGAAAACGGGCGATTCAGCGCCCGAGACGTGCCCGCCGGCACGTGGCGCCTGCGTGTTTCGGCCGGACCCTGGGAGCACGATCAACTCGTGCGCATCTCGCCCCTGCGCGCCGAACGCATCGAAGTGCAGCTCGGCTTGAATTCGAGCGGACGATAGCCCCCCGCGGCTCACCGCTGCGGACTCAGCCTGCCGGGCGCGAAACTCGCGCGGCGGTGAGTGTTTCGTCGATCACGAAACGCACGTCCGCGGCGGAGAGGCCCGGGTGGAGGGGCAGGCGCACCAGTTGCATGGCCGCGCGTTCGGTCTCGGGCAGGTGCAGGTCGCCGGTGCCCAGGTGGGTGCGGGCGAAGGGCGAGCTGTGCAGGGGCTGGAAGTGGAAGGTCGCTTCGATGCCGCGCCCGCGCAGGTGTTCCAGCAAACGGCGCTGCAAGGTGTGGCTTTCGGCCACCAGGAAAAACAGGTGCGCGTTGTGCTCGGCGTCCGCGGGCACGTGGGGCAGGCGTGCGAGTCCGGAGCGCTCCAGATCGGCCAGGCCCTCGCGGTAGAGCTGCCAAAGCGCCAAACGCGCGGCGCGCAGTTCCTGCTCGCGCGCGAGCTGCACTTCGAGCACGGCCGCCAAGAGGTCCGACACCACGTAGCTGCCGCCGCGGTCGACCCAGGTGTACTTGTCCACCTCGCCGCGCAAGAAGGCGCTGCGGTTGGTGCCCTTCTCCTGGACGATTTCGAGCCGCCGCCACAGCGCTTCGTCCTGGATCAAAAGCGCGCCGCCTTCGCCGCAAGTGACGTTTTTCGTGACGTGGAACGAAAGGCAGCCGAGGGGCGCGAGGGTTCCGAGCGGGCGTCCGCGCCAAGCACCACCCAGGGCCTGGGCGGCATCCTCGAACAGCGCCACACCGCTCCTTTCGGACAGCGCCTGCAAAGCGTCCATGTCGCAGGCCACCCCGGCGTAGTGCACCGGCATGATCAGACGCGTGCGCTCGCTCAAGCGGCGCTCGGCGTCTTGCACGTCCAGGTTCAAAGTATCCGCGCGCACGTCGCAAAAGGTCGGGCGCGCGCCGCGGGCGAGCACGGCGTTGGCCATGCTCACGTAGGAGAAGGACGGCAACAGCACCTCGTCCCCCGGACCGAGTCCCAAGCCGATCAGCGCCATCTCGAAGGCTTGGGTGGCGTTGGGCGCGAGCAACACGTGGGGCACGCCGAGCCGTTCGGCCAGGGCGTTTTGCACACGCTTCGAAATCGCGCCGTTGCCGCCCAGGGCGCCGCTCTGGAGGGCGCGGGTGACGGCGGCCAACTCGGCTGCCCCGAGGTCGGGGCGGGTGAAGGGCACCTTCAAGGGGCGACGCCCGAGCTGCGCGGGCGAGGGGCGTCCGGGCCCAGCGCCCCGTCCACGAAGGCCAGGAGTTCCGCCGGCCGGAAGGGTTTGGGGAGGCTGGGCGCGGCGGCCAGTTGGGCCGGGCGGGCCCGGCCCTCGAAGGTGCCCAGCAGGGCGATGCGCGCCGCGCGGCCGGCCGCTTCGGCCAACTCGCCAAGGCCCGGGCCGTCCAGGCAGCCGCTCGCCACGAGAATCAGGTCGGCCTCACCCGCGTGGACCTCCTCCAGGAGCGCGTCGGGCTCGCCGAAGGCGCGCACCCGGTGACCTGCTTCGGCGAGCACCATGGCCACCAATTCGGCCAGCGAAGCTTCGCGCTCCAGCAGGGCGACGCGCGCGCCCCGCCCGGGGGACGGCTTCGAGGACGACTGCGGAGACGGCACTAGAGAAGAAGCAGGCGCCGAGGACCCGCTCCGCGCCGGCCCCGGGGCCGCCGTCCGGCCGGAGAGCGGCTCCAGGGCCAGCCGCCGCCGCCGCAGGCCCGGGCGGACCCATTCGCGCTCCCACGGGGGAGGCGCCGGCCCGTCGCTGATCCAATCCTTCGCCGGCGGGGCGGCCGCCACGAGTGTCACCCAGGGCGCCGGACCCGCGCGCCCGGCCAAACGCAGGCGGCCGCCGCGCAGGGGGCCGGCGGGCGCGCCGGGGGCAGGCGCGGGCCCGAGCAACTCCGAGGCGGCCACGAGCAGCCAGGCCTCCAGGCCCCCGTCCAGATCAAGCGCCCGGGTCGCGGGGGGCGGCGGGCGGAGCTCCACGGTCACGCCGTGGGCCTGGGCCAGGGGCTCCAGGAGCGCCGCGGCGCGTTCGAGCACGTCCGCCGGCTCGACAACGCGGGCCGCTACCGGCCCAAAGCGCGCAAAACGCCCCAAACCGCGCACCAAGTCCAGGGCCGTGTTGGCTTCCCGCTGGGCGGCGGCGCAGAGCTCCGCCCCGCGCGCATCCTCCGCCTGACGCAATCGCACCAAATCCGCCAGCCCCACCGCGCCGCCCAGGGCGTTGTTCAGCTTGTGGGCAAGGGGCGGCACCAAACTCGCCAGGGCCTCCAGGCGGCGGGCGCGCTGCGTGGCCGCCACGAGATCGACCGGCGCCGTTTGGGCCGTTGCCGCATCCGGCGCACCGGCATGGGGATCACCGCGCTGGGCCATCGTGCCGGGATCCTAGCAGCCCGGCGGCGCGGCGCTCGCACGGGCTGGCGCAAGGGCCGGGCCGGGGGCGACGCCCCCTCGGGCCAGCTTTCCGCGGGACGTCGGGGGACAACTCCGGATCCAGCCGGAGCCGACGACCGCCGGATGCCGGTCGAGCGGCGCCCTCCCCATGAAT
>JBJHAV010000098.1:0-7615 GCA_050480685.1 Planctomycetaceae bacterium | reverse complement strand
CTGTCCCCGCGTACGCAAAAGCGGAGGAGCCCCCCCACCCGTTTGCCCTGGGCCAGTCGGCGGACCTGGTCGCGGACGAGGACGGCCGGCCCCGGGCCCTGGGACCCGACTACGAAGCGGAGTTCACCGCCGAAGGCGCGCGCTTCTTGCCCGTTTTGGGCGACGGCGCCCCGCGCACCCAGGACCTGACCTTCGGGGCGCTCGGCATGGCGCGGGGCGAACGTTGGATCCCGCTGGACACGACCGCACCCCACACCCGCGGGCCGCTCGTCGTCTACACGCGCGCCGAAGGGATCGAAGAACGCTTCGAGGTGACCCGCGCCGGACTCGAACACAGCCTTTGGATCCAGGGCCCCATCCCCGGCGAGGGCGACTTGGTGGTGCACATCGGGTTGGGGGGTGAGCTCCGTGGTGCCGGCGCGTCGCAAGCGGACGGCAGCCACCGTTTCGACCGCGGTTTCGGCGGGATTCGCTACGGACACCTGGTGGCGATCGACGCCCTCGGCCGGCAAGTCGCCGGAAAGGTGGAACTCGCACCCAACGGACTGACCTGGACCGTGGCCGCGGACTTCGTGGACCAAGCCACCTGGCCGCTGCTGCTCGATCCCCTGGTGAGCAGCGCCTTCTCCGTGAGCAGCGCGAGCGGCAGCTCCGCCGACCGGGAAAGCGACGTGGCCTACGACCTGAGCAACGACGTGTACTTGGCCGTCTGGCAGCGCACCTTCAGCGGAGGTGATCGCGCCATCCGGGCCCAACGCTTCTCCGCGAACGGCACGTTGCTCGGTCCGATGCTGTCGATCTCGAACAACATCTCCTCTCGCTCGCCGCGGGTCGCCAACGTCAACCTCAGCAACCGCTTCGCGGTCACGTGGACCCAGACGGTGGGCGTCGAAAGTCAGGTGCGTGCGCGGGCGGTGGCGGCCGCCGATGGCGCCCTCTCCAACAACCTCTTGGTGCGCGCGAACAGCGCCGGACCGATCCAAGGGGTCGACATCGCCGGGGAAAGCACCCTGAACTCGCCGCCCCTTGCCTGGATCGTCTACGGCGACTGGCCGGAAGCCATTTTGGGACGCGCCGTGTCCGTGCCCGCGACGGGCGACATCCTGCTTTCGAACGGTTTTGCCATCGAAGGCTCTCCGGCGCGATTGCCGCGCATCTCCCACGGCCCCGACGGCAACGGGCGCATGGCGGTGATCTGGCGCTCCCAAGCCGGTGCGGGCCCGATCCACCTGCGCGCCACCACCTTCGGCCGCAACGGCAATCTGTTCCACGCGCCCCAGACGGTCATGACCGCCGATTCATTCCTCGGCAACTACGCCCTCGACGGCGGCCGCGGCGCCGATGGCATCTCCCAGTTCGTGCTGGCCTACGAAACCTGGTCGTTCGACCCCGAACCCAAGTTCCAACTGCGCCTGCGAACGATGCGTTCGGGAGGACCCGGCAACCCCTTGAGCTTCGCGCCGGCGGAACTGTTCCTCAGCGCGGAACCCGAGACCACTTCGCCCACCGTCGCCTGGCGGGGGGACAAGGCATATGTGGCTTACACCCGCAACGGCGGCAAACAGGTCAGCTTGCTGGGTGTCGACGGAGCGACCTGTTTGCCCTGTGATCTGGAAACGGCGGTGACCACATCGAGTTCCACCCTGTTCTTCCGCGATCCCGCCCTGTGCCTGCAAGCGCACTCGGCCGGGCCGGGCAGCCTCCTGTCGAAGGGTGCGCTGCTCTGGTCGCAGCAATCCACGTCCCTCGTGAGCACACCATCCACCACCCTGCGCGCGCGACTTTTGGACGCCTTCTCTCCCATGGCCGAAGCCCAAAACCTGGGCGGCGGCTGCGCCGGAGCGACGACGTACCTGCTGAACAGCCCCCCCGCCAAGGGCAACGCCGGGCTGCGGGCCCAGCTCTTTTTCCCCGGACCGGGTAGCCTGCTCGCCATCTTCAACATCGCGCCGCCCAGCGCGCCCCTGGTGTGCGGGCCCTGCCAATGGGTGCCCTTTGCCATCACCTTCCCCGTGCCGGTCCCGAGCGGCTCCTCCCTCGTGGAGTTTCCCCTGCCGATCCCCTGCACGGTCGCCATCGCGGGAGCGGTGCTCGACACCCAATGGACCGTGGTTCGCCCGGGTGCCACCGCCTGCCCGGGTTTCCTGGACCTGGAGGTCTCGAACATCCAGCGCTTGATCCTCCAGTAGCTCCCGGGCCGGGCCGCTCGACGGCCTGCAAGGCGAGGTCCGGGCCGGGATTTCCACCCGACTGGCGGCAGCGGGAGCGCGGGAGCCGTTTCCCCGTTCGGTGCACCGGCGGTAAGGTCACCGCGCCCGGATCATGAATCGCTCCACCGCCCTGCTGCTGGCCTTCGCCACGCTCCTGGCCCACGTGCTGACCGTGTACCAGGCGGACACCGGCCGCTTGGGCCCCCCGTCGGACGAGGTCCACGCGGTTTTCCGGCTGGCCCGCCAGTACGTGCAAGGCCTGGGCCTGGGCTGGATGAGTGGCGAGTCGGCCCTGGTGGGCGAAACCTCCTGGGCCTGGTTCGGCCTGGCGGCCGTCGCCGAACGCCTGCGCTGGGCGCCGACCCTGCTCGCGCAACTGGTCGCCGCCCTCGGGGCGATCGCCACGGTCTGGGTCGTCTCGCGCTTTTCGCCGGCGCGCTTGGCCGGGGTGATCGCGCCCGTGCTGTGCGTGGTCAGCGGCCCGATCGCCGCGGCAGTGGGCGCGGGCAGCGAGTGGACCTGGTTCGGGTTGGCCCTCGCCACGGGTTTCCTGGCCTACGAACAGGGGCGCGGGCGTCTCTTTGGTACCGCCCTGGTGCTGCTGGTGCTGACGCGGCCGGAGGGCATCGTGGCGGTGACCGGCTTCGCGCTGCTCTGGGCGGCGGCCCGGACCTTGGGCTGGCGCACCGGGGCTCGGCGCATCGGCCCCGTGCCGGTCGCGCTGGCCTTCGCCGTGGAGGGCCTCCTGGCCTGGGCGAGGGTGAGCGCGGGGGGCTCGGCGCTCTCCCCCACCCTGGCCGCGGCCTTCGCGCCCGCGCCGGGGCACCTGGAGTCGGGCTGGGCCTTCGCAGCCGACTTTTTCCTGCGGTCGGGCGGAGGACCGCTGCTCGTGGTAGCGCTGGTCATGGGCGCCACCGGGCACCTGGGCACCCGCGGGGCGCGCGCCCTCAGCCTGGCCCTGGCGTGGATCGGCTTCGCCGTGTGGATGGGTGGCGATCGGCAGCCTTTTTGGCTGGTGCTCGCGCCGGCCCTGCCCCTGGGGTTCCTCGCGCTGCAAGAAGGTGTCACGCGCCTGGTGGACGCGCACCGCGGCATCGGGCGGCCCCTGGGTTGGACCCTGTTCGGCCTCGGGGTGCTGGGCTCGGCCTTCGCCAGCAAACAACCCAGCGACTTGGGGCCGCTTCCGATCGCCGGGCTGCACCGGGCCTGGCAAGGGCTCGATCGGCCGCTGGAGGATCCGCTCGCGGTGCACGCGGGCCGAGAGGGCTTGAACACGTCCGTGCGCCGGGTCCAGCGCCTGCGTGCCCTCGGCGTGTTCCTGCGCGAACACGTGCCCGCGGGAACGACGATCGCGACACCCTGGCCGGGGGCGATCGGATACCTCTCGCGGCGGCCGGTGCAGGATCTCTTCGGCAGGGTCACGCCCCTGCCGGGGGAAAGCGCCCCGCGAACCGCCTGGGGAACGCCGCGCACGGATCTGGTGGCCGCCCTCGCCGCCGAGCCGGACTACGTGGTGCCGTTCCTGCTCGACGCGCCCAGACCGCCCGTGCTGCGGCTTTTGCTGGAGGATTGGTTCCAGCTCTACGACGAAGGGGATGGCAGCCAAGAGCGCAGGCGCGCGTTCTGGAACGCCATCGGGCACTACGACCTGGTGGCGGTGCCGGTCGAGGTGGACGGGCACGGACGGCTGCCCTACTACCTGCTGCGCCATCGACGCCTGGGCATGGCGCCGAGGCTGACGATCGCGCGCGAGGGGGAGCGTTTCCACGTGGAGGTGCACCACGCCGGACACCTGCAACTCGTGGATCTGGAAATTTCCCTGCGCGGAGAGGATGACGTGGTCCTATCCCTGCGCCCCACCGGCGAGTTCACGGCCCTGGGCGGCGTGCACACCCGCACCAACCTGCTGCTGTTCCCCAGCGGCGATCGGCCGGTGAGGATCTTCGAGGGGCGTGTGCCCCAGGGCGCCGATGGCCGCACTCTGGTGGCCGTGCTGAAGAATCCCGGCTCCCAGGCCGAACGCGCTTTCTCCCAGGTTTCGGCCGAGACCAGCCTCCCCTTGAGGTGAGCGAAATCCCGCGGGGAGCCCGGTCCGCTGCCGAGGGTCAGGCGGCCGGGTTATTCGTCTCGGGGTCCTGCGCCTGCCCTGTTTCGATCTGCGCCAGGTGCAAGCGCAGGACGGCGTCGTACTGGGGCGAGTGGATCACCAGGCGCATCAGCGCCTGGGCATCCTCCAGGGAGTCCACGCGGATCGAAACTTCGAACATGTGGGGCGACGGGCAAGGGGCCCTTGTCTACCCACTTTCGAGCCGCGCGCGGCGCAGGGGGATCCGGTAAGCACCCGAGATCGGGGCCCGGCCGGCGGCGCGGTGCGCCCTGCGCTCTGCTATTTGATGTCGTAGCGCTTGAGCTTGCGGTAGAGGGTGCTCTTGCCGATCTTGAGCAGGCGGGCGGCGGCCAGTTTGTCGCCGCCGGTCTGATCCAGGGCGCGCAGCAGGGCCTTCTTCTCGAAAAGCTCCAGGCTGACCGGCTCCTCCTCTTGGCCCTCGGGGCGCAGGCCGCCTTGGGCGCCTCGCCCGTAGCCGGGGTACGCCGCGCCGGGGTAGGCCCGCGAGCCGATGGCCGCGGCGGCGCGCTCTTCGCGGCGACGGGTGGGCGGCAGGGAGTGGCGCTCCATCAGCTTCGACTGCAGGTCGCGCAGGGCCTGGGGCAGTTGCTCCACGCCGATGGTCGGTTCCTTGGCGGCCGTGGACGCCCGCTCGATGCAGTGGGCGAGTTCGCGCAGGTTGCCGGGCCAATCGTAGTTCTCCAGCACCCACATGGCCTCGTCGGTGAACTCCACCGGGCCGAGGGCCGCGCCGAAGCGCTGCAGGAAATGCTCCGCCAGCAGCGGCACGTCCACCAGGCGCTCGCGCAGGGGCGGCACCTGCAACTCGACCGTGGTGAGGTGGCGGTAGAGCTCGCGGCGGAAGCGGCCGGTTTCGACCAGTTGTTCGATGCCCGGTTGGGCGGAGGCCACCAGGCGCACCTTGACGGGTTCGCCGCGGGACGCGCCCTGGCGTTTCACCAGACCGGTTTCGATGAACTCCAGCAGCCTGGCTTGCAGTTCGGGCGGCAGGGCGGTCACGTCGTCGAGGAACAACGTGCCGTGGTCCGCCTGGCGCAGGAGCCCCGGACGGTCGCTGACCGCGCCGTCGAAGGCGCCCTTGACGTAGCCGAACAACTCGGCTTCGAGGCCCTTGGCGCCCTGGGCGCCGCAGGGCACCGGCACGAAGGGACCGCTGCGGTTGGCGCCGAAGTGCAAGGCACGCGCCACGCGGCCGATGCCGGAACCCTCTTCGCCCACGACCAACACGGGTTGTTCGGTGCCGGCCAGGCGCGTGATCTCCGCGCGCAGGTCGACCATCGCCGGGCTGACGCCCAGGAGCGAACTCGGGTGGAAGGCGAAACGCGCGGCTTCGAGCAAGGGCCCGAACTCGCGGCGCGGCACGCCGGTTTCCTGCACGCGCAGCATGTCCGCGGCCAGTTGGCGTTTGCCCGCGTCGGTCAAGAGCACGATCTTGAGGCCCGGATCGCTGGCGCCGGGGCGCGGCACGAGCGGCACCACGGTGGCGGTCAGATGCTGCACGTCGCGGCCGGCGCGCGCTCCCAAATCGAAGCGGAAACCCTCGCGCGGTTCCGTGCGCGCGTCGCGCACGTAGGCCTCGAGCCCGGTGCCCACGGCCAGTTGCCCGAGGCTGCGGCCTTCGAGCTCCTTGCCGAAGATCTCGCGCGCGCCGCGGTCCACCAGGCGCACCACACCTTCGGGATCCACGATCAAAAGGCCGTCCGGACGGCCGGAGGCCAGCTCGCGCATGACCCCCGAAGTGCCCGGCATCTCGCGCAGGGCGACCTCCAGGTCGGCGCCGCGGGCGCGCTCCTCCTGCAGGCGGCGGTTGTGTTCGTCCAGCAGGCGATTTTGCAGGGCCAGATCGTCCTGCAGGGACTTGATGCGCAGCATGGCGCGCACCACGTCCTCGAGCAGGGTGATGTCGCCCTTGATCAGGAAGGACTCGCAGCCGGCTTCGTAGCCGCGGTGCAGTTCCTCGCGGTTCTTGACCACACCGCTGACCAGCACCACCGGCACGCCGTGGGCGTGGGGCATGGCCTTGAGGCGACGACAGACCTCGTAGCCGTCGATGCCGGCGCCCAGCATCACGTCCACGAGGAACAGGTCGAAGCCGCCGGAACGGGCCTCCATCAGGCCCATGGCTCCGGTCGGCGCGGTGACCACCTCGTGGCCGAGGTCTTGCAGGCGACTTTGGAGGAGGAGCTGGGTACCAGGCTCGTCCTCGATGACCAGGATGCGACCCACCGACGTTCCTCCTTGGCTGCCGGGCGCGGCGTACGCAGGGGGGGCGTGCGCCCGGGCTCGTTGCACGGGTTGAGCGGGGCGCGCCGGGGCAAAGGATCCGCCGCGCCAGCCGGAGCGACCGTCGCACCGCGCACGCGGCGTCGAAGTTCCCTCCTTGGGTTTCATTCTCTCTTTCGGTCCGCTCCAGGTCCAGCCGGGGCTATGAATCCCTCCCATGGGAAGGACTCGCGGCCGCGCTTGCGCGCCCCATGGGCCCATCCGCATCCGCTCCGCGCGCCCCGCGCCGCCACGGGCCGGACCCGCCGTATGCTTCGCCCGTGAGCCCTGCACCGGCAAAAAGCGCGGACACGGCCTTCCTGGCGGCTTTCGATCCCGAGGTGGCCCAGGCCGTGCGCGCCGCTCCCCCCGAGGCGGAGGGATTGGCCCTGCAAGCGGCGCTGCGCGCGCGGCTCGATGCTCCCCGTGCCCTGGCGGCCGCGCAGCGCGCGCACCTGGTGCGCAAGGCCCGCGGGCGTTTGCCCGAGCCCGAGTTTTTGGCGCTCACCGCCAAGGGCCTCGAACAGGCCAGCGCGCCGGACGTGGCGGCCGCGCGCGCGCGGCCCATGTCGGCCCTGGCCGCCGGGGCCGGCGCAGCGCGTGGCCCCGTGCTCGACGGAACGGTCGGCCTGGGGGCCGATGCGCTCGCCCTGGCGCGGGTCGGTTTCGATCTGGTGGCCGCGGACCGCGACGGACTGACCGCGCGCTGCGCCCGCCACAACCTGGCCCGCTGGTCGACCCATGCGCTGGTGGTGTGCGCCGATCTGCTCGCTCCGGCGGCGCGCACGCCGTACCTCTACGCCGACTTGGATCGGCGCGCGGACGGGCGGCGCAAACTCGATCCGGCCGCCTGGTCGCCGCCCTTCGGAGCCTTCGCCGCGCGGCTCGGCACCTGGCGAGGCGCGGCTGCGAGCCTGGCGCCGGCGGCCGATCCGGCGGCCCTCGCGGCGCTCTTGCCCGCCGGATTGCCCCACCGCTGGCAGTGGGTCGGCCGTCCGGGGGAGTTGCTCGAACT
>JBJHAV010000097.1:0-13071 GCA_050480685.1 Planctomycetaceae bacterium | reverse complement strand
GGGGAGGAGTTGGAGCCTGGCACCGTCTCCACCCCCTGAGGCAGTGGGGAGGGGTTAGAGGCTGAGGACTAGGCGGGCGTTTTCGCCGACGGCCAGGTTCAAATCCCGGGTGGCGAAATCGACGCCACGGCCGGCAACCGGCTGGATGCGATAGGTGCCCGGCGCGAGGCTCGGGAAGCGGGCTCGGCCCTCGCGGTCGGTCACCCCGAGGCGCGCCGGCTCCCCACCGTCACCCGACAGGGCGAGCCAAGCTCCCGCGAGGGCTCGTCCGTTGCGGTCGACCACTTCCAGGGTCAGGCCCGCGCCGGGGACGAGCTCCAGGTCCAGTCGTCGCGAAGCGGCCGGGACCAGATCCAAGGGCCTGCGCAGCGGCGCGAAGCCGGGCGCTTCGACCACCAGTTCCAACCCCGGTCCCGGCAGGATCCCGGACAGCAAATAGAAACCGCGGGGATCGCTGAGCACGCCACCGAGCCGCCCGCGCTCCACCGCCTCCGTCTGCAAACCTTCTTCCGGCCAGGAGGCCAGGACCCACTCGCCGGACCTGCCCTGACGCCTCGCTCGCCAGGGGCCTTCGACCCAGACCTCCGCCCCGACAACGGGCCGCCCCGCCCCGTCGCGCAGGTTGCCGGCCACCTCGGACGGCTCCCAGCCCGGCGCCAGGACCCGGGTGCCCGCGGAGAGCTCGATAGGCACCCGCAGGGACTCGGGCAACCAGCGGTGTTCGACCGCGAGCCGCCACGGGCCGGCGGGCAGGGCGGGCAGCACCGCACGCCCGGATTCGTCCGCCTCCAGCCGCACCGGATCGTGGCTCCCCGCACCGACGCGCGGAACCAGCTCGATGCGCGCTCCGCCCAGGGCGCGGCCGCCGAACTCCAGGTGCAGGGTCGTGCGGGCGCGGGCGGGTGCGGCCAGCGGGAAGGCGCGGGTTTCGCCGGGGCCCAAACTGACCTCCAAGTGGGCTCCCTCCTCGGCCAGGGGGAACGACTCCGGCGACAGCAAAAACCCGTCGCTCGTCAGCCGGGCTTCGAACGCGCCGGGAGCCAGGCCCGCGAAGTGCGCTCGACCGCTGGCGTCGGCCACCGCCGTCTGACCCTCGGCCCAGGGGGAGCCGGCGGGCCGCAACCGGACGCGCGCACCGGGCACGGCTTCGCCCGAGGGCTCGCGCACGCGCAGTTCCAAGCCGGCCAGGAGGGCGGCTTCGGGCATGGGCTCCTCGGCGGGTTCTTCCGCTGCGGGGGGGTCGTCCGCCGGCTCGTCCGCGGGCGGGAGCGCCGGCTCCGCCGAAGGGATCTCGGGGCGGTCCTCTGTTTTCGCGGCCGGCCCGGGAGCCGGTCCGGACGGTTCCTCGGGGACCCGCGGGGTGATGGTTTGCGACGCGATTTCCCGCGCGGCGGTGTCCCGGGCGATGGGAGCCTCGGCTGCCTCCACGGTCGGGGCGGCGCGGCGGGGCGCGTTGACGATCACGGCGACTAGCAGCGCCGCCAGGATCAAGGGAAGCAACAGGAAACGACGGGGCATGGCTGAGGACCTCGCCCTTGAATGCAACGCCCTCGCCCGCGCCGGTCAAGGACCGCTGCCCGCCGGACCCGCTCCCGGGCCGAAAGCCTGGCGGCGAGCCCTCGCCCGGCCCATGCTGTGCCGTCCATGTCCGCCACCGAGGACCGACCCGACCCGTCCCGCCCCAAGGCCGGGGGCCCCATCCCGCCGGGGCCGTCGCCCCTGGCGCCCGCGCCCCCCGGCCTGAGTCCGCGCAGTTCGCCCTTCGCGGGGCGAACGACGATCTTCTTCCTCTTCGCCACCTTTGCCCTGGTGGCGGTCGAAGCCCTCCAGCGCGGGGCCCTGCCCCCCTCGGCGACCCTCTCCGAGCCGGCCACGGCCGCCACCAAGCTGGCCGAATCGCCCGCGGAGGTGCTGATCGGGTTGGAGCGCATCCGGGCCGGCGAGGGCCCCGTCGAGCTCCCCGTCCAGGGCCTGCGCCGGCGGGCCCGAGACCTGGCGGAGGGGGTGCGGGACGAGCTCAGCGGCCTGGCGGCGGAGGTCGCCGGCCGGGAGGAGGTCGAGGACGCGCTGCTCGAGCGCGCCGAGGGCTGGGCCCGGGACGCCCACGAAATGGCCGTGCGGGCGCTGATCTGGCGCGCCCTCGAAGGTTTCGAAGCCGATTCCAATCTGGAGGACTACCTGCGTGCGGTTTGGCAGGAGCGACGGCCCGAGCCGCTGCTGCGAGCGGTCCTCTACGCCTTCCCACCTCCCGGTTTGGAACTGGGCGAGCCCCCCGCGGAGGTTCGGGAGGCGGCCGAGGCCCTGGCAGGATCCCTCTCCGGCGACCTTTTGCGTGAACACCTGGCACGCCGGGCCGGGGACGAAGCCGCCGCCGAGGCCGTGCGTAGCGAATGGGAAACCCGCGCGATGGCGCGCGGGGAGCGGACCGCAGCCCTGGCGGCCGGCGGCGGCGCGCTCTTCCTCGGCGGGCTGGTGGCGCTCTTGGTCCTGGCGGTGCGCCGCGCGGCTCCCCCGCGCCTGGGCTGGGGCGAAATCCCCGTGGCCGGCGACCCCCAGTTCGGCATGGACGTCTTCGCCCGCGGTCTGTTCGCCTTCTTCCTGGTGCAGCTCGTGCTGGGCGCGGCGGCGGGACTGGGCCTGGGCGTGCCCCTGGGGGTCGTGACCCTGGTGAGCTGGCTACCGCTTCTGTTGATGGTGCTGATCGGCCTGTCGATCGGCGCGCCGGGGATTCGGCCCGCGGAGCTCGACCGCCACGCATTCCCCGAAGGGCGCGGGCGGAGCGGCTCGCCGATCTCCGAGTTGCTCTCGCGCCTGGGGCTGCGGGTGACCCTGCGCGGCCTCCTGGCGTCCCTGCTCCTGGTGCTGGCGGTGTTGCCGGTGCAGGTGCTCGGGTTCCTCGGCACCCAGGTTTTGGCCCAGGGCCTGTTCGGCTCGGGCCCCTGGATCGAATCCCATGTGGGACTGGTCTTGACCGGCACCGACACCCAAGTCCTCGGTTTGCGCGCGGAGGCCACCCTGTGGGCGCCGCTGTTCGAGGAAATCGCCTTCCGCGGTCTGCTGTTCGCCGCCCTGCGCTCGCGCATGGGCTTCGCCGGCGCGGCGATCAGCTCCTCGCTGCTCTTCGGCGCCGTGCACCTCTACGGCCCCGCCGGCCTGATCGGGGTCACCTGGCTGGGCGTCGTTTTCTGCTGGGTCTACGAGCGCACGCGCAGCCTGTGGCCCTGCATCCTGCTGCACGCCCTGCACAACCACGTGGCCCTCTCGATCCTGGTCCTATTGCGCTGATCGGCCCGGGGAGCGGATGCCTGGCCGCTGGAGCGAGTGCGCGGTTACCCTGAGGGTCCGTGAGCTCGCCTTCCACCGCCGACCGACCCGTCCGCCTGCTGTGCGTGGGCGACGTGCACCTGGGCCTGCCGGCCAAACGTTTGCCCGCGGGGCTGGTCGATTTCGGCCTGCGACCGGCGGATCTGGGTCCGGCCGCGGCCCTCGCCAGGGTGGTGGAACTCGCCCGCAGCGAAGGCGTGGATGCGGTGCTCCTGGCCGGCGACGTGGTCGAGAGCGACAACGAGCTGTTCGAGGCCTACGCGCCGCTGAGGGCCTCTGCCCAGGGTCTCGCCGCAGCGGGTGTGCCGCTCCTGGCGGTGGTCGGCAACCACGACACCCACGTGCTGCCGCGCCTGGCCCGCGAGTTGCCTTCGGTGCGGCTGGTGGGACTCGGCGGACGCTGGGAAGCGGTGCCGATCGAGCGCGACGGTGTGCCGCGGGCGCGGGTGATCGGCTGGTCCTTCCCCCAGCCCAACGTGTCCGAAAGCCCGCTGCTGAGTTTCCCCGCCGCCTGGCGCAGCGGCGACTTCGAGGATGGCGCGCCGCCCCACCTGCCGGCCCTGGGCCTTTTGCACTGCGACTTGGATGTCTCGCCGAGCCGCCACGCGCCCGTTCGCCGCAGCGAACTGGTCGCCACCGGGCTGGCTTTCGCGCTCGGTCACATCCATCGCCCCGATGCGCTCGACGGTCGGCGGCCGGTGGGGTATCTGGGCTGCCTGAGTGGTGTGGATCCCGGCGAGGCCGGAGCGCGCGGACCGTGGCTCTTCGAAGCCACGCCGGAGGGTTGGCGCGCCGAACACCTGCCGATCGCGCCCCTGCGCTACGAACGGGTGGCGGTGACCGTCGAAGGCGCCGCGGACGTGCAGGATCTGCGCGAACGTTGGCTGCGCGCCTTGCCCCGGACCGTCGAAACCCTGCTGGAACCCACGCGCACGCGACCCGAGTTGACCTCGCACCCGGTGCGCGCGGCGGCCCTGCGGGTGATGTTCGAAGGTCGGCGTCCGCGGCACCTGCCGGTTTCCGTCCTCGAGTCGCTCGGGCGCGAGCTGGTAGCCGCTCCGCCCCAACTGATCGACGGTGTGGCGCTCTTCGTGGAAGCCTGGCGCGACACGACGCGCCCGGCCCTCGAACTCGAAGCCTTGGCACGCGGGGACGATCCGGCCGGATTGCTCGCCCGGCGTGTGCTCGCGCTGGAATCACCGGGGGAGGCGCGCGATCAACTCCTCGCCCGGGCGAGACCGGAGCTGACCTTGGCCCTAGCGCGCCACGCGCTTGAAGAACAGGATCTGCCCGCCTCCGACGAAGCCCTCGCCGAACACTTGGCCGCCAGTGGTCGGCGGCTGCTCGAAACACTCCTTGTGGCCAGGCGGGAGGAGGGCGCGTGAGGCTCGAATCCCTGCGTTTGGAGCAGTTGCCCGGGCTGCGGTCGCCGATCGTGATCGACGGGCTGTCCGCCGGACTGGTGCTGGTGGTCGGTCCCAACGGAAGCGGCAAGTCGAGTCTCGCGCGCGGCATGCGTCACCTTCTGTGGGACGATGGCCGCACGGTCGAAGAGGTCGGCGAAGCCCGCTGGCGCACTGCCCTGGGTGTGATCGAAGCCCGGCGGGATCCCCTGCGCGGGCTGCGCTTTCAACCCCAGGCTCCCACCTTGCCCGGCGAGGAACACGCCGACCTCTACTTCCTCTCGCCCGAGGGTTTTGGCGCCGGGCGCGGGCGGGAAACCCTCGAACGCCGCCTGCGCTTGGAGTTGGCGCAAGGGTTCGACTTGGCCTCCGCCCTCGCCGAAGTGCGCGCGGGCGACGGGCCTTTGGCCCTGCGCCGCCCGCGGGTGGAACGGGACCAAGCCAAACGCGACGTGGAAGTGGAGCGTGCGCGGCAGCGCCACCTGGAAGACGAACGAAAGCAGTTGGCGAGTCTGGAACGCGAGATCGCGCAAGCACGCGAAGCCGGTGAGCAACTCGGCCGATGGGAACGGGCGCTCGCGGCCCGCGAGTTGGAGCCGCGGATCGCGGAGCTGCGCGCGCGGCTGGCGGAACTGCCGCCCCTGGCCGGGCGTTTGCGCGAAGAGGACCGCACGGACGCCCAGGACCTGGTGGACCGGATCGCTTCCCTGGATGCGCGCCTGGCTTGGAAACAAAAGGAGCTGGACGAGCTGCGTGCCAGCCCGGACGCAACTCCCCTGAAAGCGGGGGTGAGCGAGTTCCTCGACAGCCTGCGCGTGGAGTGGCGGGGTCTCGAAAAGCAGCGGCAACAGGCCGAAGCCGAGGTGCGTCGGCTCGCATCCGATGGGCGCAAGCTGCTGGCGGAGCTGGGCCTCGAAGAGCCGCCGGCGGTGACCCTCGGCGCGCGGGATCAATTGACCGACCTTTTGCGGCGGCGGGAACAACACGCGGGCCGGGAACCGCGGGGCATCCACCCCGGCGACGAACGGGAGCCCGAGGCCGCGGCGCGCGCCGCGCGTGCGCTGGAGGATTGGTTGGCGGCCCGCGCACCGGATCCCGCGCGCATGGCTGCGTTTTTTGCGGCCGTGCTTGCCGCGGCCCTGCTGTGGGCCGGCGCGTTGGTCGCCTGGGGCGGCGGACGTGGGGGGCTTGCCCTCGGACTGGCCCTTTGCGGAGTGGTCGCCGCGCTGCTCTGCGCGCGCGGGCTGTTTCTCATGCGTGCGCGCGGGCGCGTCGCGGCCGCGCGTTTTGAAGCCGAAGGTTTCGAGGCTCCGGCCGCGTGGCGGCCCGGTGAAGTGCAGCGCAGGCTGGCGGAGCTCGGGGCACGCATGGAAGCGCAGCGCCGGGCACTCGAACAGCACGGGACCTGGAGCGCACAGGCGAGCGCCATCGAGCGTGAACTTGTGGGCTGGTTTGCGCAGCACCGGATCGATCGCGATCCGGGGGCGGCCGGGCTGGAGCGTTGGCCGCGAACCCTGGAGCGTCTCGAAGAGTGCGAGCGCGAGCGCGCGGCTGCCGAGAGCCGCGCGCGAGAGGCCAGCGAACACTGGAGCGAGGTGCGGCGGCGCTTCGCGGACGTTTTGGGCGCCGAATTCGAGGCAACGGGAGCGGATTCGTGGGACCTGCAAGAAGCGGATGCCGCTTGGCGCGAACGCGCGAAACGACTCGCGCAGCACCACTCACGTATCCGCGAAACGGAGCAGTCGCGGCGCGAGCTCGAACAGGAGCGTGAGGGGCTTCGCAACCGTTGGCGCCAGCTCTTGACGCGGCTCGGTTTGGACGAAGCCCGGGGCCTGGCGGAGCTGTGCGCGGCGGACGATGCACGCGCGGAGTGGAACCGCATCGCCAGGCACCTGCACGAACTGGAACTCGAACAACGCAGCTACGGGCCGGAAGCGGGTCATCCGGACCGATTCGAGGACTTGGATGCTGCGGCACTGCGCGCCCGTATCGCCGAGGTGCGCGAACAGGCCGACCAGTACGAAGACCTGGTCGAGCGGCGCTCCGCGATTCGCGCAAAGGTGGAGCGGGCCGAGGTTGAAAGCCCCCTGGAAGCGGCTTTGGCGCGCCTACGCGCGGCCGAGGATCAACTGGCGGAACGGGTCGGCGACCTGCTGCTCGGCGCAAGCGCGGCGTGGCTCGTGTCGGACGTGGAGCACGAGTACGGCAGTCACCCGCGCGGCGAGCTTTTGGCCCGCGCCGATGTGCTGCTGCGGGCTTTCACCTTGGGCCGCTTCCACTTGTCGGCGCCGCGCACGGGGGACGAGGGCGAAAAAGCCCGTGGCTTCGGCGTGCGCACGGACCGCGAGGAGGTGCGCGAGCCGAGCGTGCTTTCCAGCGGCACCCAAGCTCAACTGGAGCTGGCTCTGCGCCTGGCGGCGATCGAGCGCATCGAAGCGGGTGGAGCACCTTTACCCCTATTCCTCGACGAGGTGCTGACCCACGCGGACCCCGGACGCTTCGACGCGGTGGCGGACGCGCTGGTCAAGATTGCGGCTGAGGGCCGCCAGGTGTTTTTCGCCTCCGCGGACCCGGTCGACGCTTGGCGCATGGAGGAGGCCGCCCGCCGAGCGGGCGTCGAGCCGCCTGCCCGTGTGATCTTGGGCGCCGATACGCCTCCGCCCGCGGACGTGGCGCTCTTGGCAGCTCCGCGGCGCCGGCCGGTGCCCGCGCCCGCGGGCCTGGACGCCGAGAGTTATGCGGCTCGCCTGGGCGTGCCGGCCCTGGATGCCTTCGCCCCCCCCGAAGCCGCCCATCCCTGGCATCTGTGGCGCGATGAACTGGAGTTGGTCCAACGATTCGAGCTGGCACAGGTGCGCGATGTGGGGCATCTCGAACGACTGCTGACGGCCCGGGGCGAAGCTTTTTTGCCCTCCGAAGTCGCCGCGCAGTTTGCGACCCGCCTGCGTGTGCTGCGCGCCTGCCTCGAAGCTTGGCGCATCGGGCGCGCCAGGCCGTTCACCGCCCTGGAGCTGCAAAACTCGCCGGCCAGCAGCAGCTCCAAGGCGGACGAACTCATGGAGCGCGCCGAAGAATCCGGTTTCGATGCGGCGCGTTTCCTCGCTGCGCTCGAGAACAAACAGGTCGCCAACCTGCGCACCAAGTTGGTGGGCGCTCTGCGCGAGCACTTCGACCAACTGGGTTGCCTCGCCGACGGGGAGCCCCTGGAGGGCGAAGCGCTCATGCAGCGGGCCCTGGAGCTGGCCCGTCCGGCGGACCTGGACGAACGTGCGCGTTTTGCCCGTTGGATCGACTGGCACCTGACCCACCTGGGTGCGCTCCAAAGCCGCCGCGGCGAGGCGCGGGCGGCGGCGGAACCCGCCGGCGCCCAGGGCGAGGGTTAGGCGGCCAGACGGTTGCCGGTCGCGGTCGTCACGTGGGCGGGCCCGCGCACCGCTCCCGGGTGGCCGCGGAAATGCGCAGTGGCGCGGTTCGCGGCGGCGGGACGGGTAAGCTCTGCCCCGTGAACTCGATCAGCCCCAAGGAACGTTTTCTCGGCGCTCTGTCCCGCCGGCCCCAGGACCGGCCTCCGGGCTGGATGATGCGCCAAGCCGGCCGCTACCTGCCCGAGTACCAGGCCCTGCGCTCCGGGCGCAGTTTCATGGAGTGCGTGCGAAATCCCGAGATCGCCGCCGAGATCACGATGCAGCCAATCCGGCGTTTCGGCATGGACGCCGCCGTGATCTTCTCGGACATCCTGGTGCCGCCGGCCGCCATGGGCATCGGCGTCGAGTTCCACGAGGGCCGCGGGCCGCTGCTCGATCCGGTGGTGCGCGATGAAGCCGCCCTGGAGCGGCTCGCGGACTTCGACGCTGAGCGCGACACGGGATTTTTGGCGCAGGCCCTGCGGCGTGTGCGCGCCGAGTTGGGCGAAGAACGCGCCCTGATCGGCTTTTGCGGCGCGCCCTTCACCACCGTCAGCTACATGATCGAAGGCGGATCCAGCCGCAGCTTCGAACGCACGAAGGAACTGCTCCACGGCCGTCCGGACTTCTTCGACGCACTGATGGCCCGCGTCACGGCCCAACTCGGCCCGTACCTGGCGATGCAGGTGGCCGCCGGCGCCGACGCCCTCCAGATCTTCGACTCCTGGGGCGGCGCCCTGGACCGGGAGACCTACGCCGCACGCGTGGCACCCTCCCTGCGCCGCCTGGTGGTCGAAGCCAAAGCCACGGGGGTGCCCGTGGTGCTCTACGTCAACGGAGGTGGGCATCTGCTCGACGTGCTTTTGGCCTGCGGGCCCGACGCGCTCTCCATCGATTGGCGCGTGGATGCGGCGGAAGCGCGGCGCGCCACACTGGGCCGCGCCGCGCTGCAGGGCAACCTGGACCCCTGCATACTCTTCGCCCCCGAGGACGTGGTGCGCCGCGAGACCCGGCGCGTGCTGGAGCGCTTCGCGGACCATCCCGGCTACGTCTTCAATTTGGGCAGCGGCATCCTGCCCAAGACGCCCCCGCAAAACGTCGCCGCCGCCTTCGAGACGCTCCACGCCTGGCCCGGTTGAGGCGCCCTCGAAGCGCGGCGCCACGTCGTCAGCGGTTCAGCACGCGGTCGTAGATTTCGTGGATGCCCGCGACCTCGCCCTCGATGGCATGGTGTTCGACCACGTACTCGCGGGCCCTTCGGCCCATGGCTAGAAGCTCGTTCGGATCGGCGAGCAAGGGTTCGATGGCCGCGGTCAAACTGTCCGCGTCCCCCGTCTGTGACAAAGCGCCGTTCCACCCGGGCCGCACCATGGTCTCGAAGGCGCCGGCGCGGCTGGTCACCGCCGCCGCGCCGCTGGCCATGGCTTCCAGGGGCGTCAGCCCGAAGCCTTCCGAGCGCGAAGGCGCAACACACAGGGCGACCCGCTGGTACCAGCGTTTGATTTCTTCGCCGGCAAGATCTCCGACGAAGCGGATGCGCTCGCCCAAACCCGCGGCGGCGATGCGCTGTTCGAGCTGGGACTGGAAAGCGCGGTGTTTTTCCAGGCAGAGCCCCGTGATCACCGCCGTGAACTCGGGGTGGCGCGGCAACAGCCGGCACATGGCTTCCACGAACAAGTCCGTGCCCTTGCTCGGTCGAATGCGCCCGAAGACACCGATGCCGTAGCGACCGGGAAGTCCCGTTTCGGCCCAGGCCGCCAGTTTGTCCGTGGGTGGCCGAAAGGCATCCGTGTCGACTCCGTGGGGCAAGACCGCGTCGTAACGATCCAGGAAGGAGGCGGCCGCCGGGGTCACGGCGATGATTGCATCCGCGCGACCAACGATCGCGCGCCACACCCGGCCGTGCCGGCGGGGCGTCGGCGATGTGTAGACGAAACGCCAGGGCTGGCGAAGGATTCCGCGCAGGATCAGCCCTAGGAGCATGTCCTCCGCCCGGCGCGCGTGCCAAATGCGATGGGACGCTCCCTTGGGCGGACGCCAACCGTCGCGAAGCAAATCGCGCCAACGGATCGAATGGGCCAGTCCGAGGCCGCCCCGATCCAGCACCGCGACAGGGCGCTGTCGTTGCTGCAACGGCACCAGCGCGAGCACGGTCGCGGAGACACCGGCGAAACGCCGGTGCAGGTTCACCACCAGGGCTTCGGCCTCGCGGAGCGGTCGGGGATCGGACATGGCGCGGGAATCTCGCCAAAGCATAGGCTCGCGCCGATCAGGGTCGCAGCAAGGATCCCCGGCCCGGGTTCGCAGCCGCCTCACCCCACCCGGGCGGCGAAGACCGGCGGCGGTGCGAAGACGCTGATGCCCCGTTCCCGGTTTTCTTGCGGTGCCTGCAAGCGCAGGCGTTCCAGACGCTCTCCGGTCAAGAAGGTGCCTCGGGTGAAGAAGCGCTGGCCGGGGCGCTGGGGGTCGAAGAGGTCCTCCAAAAGCACATCCCCCGGCTGCAAGAGCTCCAACCGGCGGACCCTGTGTTGAGCGACGCTCAGATCGATGCGAATCGCGATACGAGCTCCTCGAAGCTCTGCTTCGAGGGCCGCGGCGCCCAAGGAAGCGCCGCTCGGTTGAACCCAATCCAGTTCTTCCCGCGGACAGGCGGATTTCGGGCTGCTGCCGAGCACCCGCCCGCCCGCAGCCAGCAGAACCGGTCTCGACGCCCGCTCGCACAGGTTCAAGACCTCCGCCAAGCCCTTGTGTCGACGCGCAACCGCCTTGGGGTCGGGCGGCGACCAGGGGCTGAGCACCCGCTCCGCCTCCTCACCATCGCAGGTGGTGCAAAGGTCCACCCACCAGGGGGTCGGCGAGGACACGATCGCGGACCAGGCGACCCACGCTCCTTCCCTAAACGGTCGCCGCCAATCACCCAAGTCGGCCGACCTGGCCTGGCCCCCGGCTTGGCCGATCGCGCGCACCAAACGCTCCACCAGGGCCTCGGCCAGACTCTCCGCCGTACGCGGTCCCGGCGCGGGCACCAGTTCGGTGGCCGCGGTCAGCTCATCCCGGTAGGTGGGCAGCGAATCGGAGCGCGCCGGCTCTTGCGCCAAGCATCGCCTGAGCCACTGCGCCAACTGGCGATTGCGGCGCTGCGCCTGTCGGATGCGCGCCAGCAAGAGCCCGACGTGGCCGGGGCGGGGCAGCACGTCGTCCACACCCGCGCGCAGGGCAACCGCCCGCGTGGACGGGTCGGCTTCGCTGCACCGCAGGAGGGTCACCGAAGGGGGAGCCAGGGGATCCGACAGCACTTCATCGACGAAGCGCGCCACCTTGAGGCCCGGAAAGTCGTCATCGATCACCAGCACGTTGCCCGCCCCTGGGCCGCGTGCGAGCCTCTCCAGGCTCTCCATCCCCTCGGCTCGCACGACCACGAGCCCCACGTCCGCTAGGGCAGTCGAGATTCGCTCGGCTTCTTCCGCGAGGGTGAGAGCGAGGATCACGATTTGGGCCATGGCAGTCCGTTCCCGGCGGGAAGCACCGCCGCGAATACACTTCTAACACTTTCGGCTATGCGGGCCACATCCGATCCCTGGGCATTCACCCCAAAATCAGACACGTGTGCACTTCCTGCCTGGGAGGGCCCGGACGAAGCCCCCCCGGGCGGCCTAGGATGCTTGGCCCATGGACCCGCCCGATCGAGTCGCCGACACGCCGGGTGAGTCCCAACCCCGCCAGGCGAGCGCCGTGGTGCTCGGGGCCGGCCTGACCGGGCTGTCGGCGGCCTGGCACCTGGCCGGGACGGGGATTGCGGTCACCCTTCTGGAGGCCGGGGCGGCCCCGGGCGGGGTGGCGCGCAGCCTGCGCCAGGGCGCCTACCTGGTGGAGACCGGGCCGAACACGGTGCCGGCCAGCTCGACTCTGCTGCGCCGGCTGGCCGGCGAGGTGGGCCTCGGCGAGCGGTTGGTGGCGGCCGATCCCTCGGCGCGGCGGCGGTACCTGTGGGTCGGAGGCCGGCTGCGAGCCCTACCCGGCTCGCTGCTGTCCCTGGCCTCGACGCCGCTCTTGGGTCCCGGGACGAAACTGCGGCTCCTGACCGAGCCCCTGCGGCCCTGGCGGGCCCCAGCTCCCGGTAGCCCGGAGCCCAGCCTGGGCGAGCTCCTGGACGAGCGCCTGGGGTCCGAAGTCAGCGACCGCTTCGCCGGGGCGTTCGTGCGCGGCATCTACGCAGGTGACCACCGTCGGCTGGGGGCGAGGAGCGCCTTTCCGCGCCTGTGGGAGTCCCTGGAGCGCCACGGAGGGCTGGTCCGGGGGCTGTTCGCCCGGTCCAGCCGCCTCAAGGAGGACCTGCCCGGCCCGCGGGTGCCGGCCTCGCGGCTGCTCTCGTTCCCGGAGGGCCTGGGGGAGCTGGCCGGCGGGCTGGCGGCCTCCCTGGGGCCGCGCCTGCGCCTGGGGGAGAGCGCCGTTTCCCTGGAGCGGGCGGCGGGTGGCTGGTGTGTGCGCACCTCGGCCGGCGGGGAGCTGCGGGCGGAGCGGGTGGTTTTGGCCCTGCCGGCCCCCGAATCGGCGCGGCTCTTGGCCTCTGCCGGGCAAGCGGACGCGGCGGAGCGGCTGCGGGCCCTGCCCCTGGGAGGTGTCCGCGCGGTGCACCTGGGATTCCCACCGGGAACCCTGACCCTGCCGCCCGGGTTCGGCTTCCTCGTGCCGCCCTCCGAAGGGGGATTGGAAGCCCTGGGCATGCTCTTCCCGTCCAACCTGTTCGCCGGCCGCGCCGCCCCCGGGGGAGCCCTGGTGACCGCTTTCTATCCGGCGGATTGGGCGCAGGGCACTTCACCGGCGGAGCGCGCGCAACACGCCGCCCGGGACCGCGGCCAAGCCCTCCGACTCGCCCGCACCCCCGCCGCGGCGGTCGAGTTGGCACTCGACTGGCCCACGGCCTTCCCCCAGTACGAGGT
>JBJHAV010000096.1:6076-13094 GCA_050480685.1 Planctomycetaceae bacterium | reverse complement strand
GCAGGCGCCATCTGGGGCTGGTCCTTCCTGCACTACTACCTGGACGGGCACATCTGGCGCGTGCGCCAGGACCCGGACCTGGGCCAGGTGCTCGGCTTCGGCTCCCCGGCCGCATCCGCCCCCGAGGCGGCCGCGGCCGTGGCCGCAGCCCGGCCGCCAGCCGCCGTGGGGAGCTGACGCCGGGCCTCAGAGGCGTTCCAAAAGCTCGCGCACGGCCGCTTCGAGCTGGGGATCGCGTCCGTCCAACTCGTCCTGGGGCGTGAGCGCCACCGGCACGTCGGCCGGGGTGCCGTTGTTCTCCATGTCGGTTCCATCCGGCAGGTACCAGCCGCGGAAGGGAATGCGCACGGTGGTCCCGTCGATCAACCGGTGGGCACCGGTGGAGATCACGCCCCCGTAGGTCGCCTCCCCCACCGTGCGCCCGCGCCCGATGGTGCGGATCGCGTGGGCGAAGATCTCGGCGTTCGAGAACGAGTTGGCGTTGATCAGCACGTTGATCGGGCGCGAATACCCGTAGATCAGGCGCCGATCCCGCGGATACGTGTCCCGCGGCACCGCGTCCGCGTCCGCGCCGCGCGGCACCGTGTAGGCGTGCACCGGGGCGGTCAGGGAACTCAGCAGGATGTCGGTGGTCGAACCGCCGCCGTTGTCGCGCACGTCGATCACGAGTCCCTCGCGCCCGGAGGCGGCGGCGAAGAGGTCGCGCTCGAAGTCGCGCACGCTGGGCATGTTCATGCCGCGGATGTGCAGGTAGCCCAGCCGCCCCTCGGACAGGCGCTCGACTTCCGCCCGGCGCGCCAGCACCTCGGCTTCGTAGCGCAAGTTGAGGTCCGCGCCACCGCTGACCGGCTGGATCAGCACCCAGCGGCCGTTTTCCTCCCCGTCCTCGGGCGCGAGTTCGAGCAACACCTCCTGACCGGCCGTGCCGGCCAGGGCGGCGTGCAGATCCCGGTGGGCGAAGGCCCCCGGTTCGGCCAAACGCTCGTCTCCCACCGCGGCGATCACGTCCCCGGGTTCGAGGCGCGAGTGCGCCCGGTCGGCGGGCCCGTCGGGCAGCACGCGCAGCACACGCCAGCCCCCTTCGGTTGGTTCCGCATCGATCCCCAGGTAACCGTTCCCCGGCGACGGGGCGCTGAAGGAATCGCCGCCCCAGGCGCCCGTGTGGGAACCGTCCAGTTCACCGAAGAGCAGTTGCAGCACTCGGTTGAACTCCGCCGCGCTGCGCGTGCGCGCGGCCAATTCGCCGTAGCGCTCGCTCAAGCGGGCCCAATCCAGATCCTTGAGGGTCGGGTGGTAAAAACGGTCGCGCAGCATGCGCGCCGCTTCCGCGAACTTTTGGCGCTGTTCGGCTTCCACCTCGACTTCGATGCGCGCCGCGACCGGGTGGGCCTTGGCCGAGCCCCCCGAGGGCGAAGCGGAACGGGCCTGACCGCCGGTCACGAACAGGGCCCGGGACCCGTCCAGAGCAACCGAAGTGCCAGAGACCGTGCTGGAGTGCACGGTCTTGCGGTCGCGTCCGCGGTGGTCCACCGAATAAAGGCCCGTGTCCCCGTCGATGCGCGCGGAGAAGAGCACACGATCCCCCGCCGGAGTGAGCGCCAGATTGCCCTGGCTGCCCGGCGTGGCGACCAGACGGCGCACGCGCCGCCAGGCATCCTCGGCGTCGAAGGTGAGGGGCTCGGGCGGCGCGGCGCCGGGCTCCAGGGGCTTTCTGCGGCCCAGTTCCCGGGCCGCGTCCTTGAAGTGCTGCTCCAGCTCCCAATCCGCCAATCCCTCCAGGGAGCGGTCGAGGAACACGGCCCACACGTCGAACTCCCAGTTGTTGCCGTCCCGGTCGCTCAGGAACACCAGCACCTTGCCGTCGGCACTCAAGGCCGGCGCGCGATCGTGGTCCGGGTGGCGCGTCAGGTTGATCGGCGTGCCGCGGGAGTCCGGGTCGCCGAACTCGCCCAAGTCCCAAAGGAACACGTCCGCGTTGTGGTCCAAATCCTCGATGGCGTAGACCACGTGCCGACCGTCGGCGGCCCAAACCACTTCGGGTGTGGCCCATCCGTCGAGCAGCACTTCCATTTCGCCGCTCCCCAGGTCGTAGCGCACCAGGCCGCCAAAACCGCGCAGGGCCAAGAGCCAGCGCCCGCAGGGGCTGGGCAGGGGCGAGCGCAGGCCCGCCGCGTCTTCGGCGAAAACTTCGACCTGGAAGGTGAGCGCTTCGCTCCAGCGCTCGCCCACTTCCTTGGCGCTGGGAGCCGAAGCGGCTGCTTCGACCGGTTCGTCCCCTTCGGCCGCTTCCTCCGCGGTTGCCGATTCGCCCTGCTCCGGAGCGTCCTCCGCGTCCTCCGCGTCCTCTTCGATCGCCTCGCTGGGTTCCTGCTCGGCCGTTTCGTCCTTCGGTTGCGCGGAGGGGCGCACGATGTCCCGGCGGGCCAACTGGACCGAAGCCCGCGCCAGGTGCACACCTTCGCCGGTGTCGACGCTGAACCACAGCCAGGTGCCGCAGGGGGACCAGGCTAGGTCCGCTTCCCGGGCCACACTGCGCGTCACACGCCGCGTCGGCCGATCGTCCTCGACGGCGCGCACGAGCACCTCGCCGCGCGCGACCACGGCCAGGGTTTTGCCATCCGGGCTGAGCACCGCTTCGCTTACCTCGCGGGAGAGGTCGTGGCGCCGCACCGCCGGCTCCGCGCTGTCCGCCGAAGCGCTCAGGGCGAGCCGGCGCGGGCCCGCGCCGGGGCGCTCGAGATCGATCACATAGAGCCCGTCCCACAGGCAGAAGGCCGCGCGGTTGCCCGACCAGGAGGCGGTCAAGTCCGCGATGCCGTGGGCCAGGGTGGCCTCCTCGGCGGAGGGCCGGAAGGCCGCCAGGCGCTC
Source organism: Planctomycetaceae bacterium (assembly GCA_050480685.1). Taxonomy (GTDB): domain Bacteria; phylum Planctomycetota; class UBA1135; order UBA1135; genus JBJHAV01. The sequence continues at coordinate 10,226 of JBJHAV010000096.1, read as the reverse complement.
GGCGCGCGCGCCCTCGGCCTCCACGCCGCCGGCGGGCAGGCGCCACAGGTCGAACAGCCCGTCGCGGCTGGAAAGGAACAGCAGCGAGCCATCGGGCAGCGGCTCGGGATCGCCTTCGGAGGCATCACCCGCGGTCAGCACCACCGCTCGGCCGTCGCCCGCGAAGTAGCGCACGAGCTCGGGGCTGCCCGAACCGCGGTACGCCGGGCGATCGGTGTTCGGCCGTCCGCGGCGATAAACGAAGCCGTCGCCGTCGTGGGTCGCCCGGGGCTGGGCGCCGTAGACATCCGCCAGGCGTGTCACCGGCCCGCCGTCCAGGGGAGCGCGCCAAACACGCGCGGCGCGGTGGATGCCGCGCTCGCGGTTCTCCGCGAAATAAAGCGCGCTGCCGTCGGCACTGAAGCCCCCGAGCCCCTGGCCCTGGTCGCTGACGGTCACGCGCCGAACCGGCCCGAGCACCAGCTCCGCACCGCGGCCGCGCACCTCGGCCACGTACAGGTTCATGGCCCCGTCGCGATCCGACTCGAAGGCCAAAAGCTGCCCGTCCGGCGAGAAGGCCGAACGCGCTTCGCGGGCCGGATGGGCGCTCAGGCGCGTGGCCTTGCCACCGCTCGCCGAAGCCGCCCACAGATCCCCGCCCGACGTGAAGACCACCGTCTCCCCATCCGGCGACAGACTCGGGTGCCGCGGCCAAAGCGCCGCTTCGGCCTCCCCGGGCGAGCCCGTTTGGGCGGACAAGCTCCCCTGGGAAGCGAGGGCGCTGGGCAGGGCGCAGGAAAACGCCGCCAGGCCGAGCACGAGCGAAAGAACCGAAAGCAGGCGCGAACGAAGGCGAATCGAAGGCATCGGGGGGTGGTGCTGGGACAATCGTGAACCCGGGCCCGCGAACCGCCCTGCGGCAGGGCCCGGCCGGTAGCGTAGCCTCAAACGGCTTCCCGGGGCTCCGATTCGCCGCTTCGGGCCCGTCCGGAATCGGTCGCGGTCAGGTGTCCAAATCCGCCGCAACCCGTTCGCGCAGCCAAGCGCGGGCCGCGCGCCAGCCGCGCTCCACGGTGCGCGTCGAAACCCCCAGCACGTCGGCTGCGGCCTGCACGTCGAGGCCGGCGAACCAGCGCAACTCGACGATGCGCGCCCCCTCGGGATCGATCTCGGCAAAACGCGCCAGGGCCTGATCGAGGGCCACCAGGGCCTCGGGTGTCTCGTCGAGGGCGCTGGGCACCTCGAACAGGGTCACCCGCTCGAGCGCCCCGCCGCGCTTTTCCGCCAAACGCGCGCGGGCGTGCTCGAGCAGCACCCGGCGCATGGCCAGGGACGCAATCCCGAGGAAGTGCCGGCGGCTCTCGTACCCCTGGGCGCGCTGGTCGATCAGCCGCAGGAAGGCCTCATTCACCAGCGCCGTCGGCTGAAGCGTGTGGCCCGGGCGCTCGCGGGCCAGGTGCCGCGCCGCCAGGGAACGCAGCTCCCCCTGCACCGCCGCAATCAGCTCCGGCAGGGACTCCCGGTTCCCGGCACTCCATTCCTCCAGCCAGCGGGTCGGGGCGTCGGACATGGCTCTGGCGGTCGGCGAAGGCCGCCGCGCCATGGTAGCCGCCGGCGGGCCCGGGCCGCCCGCCGGGATGCCGAGCGGGCAACAGGCAATCGGACGCATGCAGGGCAATGGGCGCAATCGGGTGCCGCCGAGGCGCACCCGATCTCGACCGCACAGGACCTCCTGGCCGGGGCTTTTGACCCGCGCCACGGCTCACCCCGGCGTTCCCCGCGGCCCGGCAATCGCACTCCCGGCGCCGCGCCAAGGCCCAGTCCCAATGCGCCCGCCCTGCCCGGGCATTCAGCGGTGCTGATGGTTTCAGGCCTGCCAGTGGGCAGCCTCCCACTCCTGCCCGTCGGCACCCGCGGCCTGGTCGGCCTCGGCTGGATCGTGCTCCCCGGATCCGGCCGTTGGGCGGTTGGGTGGGAAACCCCAAAAAGCTGTCGGGCCGCTGCAGATTTCCGCACGCAGTTCCGTGGGCGCCGAAACGCGGCGTCCTTTCGAACACGGACATCCAACCCTCGGACCCATGAAACCCTCTCTCTGCTCTCTGCTCTTCCTCGGCCTGGTTTCCGCGCTCATCGCCACGGATCCGGCCCACGCCCAATCCATCGGTTGCCACATGGCGCCGTGGGACCACGGCTTCGCCGACGGCCAACACCTCGGCCGGCAGGTGGCCATGGACAGCGGGCGCGCACTCGTGAGCGCCCCCGGCACAGGCGAGGGCAGCGTGCGCGCTTATGCCCGCCAGGGCACGAACTGGTCCTTCGTCCAGGAATTGCCCGACCCCGCCGCGGGCACCAACCAGTTCGGTGCCGCCCTGGCCCTCGACGGCCCGCGGGCCTTCGTGGGCGCACCCGGGAGCTCCGCCTCGGGGATCGCCGCCGGCGCCGTGTACGTCTACCAATGGACCTCCCAGGGCTGGACCCTGGAGACCACGCTGCTCGATCCCTCCCCCACCCTGGGCGGTCTCTTCGGCGCGGCCTTGAGCGCCCACAACGACTGGGTCGTGATCGGCGCACCCAAGGACAGCGGCACGGGCCGCGTGCACGTCTGGGACTTCTCGGGAGCGGTGCCCCAGTTCATCGGCCAGTACGGCCAGTTCCAAGCGCAAGCCGAGTTCGGTGCCGCGGTGGCCATCCATCGCCCCCAAGGCTCCTCCTCTGCGTTCATGATGATCGGGGACCCGGGCGCCCCTACGGCCGGTGCCCACTCGGGCAGCGCCTACTTCATGCGCCTGCATCCCTTCGACGGGCTGGTCAACATGGGCAGCCTTCCCACCGTGGGGCTGGCCGGCCAACACCGCTTTGGAAACGCCGTGGCCTACGACGGCGTGACCGCGGTGGTCGGCGCGCGCGGTGACAACACCGTCGCAGCGTGGGCCGGTGCTGCGTATGTCTACCACGCACCCGCCCATGTGCATCCGCCCACGGCCTCCTTGAGCGCGAAGCTCACCTTCCCGGGCGGCAAGCAGTGGGATCGCTTCGGTTTTGCCGTCGCCGTGGAGGGCCATCGGATCGCGATTGGAGCGCCCCAACAGCCAAGCGCTGTCCAGGGCGATCCCGCTGGTCCCATGGGGCGCGTGCATGTGTTCGAGCGCTTCTCCCAGGGACAACCCTGGTTCCAGCGAGGTGTGATCGAAGCGCCCGAGTTGGGAACCGGCAAACGGTTCGGTGAGTCCGTGGCGTTGAGCGGCGGGCTGATTCTGGCGGGTGCGCCGAACGATTCCGAGCATGCGAATGCATCCGGCCGCGTATGGCTGTCCTCGATCACCAACACCCTCGATGGCGGACTTTGCCCGACCCCGCACCTGACGACCGCAACCCACTACGGGACCGGCAAACCTGGCTCCAAGGGCGTGCCCCAGCTCAACGTCGGCTTGCCGCCCGTCCCCGGATCATTGACGGTGATCAGCCTGAGCGGTCTCACCGTGGGTACCAAGCCCGTTCTGCTCGCCGGGGTGGAGCCGGCCGCGCTGCCCTTCGACGGCGGCTGGCTGTGGGTCGCGAATCCCCAGTTCCTCTGGATGCCGACCGCAGGCCCGTTTGGCCAAGTCGGAATCGGCTGGAACGTGCCCAACGACCCCGCCATCACGGGTCAACCGCTGTTCCTGCAGGCCATGGCCTTGGAGGCCGGTGTCCCGGGACCCTTCGGCACGATCCAGTCCCGGGGGCTGTTCCTGAGCCCCGGTTATTGAGTTTCTCCGCCGGGGGGAGCGGCCGGCGCGCCGCTCCCCCCACGGCCCGATAAACTCGCGCCACTGGTTTCCGCCATGGACCCACGCGCCGACGAGCCCGAACCTTGGATGCGCGCCCGCGAGCGATTCCTCGAACTCGCCGATCTGGGTGAGCAGGAACGCGCGGCAGCACTCGCCGCCCTAGCCGCGAACGAGCCGGGTCTGGCCGCTTGGGTCGCGCGCCTTTTGGAAAACGATCCGGGCCCGGAGGGCGAACCGGGCCCGGCCTCGCGCCGCTTCGGCGCCTACGAAACCACCCGCCGATTGGCCACCGGCGGCATGGGCGAGGTTTTCCAGGCGCGCCGCGCCACCGCCTGAGCCGGCGCCGTTGGCGCTGGCGGTGGCCGCATCCTCGGCAGTTCCGTTCGAGGTTCTGGTCGAGTCGA
>JBJHAV010000096.1:0-6066 GCA_050480685.1 Planctomycetaceae bacterium | reverse complement strand
GACGGCGAGTTCGAGCGCACGGTGGCGATCAAACTGCTGCGCTGCACGTTGCGCGGCGACGAGGTGCTGCGCCGCTTCCAACGGGAGCGCCAGGTGCTCGCCAGTTTGGATCACGAGTACGTCGCGCGCCTGATCGACGGCGGCACGACACCCGAGGGCGAGCCCTATCTGGTGATGGAGTACGTGGAGGGTCTGCCGATCGACCGCCACTGCCGGGAGGCGCACCTGGGGTTGCGCGCGCGCCTGAAACTCTTCGCGCGTGTGCTGCACGCCGTGCGCCACGCCCACGAACGCGGTGTGGTCCACCGCGACCTCAAACCGGGCAATTTGCTGGTGCGCGCGGACGGCAGCCCGCGCCTGCTCGACTTCGGCATCTCGCGGGTCGAGGACACGGGTGCGGACGCGGGCGGCGGCCTGACGCGCACCGGACACCGGCTCTTCACGCCGGAGTACGCGAGCCCCGAACAGGTACGCGGTGAAGCCACGGGTCCGGCGACGGACGTGTTCGCCCTGGGGGTGTTGCTCCACGAACTGATCACCGGCGAACGCCCCTGGCGCGGCGCGACGGATCTCCACCGACTGGAACGCGCGATCCTTCTTGAGCCGGTTTTGCCGCCCAGTCGTCGTTTGTCCGGCGCGGAACGCCGGGCGGTGGCCGGGGACTTGGACACCTTGGTGCTCGCCTGTTTGGCCAAGGCGCCCGCAGAGCGTTATCCCGACGCGGGCGCGCTCCTCGCGGACCTGGAACGCCACTTGGCCGGCCGACCGATCCACGCCCGGCGCACGCCAATCGCCCTGCGGGTCGCACGCCGGATCCGTCGAAGTCCCGGCGCCTTCGCCGCCGCCGGCCTCGTGCTCCTGGCCTTATCCGCGGGCGGCTTCGCCCTGGCCAGCCAATCGGAGAACCGCCGTCAGCGCGCGCGCGCCGAACTCGATGCGCGGGCCCTGGAGCGCCAGCGGGCCGAGTTGGTCGAGAGCATCGCCGCACGCATCGACGCGGCCCACACCCTCAGGCGGCGCGGCGAGTTGGCCGCCGCCCGGCGGGAACTCGAAGGCGCGCGCGCCTCCGCACAGGTGCTCGGGGACGAACCCCTGCTTTGGGGGCGACTGCTCGCGGCCCTGGCCGTGGTCGCCAACCACGAGCACCGCTGGCAGGAGGCCCGCGACCTGCAGGACGAAGCCCTGGAGCGCCTGGCCGGCCACGACTCGATCCCCGCCGAACTGAAAGCCAGCCTCCTGTGCGGCCGAGCCTACACGCTGTTCCAGGGCGGATGGCGGCGCGATGCCTTCGAAGCGGCCGGCGCGGCCCTCGCACACGCGCGCGCGGCCTTGCCGCCGGGCCACGAACTGCGCACCGATGCGCTGCTCGAATCCGCCAGGCAGGAAAGCGCGCGCGGCCGGCACACACAGGCCCTGGAGCTCTACGACGAGGCGGCCGCCGACCTGCGCGGTCGCGGCGACGATCGGGACCTGGGTCTCGGCCAAGTCCTCAACAACTACGGCGTGGCGCTGCTCGAACGCGGCCTCCACGCCGACGCCGCCGAGCGCTTCCGCGAAGCCCGCGCGGCCCTCGGCTGGCATCTGGGCGCCGGTGATCCTTCCCTGGCGCGCCTGGCGCGCAACCTGGCCGAAGCCCTGCGCCTGGACGGCCGGTTCGACGAAGCCCGGTTGGAGATCGAACCCTCCTTGGCGCGCTACCGCGAACTCGAACGCCACGTGGACGTGGCCGAAAGCCTGCGCGTGCTCGGCCTTCTGGAGCGCGACCTGGGTCGCCCGGACGCCGCGCTCTTGGCCTTCGAAGAAGGCCGCCGCCTGTTCGCCGAACACCAGGCAGCCCAGCACCCGGCCCTGGCCAAGTTCGACCACTGGCTCGGCGAAGTGCACACCCAACTCGGCGACCCCGCCACGGCCCGCGAACACTTCGAACGGGCCCTCACCGGCCCCCACTCCATCGCCACCTACGGCCCGGCCTGGGAAGGCCCAACCCGCCTCGCCCTAGCCGACCTCCTCCTGGCCGCCGGCCACCCCACCGAAGCCCGCCCCCACCTGGAACGCGCCCTCGTCCTCTACGAACGCGTCCCCGGCCGAGACCACCCCGACACCCTCACCCTACGCCACCGCCTCGAAACCCTCGAAAGCGACTGACCCGCGCGGCCCTCCGAATCGCGAGTCCGTTCGAAAGAGGATCCAGCTCGCGGGCCGCACGACGCCTCAACTCGGCAAACCGGGCCACGATCCCCTTGTATTCCCTGCGCAGCTCGGCAAGGGACTGGCGCATTGCAGCACGGTCCTGGTTCGCCGCAGCGAGATTCTGCCCCATCGGCGGCTATCCCACTAGCGGCCAGTCGTGGCCACCTCGAATCCGGCCGGTGGGATGGTGTCCGAGACGAATCATGTGCCGTGGATTTTCTTGTGGGTGGCAAGTGGCTGTTGGGCGTGTTGGACCTTGGCCCGTGCAGCGGGATGGGCGAGTTCCCAAGTCGCATGGCTCGTCTGGAGCGCGACGACGTACGCCCGTTCCCCGACCCTCGATTTGGGGGCCCGGATAGGTCCAGAAGCGATCGGTGGACGACTGTGTCGTCAGCGCGACGATCGGACACCCCTGCGCCGGAACCAGGAGCCCTGAGTGGACCCAATCGCGGACCTCGGAGCGCCGGGGCGATTTCATGTCGGGGTGGGCGCGGTCTTGGGATCCGCTGGACGTTCGTCGAAATCGGCTGCCCGGACATCATGATCTCGACCGCTTGCGCCGCACGATCGGCTTCCCCTCGAGTCCGTCGAGCACCTCCATCAAGCGGCGTTTGCGTCGATGGGAGTCCCGGACTCCGGCGAGAATCTGAGGCCATTCGCTCGAACGGTCCGAAGCGCCGAGAACCTCCCGAACCCGCCGCAGCAGGCCACCGGCCTCTGCGTAGGAATTCGGATGGGCCCGGTCGATAAGCCTCTCCGCCGCCGCTCGGTAAATTTCGATGGCGCGCTCCGGGTGGGTCGAAGCCACCGCGCGCGCGACTCTCAGCTCTGCGTCGTCGGAACGCCAGAGAGCTGTGCGGCCGCGCAGCGCGAGTTGGTCATGCCACCGCAGTACGTCGTCGGGCCTTCCCTCTTGGATCGCCAGGTCGCGCAGCACGTCCCAGTGCATGGTGGGGGCAGCGCCGCCCTCATGCCGGTCCGCACGAGGGAGGTTCGTCGGGGGAAGGGGCCACTCGGCGGAACTTGCCGGACGCCTTCCCGTCTCGAGGAAGCGTAGGGCCGCCTGGCGCACGGCTTCCTCGCTAGCCGCCTTCCTTGCGGCAGCCAGCAGGCTCTTGAGCCGCGAGACATCCGGATGCTCGAAGAACCGCTCCGCTTCGTAGGCAGCGACGAGAGGCCACTGCCGGCGGCTGCGCGCGATATCCGAGAGGATTGTACGCAGTGTCGATGCCGTGCCGGGCTGCTCCTCCAGGACTGCCGCGTGGCCGCGCTCCGCCCACCGCCTGGCCTCGTCGAGGCGCTTCGCCTCAATCAGCCGCCGCACCAGCCGTTCGTAGCTACCGTTCCGCGAGGCCTCGTCCTCGCAGACCTGGAGCGCTTCTGCCTCCCGCCCGGCACTGTCGAGCGCCGACACCAGCCAGTTGCTCGTGCGTTCACGCTGATACCGGGTTTGAAAGTCCTTCCCCACCGAAGCACCTTGATGAACCACGCGCCGCGTCAGAGCATCGGCCACGGCGGACCACGTGCGCTTGCTCCACTTGCGGTTCGCGATGCGTGCGACGCAGTCGGCCAGCCCGTAATCGTCCTCCAGCGACATATCGATCGCGTAGAGGAGCTTCTCGGGATCGGCCAACGTGGATTTCAGCAGCGCGCGGGACACGCTGGACAAGCAGTCGGCGATCGCCATACCTGTCTCCCCGTTGTCGTGCGACCGACCGACCTGTTCCTGTCCGGCATCGAACAGTTCCCGGCCGAGCTCGACCACGGCATCGGCCTGTCCGTGGTCGAGAAGTTGCTCGAGCCCGCTCCGGACGCGCGAGTAGTCGGGCAAGTTCCCTTCCCCGCTCCAGCCGTTGCTCCAGGCCACCTGAACCGAGGCGGCGGCTATCTCTTCCCTGGTCCTTTGCACGACGGCCGCCACGTCCCCAACCGACAGGGCGCGGCGGTGAACGAGGTCGGCTTCGATCTCGGGGTGCTGCACGCTGGCCTTCAGGATGAGCTGGACGAGCTCGGGCTTCTCGAGCGTATTCAAGTACGAGGCGAGATCGCCGCGCTTCGCGGATGCATCATCCGTCGCGCCACCGGAACTCCTCGCTGCGAGATCCCAACGCGGGTCATCGCCGGCGACGCGCGGGAGCTGCTCACCGGATTCGATGCACTCCAATGCCGCCACCACGGTCGCTACCGCATGCTTGCAGTCGAAGATGACAGGGCACGAGCAGGACGAGTCCAGACGACGTTCTCCCCGCCCACGCGTCCCCGGCGCGAGGCAGCGTACGCGCGTCGCATAGCGGTTCGCTCCGGCGACCCAGGCCACCAGTTCCCCGCCAGCAGAGATCCCCAGATCAGAAACCGCGCCCCGCCTCTGATAGGCACGCCCCCTGGACACGGCGCTAGCGCCCGCCCAGCCGTCCAGGTCCGCCCAAGTCACACTCGCCCAGGAGCGTTCGTGTTCTCGTCTCGAAGTGGCATTGGTCCGCGCATTCTTCTTCATCGTGATCCCAAGATGTCCGGTTCCTCGGTCTCGGTGTGGTCGGCAGACCGCCCAGCGCCTGCCGCATCCCGGACGAAGCCAACCCCCTCCAGCGCCTTCTGCCGCCGAGCCTGCATCCGGGCGAGGACGGGAACCAGCCCATCTCGGTAGTCGTGAACGGTCACTGCGTGTTTCATCGGATGCGAACGGAGAAGACGTCCAGCATACTGGATGACCTTCCCGCGGAAGGAGATCGGAAACGTCAGCACCAGCGTGTCGAGGCGTTGCAGATCGAACCCCTCACCCACCAGGGCTCCAGTGGCGAGAATGAGCAACGGGTGTTCCGGCTTCGCTTCGTGCAGGCCGGCGAAACGCGAGTGGCGCTCCTTCTTCTTCACTCCTCCATGCAACACGACCGCGAAGACTCCGGCCGATCGAAGGATCTCGTCCAGGTGATCGAGGTGTTCCCGCCATTCCGTCAGGACCAAGCAACTCTTGCCGTCCGCCACGGCTTCCCGAACGTCGTCGCAGATCCGTCGGTTCCGAGCCTCGTCATCGATAAGCTTCCGGTAGATCTGCTGGATGGGCGCGTCGATTCCCAGATCCAGACCAAAGCCCGTCTCTCGGACGACGACCCTGCGCTCCATCGGTTCGGACTCCGTGTTCCCCTCGAAGCGGTGGCGAACCGGGCCACAGCGCATCGCGATCAACTCTCCGAGGCCGTCGCGCCGATAGGGCGTCGCTGTCAAGCCCAGGACGTATCAGACCATGGCCTTTCGGTGGATCCCGTCGAACGAGACGGCCGGGATGTGATGGCACTCGTTGACCACGACCTGTCCGTAGTCGGCGAATACTTCGCTCGCCGTGTCGGGCTGGAGACTTTAGATCATGGCAAGGTCGATCATCCTACTGCGGCGCTTACGGCCGCCTCCCAACTGTCCAATCTCCCTCGACGACAGGGCGAGGGAGCGCTGGAGCTCGAGCCCCCACGGATCGAGCAAGGGTTTGCGGTGGACCAGTACAAGCATCGGGATGCTCCTGGCGGCGATCACAGCACACGCCATACGCGTCTTCCCACTCCCCGGAGGCGCGACGAGAACACCCTCGTCGTGGCGCAGGAGATCGCGCACCGCCGCCTCCTGGGTTCGCGACAGGGCCTCGTGAAAGCGCAGTGCGAAGCAGCCGGGGAGCGTTCGCGAGTCTTCAACGTCCAACCGTGACCCAACCTCGCGGACGACGGATTCGAGCGAGCTCAGGACTCCACGTGGAAGGTGGAGGTGCATCAGGTTCTCTTCGTAGCAGCGCACGAACCGTGGCGTCCCGTAGACCGACAGGCGCAGCTTCTGTCGCTTGTGGATCTCGGGGTTGTGCAGGCAGGCGATGTGTTTGATCCGCGCCAGGAG
>JBJHAV010000095.1:0-13103 GCA_050480685.1 Planctomycetaceae bacterium | reverse complement strand
CGGAGCGCGACGCGGGATTGGACGAAGCCATGGGCAAAGGGCCATCGCTGGCCGGACCTGCTTCATACCCGGACTCCACAAAAACGTCAACCGGACCCGCTCCCCCCGTCCCCCAAGGGCGAAGGACCCCGGGCAGGGGCGCCTCCGGAGGCCCACGGGGCAGGGGCCGCGGGGGCGGACGATCCCGACCAGCATCGGGCGGAGCGTTCCGGGCCGGACTCATCCGCGCCGCCCCGGCCCCCGCGTCCATACGTGCAGGTTCGCTTCCCGGAGGTAACGCCGGAAGACCGCGGGTGGGCTCCTGACCCCTACGGCAGGTGGCACGGGCCTTGCCAGGTGGTGCATCCCCTGCCCCCCGGGGACAACCCTCCGCTCGACGCGGGCCGATCGACGGCTCGGCTCGTTTCCCCCTTCACCGACACATCCGATGATTTGCGACCAAAAGGCTCCTGTGTACTTCCCGTGGCATCGCGGAACCGGCATAGCGTTCGGAGCGGCGCTCCTGGTTTACTCCGGTCTGTGGACCCCGGCCTGGGCACAGAGCCGGGTTCTGATTGCTTCGGGCGACTTCCTGCCGGACGCCGGATCCGTCACCGAAGTCCTCGAGGTGGCCCTGAACGACGCGGGCGATTGGGCCGCGACGGTGCGCACGGACGGGCTCGATCCGGAGGACATGGCGCTCGTGCGCAACGGGGTCGTGCTTGCGAAGGCCGGTGACATCCTCGCCGGCATCACGGGCGACCTGACCTTCCAGGCGGCGAGCACCTTGACCCTGGATCCCGCGGGCCGCCTCTTTTGGCGTCACAGCGCCCCCCAGGCGATCTACCGCGATCTCGAGCCGATCGTCGTTGGGGGTCAGCTCCTGGCCAATCCCGATTTGCCGCCGGCTGCGACCGTCTCGAGCATCTTGGCCTACGCACCCCTCGCGGACGGCGGTGCCTTCGTAGGCCTCTTTCTCGCCGGCCAAGGCGTGCAGTCCCCATCCAACCGCGTGATCGTGCGCTTCACGCCGCAGCCCGGGGGGGGTCACACGAACAGTCTCGAAGTTTCCTCGGGTCAGCTCTACGGTGCGAACAATGAACCACTAGGACTGTTTGGGTTGACCAGTCGCGGCCTTGCCGTCGATGGGCAAGAGCGCCTCGCCTTCAGCGCCGGGGGCACCGTCGCCGGCAGCACCGAGTCGGTTTGGCGCGGCGGTGAGCGCATCGCCGCAGTCGGCGAGCCGAGCAGTCTATTCGGCCAGATCTACAAGTCGATCCATCCGAACCACTCGGTGCGAATGAACGCCGGCGGTGATTTGTCGTTCGTGGCGGGCCTGGGCCCCGCGGACGGCTCGCTGGGTGGCATGTCCGCGCTGATCTCGAACGGACTGGTTGTCGCCCAGCGGGGCCAAAGCTTGCCGGGGATCTTTCCGGCCGTGCTGACCGGCATGCACAGCTACATCTCCACCGGGGACGACGGTCGTGTGCTCTGGTACGGCACCTTCGAGCTCGACGGAACAACCCGCCTCGGCCTCTTTTTGGACCAGGAACTGCTGATCGAACAGGGAATCTCCGGCCTCTTCGGCCTCACCTTTGACAACCTGACGCAAGGCCCGTCGGGCACCCTTGCGCCCAGCTTCGAGCGTTCCCCCTCGGGTGCGCTTGTCGCCCTGCGCACGGCTCTCTCCGATGGTCGCCACGCGGCTGTCCTGCTCGACTTCACTCCGACGGCGATCGACTTCATCTCGGGCTGCAGCCAGGCTCCTTTGCTGCTTTGCATCGGTTCCTCGAATCCGAACGGGCCCTGCAAACAGCTCGCCCCGTCCTCCTCGATCAGCCCCGGCGGATCGATCAGCTTCTCGATCCGCAACAACGACGTCCTGTCTCCTTCGCCCGGCTCAGCACAGGCTTTGGCCCAGCTCTTCCTCTCAGGCAACGCGCTGACCCCCTGCGGTCAACTCCTGACCGGTGCGGGCGAGCTGCTGATCGATGTGCAGCCGGGCCAGCCGCTCTACGTGCAGACTCTGCTCAATCTCGGCGGCTTTACCGCGATTGGCATCCTCAATCTGCCAGCCACGCCCAGCCTGGTCGGCTTCCAATTTTTCGCCCAGGCCGCCTGGGTCGAGCCCCCGGGCAGCGGTTTCCCGCCCCTGCGGTTGACCGACGCGATCGGATTCACCATCGGGCTCTAAACCGGGCGGCAGCGTCCGATCGGGCGCCTCTCGCCGTGCCCGTTTCGCGGGCCGCTCGCACTCCGCGGGCGGCCCGCGCTGCGATTTTGCGCGCCCGGAGGCTCAACGCATTTTCTACGGCGACCGGCGGCCGTAGCATGCTCGCGCGGATGGCCGGATGTGGGTTCGGCGGCGGAGGCGAAACGACATGGAGCGCGCGAGCGAACGGGCGGAGTTGGAGGCGAGGATCGCCGCGGTCGAGGGCGTGGCGCGCGGGTTGGAAGAGGACCGCGGTACGCGGCGCGGCTGGGGCGAGGCGGTGCTCGCGGCCGGGGAAGCGCTGGTCGACGGGCTGGCGACGCGGCCCGCCTGGGATTCGGGGGCGGGCGCGCGGGCGGAGCTTTTCGCGTTGGGCGTGCCCGAGGAACCGGTGGCCTTGGAGCGGGCCTTGGATCTGTTCGCGCGCGAGATCGACGGGCCCGGGCTGCAGCCCGCTTCGCCGGGGCACCTGGGGTACATCCCCGGGGGCGGGCTCTATCCCGCAGCCCTCGGGGACTACCTGGCGGCGGTCTCCAATCGTTATGCGGGCGTGGCGCAGGTCGGGCCCGGCGCGGTGGCGCTAGAGCACATGTTGTTGGACTGGCTGCGGGGGCTCTTCGGTTTGCCCGAGGGCTCCCGCGGGACGTTCACATCGGGCGGGTCGATCGCGACCCTGATGGCCTTTGCCGCCGCCCGCGATGCACGCGGGATCGGACCGGAGAAAGTGCGCGGCGCGGCGGTGTATCACTCGCTGCACACGCACCACTGCGTGGCGAAAGCGCTTTCCCTGGTGGGCATGGGCCAGGCCCCTCGCCGCGAACTCCCGACCGAGCGGGGGCGGATCGTGCTCGACGAGCTCGTGCGCGCCGTGGAAGCGGATCGCCGCGCGGGACTCGAGCCCTGGCTCGTGGTCGCCACCGCCGGGACCACCGACGCGGGCGCGATCGATCCGATCGCCGAAGTGGCGCGAGTGGCCGCCGCACACGGCCTCTGGCTGCATGTGGACGCGGCCTATGGCGGCGCCTTCGCCCTGGTGGACGAGCTGCGCGAGCGTTTTTTGGGCATCGAGCACGCCGATTCCCTGGTGGTCGATCCCCACAAGGGGCTCTTTTTGCCCTACGGCTCGGGCGCGCTGCTCGTGCGCGATCCGCGGCACTTGGCCGCCAGCCACGGCCGCCCGGGCAACTACATGCAGGACGTGGTCGAACTGGAGGATTTGCCCTCCCCCGCCGACCTCTCCCCGGAACTCTCCCGGCACTTCCGCGGCATGCGTCTGTGGCTGCCGCTGGTGCTCTTTGGGCTGCGCCCCTTCCGGGCGGCGCTGCTCGAAAAACACCTGTTGGCGCGACTCTTCCGCGGACGCGCAGCGGAGCTCGGCTACGAAGTCGGGCCCGAGCCCGATCTCTCGGTGGTCCTCTTCCGCCCGCCCCGGCGCACGGGCGAGGATGGCGCCGAACACGAAACGCGCCAGCGCGATGTGCTCGCGCGGGTGCTCGCGGACGGGCGTGTGTTCCTCTCCTCCACGCGCCTCGACGGCGAGTTTTGGCTGCGCGTGGCGATCCTCTCGTTTCGCACCCACCGCGAACACGTCGAAGCGCTGCTCGAAGTGCTGGCGGAGTGCGCGGCGGACCTTTAGCGGGCGACCTGCGCGTCGCGAATCCGGGGATCGAGTCAGTCCGCGCCCACCAACCGTTCCGCGATCCAGTCCCCAAGCGCGGCGAGGAATTCCGGAGCGACCGGGCGCTCCAGCGCGTAGTCCGCGAGGGTCGAGCGTTTGCCCGGGGTGCGCTTGAAGAGGTGGTCGAGGCCGGGGAAACGGCGCAGGGTGGCGTCCGGATGCTCGGCAGCGGCGAAGGCGGCCGCCAGCGCTTCGGCGTCGCGTTCGGGCGAGACCTGGAAGTCCGTGTCCCCTTGCAGAATCAGGACCGGCGCGCGCACGCGTGCAGCGACACGGCGCGGGTCGTAGCGCGCGTGGTCCTGTAGCCAACGGCGCATGGGCAAAAGGGCCCGGGCCTGATCCGGTAGTTCGTCCGGGTCGATCTCGTCGGGCCCGGAGAAACGCGTCAGCAGTTCGCGCACGGCGGCGAGTTCCCGTTCCAATTCGTCGCCCGAGAGGCCCGCCGCCGCGAGAGCATCGCGGTTCTGCTCGACCATCACCTCGAGCAACGGACGGCCGGGGGCGGCGAGCAGCGCGACGGCTGCGATGACGCCCGGCGCCGGCTCCTCCTCCCGCGCCGCAACGCCGGCGGCCTCGGCCGCCAGCACTAGGGCGGTCAGCGCGCCTTCGCTGTGCCCCACCAGGGCGATGCGCTTTGGGTCCACGTCCCCGCGTTTGCCGAGCAGCGCCAACCAGGCACGCGCTTCGGCGAGCAGATCCTCATAGCCCAGGCCCTCCGGCGCAGGATCGCTGGCGCCCGTGCCGCGATCGTCCGTGCGCAGCACCGCGAAGCCAAGGCCCGTCAGATGGTCGAGGATTTCGCGTGTGCCGAGCTCCAGGCCCGCGCTGCGCCCGTGTCGGTCCTGGGCGCCGGAGCCGGAAAGGAAAAGCACCGCCGGCAAACGCTCGTCGGCGGCGGCCGCGCGCGGCCGGGTGAGTTCGCCGGCAAGTGTCGCCCCGCCGCTCTCGGCGCGCAGCTCCTCGCGCAAGAACGGATCCTCGGGATCCGGTTCGGCGGGCGCCGCCGCGGCTCGCCAGACATCGTCAAAGGGCTCGAGCGCGGGAATCTCCACCCGCTGGGCAGCCTCGCGCCGGGCCACGACGGCCTGGGCGGGCATCTCGAAGCGCTCCAGCCGGCCGTCTACCATCTCGAGCATACCGCCGAAGGTGTCCCGCCAGCGCTCACCTCGAAGGGTCGTCCCTTCCGGCCCGTCGCGCTCGAACTCCCCATCCCAACGCAGTCGATAGCGCTGGTGATTCAGCGCATTGCCCGAAAAAACCCGCACCTGATGATCCTGACCCGGATCGTGCGCGGCGGCGATGCGCTCCAGGTGCGAGAGCGCGTTGTTGGTGAGCACCCAGGGGCTCGGCGCGCCGCTCAGCTCGAAAGCCCGCGTCGCGCCCGCTTGGATCAGCCGCACGTCGGATCCGTCGGCGCGAAAGCGCACTTCGAGCCGCACGGGATCGTCCCCGGACAAAACCGCGAAGTCGTAGCGCACGGGGCGGCCCTCGCCGTCGCTCCAGAGCTCGAAGACCTGCGGCGCGGGCTCGCTGCCGGGCGGTCCGATGCGCACGTAACCGCGCAGCACGCGTTGCGTCGATCCGTCCGGGAGTTCCCGGGTGACCTGTTCGGCGCGGTGCTCTCCGATGCCTTCCCCGCCGGCTTCGAAGATCCAAACGGCGGGCAGGTGGGAGCGGCGCTCTTCCTCGGGGGGAGCCGCGGCGCGGGAATCACCCGCACGGGTGAACCCACCGGTCAGGGTCAAAAACAAAACCGCGGCAAAGATGGCGACACGTCGATGCATGACTTCGAGGGATCGGTTCGTCGCGCGGGCGGATGCCCCGGACGCACCCGCGAGCATCGCGCCGCGAAACCGGCGAAACAAGGGGTGCGGCGCCCCGGTCGGGTATCGCGTGGGGACAGCCCCTCCCATCGCGCGGAATTCCCGGGCCCTCGCGGAAATCTCGAGATCTTGCAACGAAAACGGACTCCCCGGGTCAATACCCCCGCCGGCGCGACGCCACGGGTGGTCCGAGGCTCGGCGCCGGCTTGCAGCCAACCCCGGCCGCGGCGAACCCGCGGCCTTCCATGGACCCAGGGAGGTCCGATCCAATGAAACCGATCCAGCTCGCAATGGCCCTACTCATCGCGCTGCCCGCAATCGCACTGCTCGCGCTTCCCGCGCGCGCGGTCGCAGCCGCTCCCAGCGCGACGTCCGCTCCGGGCCAGACTTCCCAGACTCCCCCGTGCAGGCACACGGGGGCCGAGTGGCAGGGGCAGCGGTACGCAGCCATCGGCGGTACCCAGTGCCCGAATGCCAAGTTCACCTTCACTGTCGGCTTCGATCAGGCCGGCGGCCAAGTCACGGTGGAACTGAACGGGTGCCCGTCTTTCCTGCTGATCGTTCCGGGCCACGGAAAGAAGGTCCAAAAGTTCTCCCACACCGCAATCGGTCCGCAGCCCATGGACAGCATCCATCAGGAGTACAGCGCCAACTGCGGCGGTCTGTTCTCCTCCCCGAGCTGCGTGCCTGGTCAGACCTCGACGGCGTTGCCGAAGGTGAACCACTGGTTTGAGGAGGCTTGCGACTTCATCCCGCCCCAGGAACACACTTCGTCCGCCACCGGGACCCTCGGTCGCTGACAGCGCCCGGGATGTCCTTGCGGGTATCCCCGGCGTTTTCGTTTCCCCGCATCCGCCCGCATCCCGCGGTCGGATGTGGGGCCGTGCCGTTCAACCTCGCTTCCCCAACTCGCAGCACCCTCTCTTCCCATGAAGCGACCGACTCTGATCGCCTCTGTCGTCGCCGGGCTCGCCGTCTCGATCGGTTTTTTTGCCTGGCGTGGCCCCCATGCAGGCGATTTCCGGGGGCGGATTCTCCCGGGGTCCCAACGCCCCGTCGCGACCGAAGCGCTCTTCGAGCTGCCCGCCATCGTCGCCCTGCGCGAGGGCACGCCTCGACCCGTTGCGGCCCACCAGGACATCGAGGAGGTCCGCCGCCGGGCCCTCGGGCGCCTGCTGGTGGCGGTGGAGCGAGGGGACACCAAGGCGGTGGGCTCCGCGGTGTCCGACTGGTTCGGGAGCGGTCCCGGGGGCGTGGAGGCCCTCTTCGAACGCATGGCCGGCGCCAGTGAGTCGGAATCCGTCGCCCTGGGGCTCTTGCTCGCCACCGCGGTGCACCTTGCCGAGGGCGGCTCGCCCAGCGTCGCCCCCTGGACGGTGGTCGGCCTGGCGGAAGACGGGATTGCTTCGATTGCCTGGGGCGACGGCGCCGCGCGCGCAATCGCCATCGGACTGCAAAATGCCGGCCCCCACCTGCCGGGCTCGCTGGCCGTGGACGTCCTGCGTCAATACGGCAGCGCGGAGATCGACCTCTTGACCCAAGTCGAGGTGGTCGGGCTCGCCGGGCGCTGGTCCCAAACCATGGGTCCGGATGTGGAAGAGGCGCTGCTGCTGTGTGCCGCTGACTTCGGGGAAGACACGAACGTGCGCGGACAGGCCTCCGTGCTGCTGCTGGAGAAGGATTGGCAGTGGTTCGCGCCCCTTCTGACCGAGGATCGCCGCAGCCGGACGGAACAAGAACTCGCCGCCTACACCACCGGCTTCGGGGGCGCCCCCATGGCCCCGTACACCATGGCCCACTTCGCGGGCAAACTGCCCGCGAACGAACGTTCGGAGTTCGCCGCCCTCGTGGCCCGCGACCCGGCCACCGGCTTCGCGGTGCTCGGACAGCTCGATTCGATCGGCTTGGCCGCCTTCGTGGCCGAGCACGGCGAGAACGAAGAAATTCCCGTGGCAACACGCCGGATGGCCCGTTTGCTGGATGGGGGCGAAGGTGCCATCGCGGCCGGACTGGCGCTTTTGCGCGAAGGCAGCAACCTGCCTTGGCACGGCGAAGGCGAGGTCATTGCGGCCCTAGTGAGCCGGGGGGCCTTGGGCACCCCGGACTTCGATCGGGCGATGGAAGCCCACTTCGAACGCCACCGGGGCGACGCTGGTTTCTGGTCCGACCTGAACTTCGCCGTGCAGCACATGGACGAACACGATCTCGCGGTTTTGGTACTGCCCTGGCTCGAGCGCACGGAGGGTGACCCCAATGCCAACCGCCGCCAGCTTCTGACACGGGTCTCTCGGAAGCTGCCCAATCTGGATCTGCGCTGAGCCCCGCGCCCCGGGAGACTCCGCCACGGCGGCGAGAGGCCCGACCGCGCGCCCGCAGCGGGAAGACGGCCGACTCCCTGGGCAGCTTGGGGCGCCGGGCCTCGCCCCCTGGGCGGTAGGCTGCCCGGGGTCCGGCCTCGCCGGGCCGCGGATCGATGCCGACGGATCTCCTGCTCGTCTACGGCCTGCTCTCGATCAGCCTCGTGCTGCTGATCGGCGGCTGGCTGCGCATGGACCTGGTGGCCCTGGGGATCGTCGCGGTCCTGGGCCTGTCCGGCCTGCTCACCCCCGCCGAGGTGTTGGCGGGGTTCGGCAACCCCGCCGTGGTGACCATCTGGGCGATGTTCATCCTGAGCGAAGGCCTCTCGCGCGCCGGCGTATCGGACGTGATCGGTCGCGGGCTGATGCGCGTCTCCGGTCGCGGGGAAACACGCGTGATCCTGTGCCTGATGCTGACGGCCGGGGTGCTGTCGGGCTTCATGAACAACGTCGGGGTGGTCGCCCTGATGCTGCCGACCACCGTGGCCTTGGCCCGCCGGGTGGGGCTTGCACCGGCCAGGCTCTTGATGCCCCTGGCGATCGCCACCCTGCTCGGGGGCATGACGACGCTGATCGGCACGCCGCCGAATCTACTGGTGTCGGAAGCCCTGGCTGGCTCGGGCCAAGCGCCCTTCGAACTGCTCGACTTCACGCCCATCGGCGGCATCCTGCTGATCGCCGGTGTGCTCTTCGTCGCCCTGATCGGGCGTTTTTTGCTGCCGCAGAGCTCGCCGCGCGAGCGGCAGCGGGCGGATGCGGGCCTGCGCGCCCAGTACAGCCTGCAAGAGCGCATCTTCGCCCTGCGTGTGCCCCGCGGTTCGATCCTGGCCGGGCGGCGGCTGGGGGTTTCGGGCCTCGGCCCGGCCGGCTTGATGGTGATCGCATTGGAGCGCGGCCGCGAAACCCTGGCCCTTCCGCCCCGAGGCACCCAACTGCGGGGCGGGGACCTGCTGTTCGTGCAGGGTCGCTTGGATCGGTTCACGGCCCTGGCCAAGTGGAGCCAACTGGTCATCGAGCGGGAATCGCCGGTGCTCGCGGACTTGCTTGCGGAGCGGGCCCTGCTGCGGGTTCTGACCGTGGCGGAAGGCGCATCCCTTGTGGGCCAAAAGCTGCGCCACGGGGAGTTCTTCGAGCGCTACGGGGCGCGGCGCATGGCCGTGCGGCGCGCGGGTCAGGTGCGGCGCACGCGCCTCGAACGCATGACCCTGGAGGCCGGCGACGAGCTCCTGGTGCAGGGCCCCGCCGCCGCCCTCGACGGCATCGCCCGGTCCGCGGACTTCGAGCCGCCCGTCGAGGTGGATGCCAAGGACGTCGACGAGACCTGGAACCTGCGCGAACGCCTGTTCGTGGTACGTGTGCCGGCCGATTCCGAACTCTCCGGCACCAGCATGGAGGAAAGCCGTCTGGGCGACGTTTTTGACTTCCGCCTGGTGGCGGTTTTCCGCGGGGGAGAGTTGCTCGATGTGCCCGGCCCGAAGGAACGCATCCAGGGCTCCGACCTGCTGCTGATCCAGGGCCGCGAGGAAGACCTCGAAGTGCTGCGCGGCCTGCAGCAGTTGGAGGTCGAGCGCGATGCCTCCCACTCCCTGGGGGTCTTCGAGCGCGGTGACCTGGAGATGGTCGAAGCGGCCCTGCACCCGCGCTCCTCCCTGGTGGGCAAACGGCTCGCGGAGCTCGAGTGGCGCGATCGGCGCCAGGTGGAGGTGGCCGCCCTTTGGCGGGCGGGCGAACCCCACCGCACGGACCTGGAGGACATGACCCTGCGCGATGGGGACGCGCTGCTGTTCGTGGGCCCTCGCCGCAAGCTGGCGGCCCTGGGGGACGACTCGGACCTGATCGTGCTTGACCCCATTTCGATGCCCGCGGTGGACACCAGCCGCATGCCCTTCGCCGCGGGGCTGATGCTAGCGGTGATGGTCTCGGCATTGACCGGCCTGGCGCCGATTTCACTCGCGGCCCTGGCCGGGGCCGCTCTGATGGTCGCGACCCGCTGCCTGAGCATGGACCAGGCCTACCGCGCCATCGATTGGCGCGTGATCTTCCTGATCGCCGGCATGCTGCCCCTGGGGCTGGCCATGGGCCGGAGCGGAGCCGCCGAGCACTTGGCCGGGCTGATCACCGGCATGCTCTCGGACCACGGTCCCTGGGCGGTGATCGCCGGGCTCTACCTATTGACCCTGGCCGGCACCACGATCGTCCCGGCGGCGGCGATGGCGGTGTTGATGGCGCCCATCGCCCTCTCCACCAGTGCCCAACTGGGGGTCCTGCCCCAGCCGGCCATGATGGCCGTGGCGATCGCCTGCACGGCCAGTTTCCTCAGCCCCGTATCCCAACCCGCGAACCTGCTGGTGATGGGCCCCGGCGGCTACCGCTTCACCGACTACCTGCGCATCGGGCTGCCCCTGACGGCCCTCGTGTTCGCTGTCGGCGCGCTGGTGCTGCCGCGGCTCTGGCCGCTGACCTAACACCATGCGCTTCGGGTCCGAATCCGGATGGGCGGCGATTCAGCCGGTGCTCGCCGGCCCGCCCTGGTCCCCGGCTTCACCGCGCGGGAAACGCAGGCGCAGCATCGTCCAATAACCGAAGGCGTTCACGGGCACGGCCTCGACCAACTCCAGCCGCGTCTTCGAGAGGAACTCGTCGAGGGGGAAGAGCGGGCGGAAACCCAAGGCGCGGGCCAAGGGATCGAGGCCCTTTTCGATCTTCGCCAGCACACCCCGCTCGCGGGTGAAGTGGTTGACCACGAACACCTCGCCGGTGGGGCGGCAGACCCGCTCGAGTTCGCGCATCATGCGCTCGGGGTCGGGCACCACCGACGCCACGTAGAGCGCGGCGACCTTGTCAAAACTGTTGTCCGGGAAGGCCAGCTCCTGAACGTCCATTGCGAACAGGCCCACGTGGCTCAAACCGTGGCGCTCCACGTGGTCGTGGGCGCGCTTGAGCATGTGCGGAGACAAGTCGATGCCCGTCACCCGCGTGTGCGCCGGGTAGTGGCGCAGGGACAGCCCCGTGCCCACCCCGACCTCGAGCACCTCCTCACCCGGCTGGCAATCCAGGGCTTCGACCACCCGCCGCCGCCCGGGCTCGAAAATCGCGCCGAAAACGACGTCGTAGATGGGTGCGTAGCGCCGGTAGGCTGCGGTTACCGATTGGTGATCCATCAGGTTCTTGACTCCCATGGGCCGGGACGAGGCGGCGGCATGGTAGCAGGGTCGCCGTTGCGGGACCTTCAGGACCCAGGAACCGCCAGGACCAGATCGCGCGGCGGGCCGAGCAGTACCTCCAGGGCAGCGGTGACGAAGGCGCTCTGCAACGGAATGCCCACTCCCTGGAAGCCGGGCGGGAGCTGGCTCACCGAGAGGGGGAAAGCAGCCTGGCCCCCCGGGCCCACCGCGCCGAGGGTCCAGATCCAGGTGGGCTGGAGCTGGTGCAAGACCCCCTGAAACGCGGGCAGGGGCAAGGACTGGGAGGGGCCGCCGACCAGCAGGAGCACAAAATCCCCGGGCTCCGCGGCGAATTGCAACTGGGCCGCATCCCCGACCAGAACCGGGATCGTGAGGGAGAAGCCCCGCGCCGCAGCCGGGTACTCCTCGGCCCAGGTGCCAAAGGTCGGCTGACCCGGGCTGCCCGGTCCGCCACCCAGCACGCCGAATCCCGGGGCTCCGCCGCTCAAGGGGCTCTCCAGGGAACTGAAGGTGCCGGGACCGGATGTGTCCGCCACGCCATGACCGCCGTTGCCCCCGGCCAACGGGACCCAATCCAAGGACTGCGCGCCGGCGCCACCCGTCACCTGGGCGCCGTACAGGGCGAGCGAACTCGCCCCCTGAATGCGAATGCCGTGCCCGCCGGCACCGCCCTTCGCGCCGGTCCCCCCCTGGCCGCCGTCGATGAAGCCGTCGTAGAAGGCGACATGGGAGTCGATGACGTGCAAGCCATGTCCCCCATCCCCCGCCGGATAGAAGAAGGGATCCATGCACGGCAGGCTGTCGAGTTGTGTTCCCCGCCCGCCGCTCAGGGTCGAGCCGACGAAAACCACGTCGGCGGAATCGGTCACCACGGCTCCACGCCAGCCGTTGCCATCGCCGATGCCCGTGCAGTTCTGGGGCAGATGCAGGTTGTTCGCGCCGATGAGCACACAATCCTGGATGCGAATCTGACCTTCGTTGCCGATCAGATTCAGTCCGTTGCCGGCCATCAGGAACTGGTTGGCGGTGCCGGTCACGTGCAGGCCGGAGAGCAGCACACGCTTGCCGGCGGAGAGGTTCACCACCCGCGGACCCGCCGTCAGGCGCACCCAAGCGCCGGGCGCAGCGACGATCGAGAGCGCTTTGTCGTCGACGTAGAAGCTCAGGTAGACGCCCTCGCGGACGACGATCACATCCCCATCGGAAGCCGCCTGGACCGCGTCCTCGATCGTCGGGTACGCCCCCGGGGGACCCTGGGGGTCGACCAGCAGCAGACCCTGTGCGCTGGGCTCCGCCAAGGCGGCGGCGGGCGCGAGGGCGAGCAGCAGGGGGGCCGCGAAGCGGATACTTGCACGGATGCGGAGAAGGGCGCGTAAGGGCTTCATGGTGACACGATAACAGAGAGACTCAACGACGTGGGGGTGGCGCCCCAGCCCCCTCCCACGGCGCACCCGCTGGGCTGCGGCAGCGATTGCCCGGGCCCGCCTGCTAGCCTGCCGGCGATGCAACCGCCGAGCCCCCCGGGCGCCCGGGGCCCCGAGCCCCTGGACCCTCCCCAGGCGCGTGCGCTCGCCCGGGATCTGGCCGCCGGCCGGCCCTGGAAGGAGGCCCTGGAGGCGACGCTTTTGGCCCTGGAGCCCCCCCGCGCGGCCCGGCTGATGCAACTGCTACGCGAAGGGCGAGGCGCCTTCCTGCCCCTCGCGGCCTCTCCCGGGGGCCTCGCCCTCCTGGTGGGCAACGCCCTCTCGGGCACGGCCTTGGCCCTGGCGCGCGCCGGCTACCGGGTCACGCTGATCGACGACGACCCCTGGCGGCTGGCCATCGCCCTGGGTCGGGACCGGGATCTGGCACGCGGGGACACCCGCGCGC
>JBJHAV010000094.1:11353-13154 GCA_050480685.1 Planctomycetaceae bacterium | reverse complement strand
TCCTTTGGTTGCATTTCAGACGTGTTCCACCGCGTTTCGTCGCCCCAAGGCCTCTTAGGAACGACGACACCGAGTCCGACCTCGCCTGGGGCGACCTCAACAACAACGGCTGGACCGACATGGTCGTGGTGCGCAAGGAGCACTTCACTTCCCCCGGCAAGCGCCCGAACATTCTGCTCATGAACGAAAACGGGGTGCTGACCAACCGCACCTCCGAGTTCGCCACCGCCACCATCGGCACCCCGACGGCGGACAACGGCTTTTTGACCCCGACGAACGACCGCGATGTGGTGATCGCGGACTTCAACAACGACGGTTGGCTCGACGTGGCCACCGCGACCACTATCAGCGGCGGCGACCCGAAACACATCGGCCACCCGCGCATTTACATGAACCTGGGCGAGGACGGAAGCGGCAACTGGTTGGGACTGCGCTTTGAAAACGCACGCTTCCCCCAGTTCTTCCACTTCGGAACGGGCTTGCCCGAGAACCCGCTCTTCTGCTCCGTGGCCGCCGGTGACCTCACCAACAACGGGGTGCCGGACCTCTACTTCGGCGACTACGACTCCGGAGGGCAGCCCGGTAATCAGGACCTCAACGACCGCTTGGTCATCAACGACGGCAACGGGTTCTTCACGGACGATTCCCAACTGCGCATGACCCCCACCATGCTGCTCAGTGCTTTCGGGGCAGCGGTCAAGATCGCCGACATGAACGGCAACGGCTTCAACGACGTGATCAAGCAGACCGCGTTGAGCCCGCCCCAGTACGTGGCGATCAGCTACAACAATCCGAACAACCCCGGGTTCTTCACCATCTTCGACAACTTCCACAACGGGTTCGCCCCGTACCACATCGACGTGGGCGACCTAAACAACGACGGGCGGATCGACATGATCTTCTCGGACGACGGCGCCGACCGCTACCGCTTCAACACCGGCACCGACGCCCTCGGCCGCGTCATCTGGGGTCCGGCTTTGACCTATAGCTTCCTGGCCGGGGGCGACCAGGGATTCGCCAGCAACAACCTAGTCGCGGACCTCGACATGGACGGCTGGAACGATGTTCTGATCTGCGACGTCGACGTCGACATCGGCGGATACGACCGTCGTATGAACATCTACCACAACCTGGGCGGACTGCCGGGCAGCAGCGTGGTCTTGCGCGAGCAGCGCCAGAACAACAACAACTCCGGCTGGATCGGCGTGGTCGGCATGTTCAACACGAACATGATCGGCACCCACGACGTCGCCGTCTTCGACATCGACAACGACGGCGACAACGACATGTTGATCAGCCGGCGCGACGACAACGTGGTCTGGATGAACCAAACCAACCCGGTTTTCTGCCAGCAGAATGTCGGCTTCGGCGGCCCCGGCGGCGCGTTGTTGCGCAT
Source organism: Planctomycetaceae bacterium (assembly GCA_050480685.1). Taxonomy (GTDB): domain Bacteria; phylum Planctomycetota; class UBA1135; order UBA1135; genus JBJHAV01. Next base: position 11,758 of record JBJHAV010000094.1, on the reverse strand, counting down.
CTGCGGCCAGCCCCTGTGGTTCGGCAACAGCGCGACCTTGGGCCTGACCGGCGCTCCGGCCAACGTTCCGGCGTTCTTGGTGGTGAGCACCAGCCAGTTCAACCTGCCGATCCTGGGCGGGACGCTGGTGCCGTTCCCGATCGCCCTGCAGCTCCAACTGCAAACCAACGGCGCGGGCAACGTCTCCCTGCCGCTGACCTCGCCGGGTCCGGCTCCGGACCTCTTCATGCAGATGCTGGTGATCGACATCACCCAGCCCGAGCTGGTCGGCTTCAGCAACGCCGTCCGCACCGTCTGGAACTGATCGAAGCTTCGCCTGCGGCTCACCTTGCAGCCGCCGCGCCGGGGGGCCCGGGCCCCCCCGTCCCGGCCCCCCCCCGGGTGTTGCCCCGGCCCCCCAAGGGG
>JBJHAV010000094.1:0-11343 GCA_050480685.1 Planctomycetaceae bacterium | reverse complement strand
CCCCCCCGCCGGGGGTGGTGGTCTCCACAACCGCCGCCCCCCCGTTTTTCTCTTCATGTTCTCTCGCCGGGGGCCACCCGGGCCCGCGCCCGCGGGGGGGGCGGTTCCCCCCGGGCCGGGGCCCCCCGGCTTGTTCTAGCCAGGGCCCCTCTCGGAGCCCACTCCCAGGGGCGCTACCCTTGGGCCCGTGCTCCCCTCCCCCACCGAAGCGGCGGATCTTGCGCTCGGGCCCCTCTTCGTGGGCCTGCTCGGCGGCCTGGCCCTGTTCCTTTTCGGCATGGAGCAGCTCACCGCCGGCCTGCGGGCGGCGGCCGGGGATCGGCTGCGATTCCTGCTCGAAAAGCTGACCCGCACCCGCTGGCACGCGGCGCTGACCGGGGCCTTTTCCACGGCCGTGCTGCAATCATCCTCCCTGACCTCGGTCATGGTCGTTGGATTCGTGTCCGCCGGCCTGATCGGCCTGCCCCAGGCGATAGGGTTCATGCTGGGGGCGAAGGTCGGCACAACCCTGACCGCACAGATCGTCGCGTTCCGGATCACGGACTTGGGGCTCCTGGCCGTGGCCGTGGGTTTCGGCCTGGGTTGGCTCGCCAAGGGTGAGGGTTGGCGCAGGGCAGGCAAGATCCTGATGGGTTTGGGATTGCTCTTCTTCGGCATGAAGCTGATGGGCGACGCGACCTCGCCCCTGCGCGCTCACGAACCCTTCGTGCGCTGGATGCAAGAACTCGAAAATCCCCTGCTCGGGGTTTTTGTCGGTGCCCTGGTGACGGCGGTGATCCAGAGCTCCTCGGCGACCACGGGGCTCGTGATCGTGTTCGCCGGTCAGGGGCTGGTCGGGCTCGAGAGCGCCATCGCCATCGCCCTGGGGGCGAATGTGGGCACCTGCGCGACCACCGCTCTGGCCTCCCTCAAGGGCACCCGCGAGGCAAAGCAGGCCGCCTTGGCCCATGTGATCTTCAATTCGCTCGGGGCCGCGCTTTGGGTCGGGTTCATCGGACGGCTGGCGGACCTAGCCCGATTCCTCTCTCCCACACGACCCGACCTGGACGGTGCGGCGCGTGTGGCGGCCGAGGCCCCGCGCCAAATCGCCAACGCCCACACCCTGTTCAACCTCGCCAACCTGCTGCTTTTCATCGGCGCCACCGGCCTGCTGGCGTCCCTGGCCCAGCGGATCGTGCCCAGCCGCCGCCGGGAGCAAGAGGACGCGGCGCCCCGCTACCTCGATCCCCTTTATTTGCAGACGCCCGCCGTGGCCCTCGGTTTGGCGGCGCGCGAGCTCTCGCACCTGGGAGAACTCGCCACCCGGGCCCTGCGCAAGGGACTCCTCGCCGCGTGCGAGGGCGCTGAGCAGGACCTGGACGAGGTTCAGCACTTGGAGGACAGCATGGACCGGCTGCACGAGGAGATCGTGCTGTACCTGGGCAGGCTGTCCGCGCACACGTCCACCGAAGCCGAGGGTCGGCGGGTCGCGGAACTCTTGGCACTGGCCAACTACCTAGAATCCCTGGGCGACACCCTCGATTTGCAGTTGATCCCCTTGGGACGCCAGCGGTTGGCCAGGCGCGTGCGCATCGGCGGCGCCACGTTGAGCCTCTTGCACATTCTGATCGCCGAGATCGAAGCGACCCTGGCGGACGCGCTCCTGGCCCACGCCCAAGGGGACCCCGAACCGGCCCGGCGAGCGCGGGAACGCAAGAGCGCGTTCCTCCAGCAACAGGCGCGGGCGCGCGAAGTGATCGCCAAGAGCCTGGCGCCCGGGAACGCGGCGGCGGTCCAGGCTTTCCGCATCGAGTCGGATCTGGTCGAGCAGATGCGGCGGGTTTTCGACCTGTGCCGCCGCTTGGCGCGTGTGATCGTAGAAGCCTCGGATTCGAGCGAGCGGGAACGGGGCTCCGGCTCCGCCGAGACGCCGCCCGCGGAGCCCTTGCCGCTCAGCGCGGCCGCGGCGGATCCGGTGGAAGCCAAGGAATGACGAAGGGGCGTTCGCCCCGGCCTCCCCCCACGGGCATGCGGCCGTAACTAAGGCGCTCGCCGTAGACCGGCCCCAAAACCTCGGGCTTGAGGATCTCGCAAGGGTGCCCGGCCGCCACCACGCGTCCCTCCACCAGCAGCACCACCCGGCTCGCGAACTGGCTGGCGAGGTTCAAGTCGTGGGTCACGACCAGCGCGCTGCGCCACTCGCAGGCCAGGCGCGAAAGCAACTCGAACACACCGAGCTGGTGCTCCGGGTCGAGGGAGTTGGTCGGCTCGTCCACCAGCAGGGTCGGCGCTTCCTGTGCCAGCGCGCGCGCGACGAGTACGCGGCGGAACTGGCCACCGGAGAGTTGCCCCATGCCGCGCGTTGCCAGATCCGTCACACCGCAGGCCTCCAGGGCTCCTTCCACCGCGCGCCGGTCCCCCGCGGGGTCCCCGGAGAAGAGCCCGGCGTGTCCATAACGGCCCCCGGCCACGAAGTCCTCCACCATCCCTTGGGGCAAACGCTCCAGGTGCTGGGGCACCAGGGCCAAACGCCGCGCCCGTTCCTTCGCGCCGAGCTCCTCGACGCCTCGCCCATCCCAAAGCACCCGGCCCCGATCGGGACGCAGCAATCCCGCAACGGCGCGCAGCAAGGTGGATTTTCCGGCACCGTTCGGACCGAGCAGACAAACGAGTTCTCCGGCCGCGAGTTCCAAGTCCACACCCGCGAGGGCCTGGGGCCCCGCGGGATATCGGAAGTGGAGATCGGTGGCCCGCAGGGACATCACAGGGAGCGCAGGGAGTGGCGATTCTTGAGCAGTAGGGCGAAAAAGAGCGGCCCGCCGACCAGGGACATGATCACACCCGGCGGCAGGGCAGCTTCCGCGAGCAGCCAGCGTTGGCCGAGGTCCATGGAGAGCAGGAAGGCTCCCCCGCCAACGGCGCACAGGGGCAAGAGCACAGCGTGGCTGCGCCCCACCAAAAGGCGCAGCAGGTGCGGCACCACCAGCCCGACGAAGGCGATCTGACCGGCCACGGAAACCGCCAGGGCCGCGGCCAAGGAGGCCGCCCCCAGGGCCAAGAACTTCACCCTCAGGGTGCCGACGCCGAGTGCGCGCGCGTCCTCCTCCCCGGTTTCGAAGAGATACAACTCGCGCCACAGGAACGGCACGCAGGCGAGCGCGGCGAGGAGTCCGCCCCAGACCAGGGCCGCATGCATCGGCAAACGGTCATCGAGGGTGCCGAAGCTCCAGGTGAGCAGCGCCCGCGTCACCTGGAAGTCCCCGAGCACCACACTTTGAATCGCCGTCAACAGGCCGGCCACGGTGGTGTTGATGGCGATCCCGAGCAAAAGGAGGCTGGGCACCGAAAGGCGGCCTGCGGTCGTGGCGAAGACCACCACCAGGGCCGTCACCGCCAGGGATCCGGCGAACGCGCAGGCGCTCACCAAGAGCGGTCCGGGCCCGCGCAGGGTTTCGAACATGCGCTCCGGCGCCAGGCCGCCGAGCACGAGGATGGCGAGGGTCGCTCCAAGCGCGGCGCCGGAAGTCAGACCGAGCACACTCGGCGCAGCCAGGTCGTTGCGCAAAACCCCTTGCAGCAGCCCGCCGGAGAGGGCCAGGGCGCCGCCCACCCCCAGGGCCGTGAGCCCCCGCCACAGGCGCAACTCCAAGATCACCTGGTCCGCCCCGGGAAGGGGTTCCGCCAGGCCGATCAGTGCCAGCAGCCCGCGGGTCAACGCGGGCAGTCCGCCCAGACTGCCCGAGCTGCCGACCCCGAGGGAGAGGGCCAAGGCCAAGAGGGCTACCCCCCCGGCGATCGGCACACCCAAGAGCAAGCGTCGCCTTACGGTGGAGCGCCGTTTCCTGGGCCCGGGGGAAGCCGCGCGCTCGGAACCGCCGCCGGCCGCGGAGCGGACCTCGGGGCCAGGGGAAGCGGCGGACTCGCGGGGGGCCATGGGGCGGCCGAGAGCATAGCCGTTGTCTCTGGTGCCCGTGTTGACCAAGTCCGGGTCTCGACTCAAACTCCGGCCCATGGTCGCACCTCTCCATCGAGCTCGGCGGACTCCGTGGATCGCCGCTGTTTCGCTCGCCCTCGCCTGCCTGGCCTGCGGCCGCAGCGAAAAGGCACCCGCCGACCCGGCCCTCTTGCAGGTGGAGGGCGAACACTTCCCCCTGCGCGCCCTGGCGTTTGACGGGCGCTGGGTGGAAATCGAATCGGCGCCTAGGCGGGTGCTTGCCACCAGCGCGTCCAGCGTCGACCTGGTGCTCGACCTGGTCGGCCCCGGGGCGCTGGCCGCGCTTCCCGTTCAGGCGGAAACCTACTCACCGGCCCTGCGCGATCACCCCGCTCCGGCGGACCTGCCGCGCTTCGAGCGCTACACGGCCGAGGGTCTGCTCGGCCTGGCGGCGGATCTCGTGCTAGTGAATCCCTGGGCCGCCCCCGAGGCCTCGGGCATCTTTGCCCGCCAGGGCGTCCCGGTGGTCCTGGTCGGCGACCCGATCGATCTCGGCAGCATGCTCGAACAACTGGAAGCGGTCGGCCGGTTGCTCGGCGCTCCCGAGCGGGCGGCCGAACTCGGCGCGGACCTGGAGCGGCGGGTGGCGGCGCTCCAGGCGAGCCCGAGGGCCCCGGTCGAAGGGCGTCGCCCCGCGGCATTGGCCTACAGCCACCTGGGCACCGGCGCTTGGACCGCAGGGGCCGAGACCCTGGAAAACTGGCTTTTCGAACTGGCCGGCCTCGACAACGCTGCGGCCCAGGCTGGGATCCGCGGGCACGTGCCCCTCGAGGCGGAACGCCTGCTCGCCATCGACCCGGACTGGATCCTGGTGCCCTGCCATCCCCAGGATCCGACCCGCAGTCCCACCCGGGATCACCTGCGCTCGGACACGCGCCTGGCCGGGCTCGCGGCGGTTCGCGCGGACCGCATCCTCGTGATGCCCACTCACTTCTACGGCACTTCGTCCCACCGGGTGGTGGACTCGGCGGAAGCGCTGGTCGCGAAACTCAAGGGCCGCGAGAGCCGGGACGATTGAGGGGCGCGGGCCGCGGGCCCGGGGTAAGCGAGCGGAGGCCCGGGAACCGGCCGCAAATCGACCGTGAGCCTGACCCGGCGGCTGACCCGGGCCGCGCCGCCCCTCGGCAAGGGGGTGGAGCCAGAGATGGGATTTGAACCCACAACCCCCGCTTTACGAAAGCGGTGCTCTGCCGTTGAGCTACTCTGGCCTGGGACCCTGGGGTCCCCTGTTCCCTCGCCGCTTCCGGCGTCTCTCGGGCGCGTGGCTGCTGGGCCACCTCACCGCACCGACAAAGCGGACGAACCCCGAGAGGGTACCAGGCCCGCCGAGGGCAGGCCCGCTGTTCAGCGCCCGAGCTGCCGACGGACGGAATCCGCCGGCCCCACTCGGCCCTGGCCGCGTTCCCGGCCTCGATCAGTTCCGGGCGCCCAGATTCACGCGCACGCTGCGCAGCACCTCGGCGCGCAGGCCGGCTTCGAGGTCGAGGCTCCCCAGGGCGCGGGCCAACTCGGCGCGCAGCTCCAGGTCGTCCTCTTCGGCCACCATGCTCACCAGCGCCGCCAGGCTGCCCGCGTCGAGCCCCTGGGGAGCGCGAGCGCACAGGCCGGCCATGGCTCGGCCGGCCGCCCGGCGCACTTCGATGGAGCGCCCGGCGTCGGCCATCACAGCCACCAGGGCGTCGGCGTGACCCGGACGGGCCGCGTACTGAAGAGCCGCCAGGGAGGCCAGGGCGATGCGGTCCTGCCGTCCGGTCAGCGTGCCGACCAGGTGTAGGGCGGCTCCGCTCACGTCGACGCCGGCGGCGGCCAGTCCGGCCAGGGCCTCGGCGGCCCGGGCGGCCAGGTCATCGGCCAAGTCGCGGTCGCGGCTGCCGCGGCCTTCGAGGGTGTCCTCCAGGCCGTCCAGGTCCAGATCGGCTCCCAGCACCGTGGCGCGGGCCCCGAACAGGGCTTCGGCCTCGTCCGCATCGGCGGCCAACACGTGGCGCGGCACCTCGCCGTGCACCGGATCGTTCTCCAGTTCCGTCAGGACTTGGAAGGCGGTCAGGTCGGGCAAACGCTCGGCCACGAACACCGCGTCCAGTCCCGGCAGGCGGCGCAGGTAACCGAGGCCCAGGGCCCCGGTGTCGGTGTGCATGACTTGGAAACCGCGGCCGCGCAGGGCGCTGACCAGGGTTTCCGCGCGGGTGCGGTCCGGGTCGATCACCAGGGCCAGGCGCAGGACCTGACGACCGGTGGCGCGGCCCAGACGTTCAATCGCGGCCGGAGCGATTTCGCCCCCGGCGGACAGTCGAATGTGGGCCAGGGCGATCGCAGCTTCCTCGGCGATGCGCGCGTGGCCTTCCAGGGCCAGGGCGGCGCGCAGGCCGGAGGTCTCGTGGCGGGCGCTGCGGCCGAGCAGGCGGCAGAGGCCGACCGCGGCGACCTCGTCCACCGGACGGGCCAGGGACGCGACCAGGGCCTGGTCCATGGCGCTCGCGCCGGCGGCCAGGGCAGCCAGGGAACCGGCGGCGGCCTGATCGGCGAAGTCGCCCAGATCGTGGCCGGCGGCGCCGGCTTCGAGCAGCTTGCGCTCGGCGAGGACCGACGCGCGGGCCAGGCCGGCGAGGGCGTCCGGCGAGGCCGGATCGGCGAGCAGGGCGCGGTAGAAACTCTGCTTGGCCATTTCCTCGGCGTAGACCAAACGCGGCACGCTGCGGTGCACCAGCCGCGCGCCGTCATGGGTCCAAACCACCGGGCTCCAGTGGTGCGGCGCAAGCACACGTTCGTCGCGGGCCAAGTAGGCCCGGCCTTCTTCCACCAGCAACTGGGCCGGGGTGCCTTCGCCATAACCCACCCGCGCCAGGGCGGCGGCGGCGGCCATGCGCACACCTTCGTCCGAGTCTTCGCGGCGCAGGAAGGTCAGCATGCCCCGGGCGCGCCCGTCGGCGGTGAAACCGAGGGTCGTCGCCACGTTGCGGCGCAGGAACGCGTCCGGCGCATGCAGGGCTTCGATCAGCGCCGGCACAACCGCCGGAGCCATTTCGGTCAGGGCGGTCATGGCGAGCACCCGGCGCTCGTCGGCGGCCGGATCCCCCAGCGCGCCGAGCAAGAACGGCACGGCGAATTCGCCGTGGTTCGACGCGAGCTCGCGCACGATGGCGCGGCGGCGCACCACATCGGCCTCGAACATCTCGGTCAAGAGGCGGCGAATGGTGTCCCCATCGTCGGCGCGCTCCACACGCGCTTCGCGCACGCGCCCCATCAGGTGCTCGGCGATCTGCGCGAACTCACCCTGCTTGACGAGCATGTCGAGCCAAACCTGGTGTTCGGTGGCCTGCCACAGGCGGTAGGCGGCCTCCGAGTCCAAGTCGAGGGCCAGGACCTGGCGGAAGCGGGCCAAGGCCTCCTCGTCGCGACCGCGGCGGAGCAGCCCGACGGCCTCCTCGAAGAGGGTCTGGGCGCGATCCTGGGCCACGCTGGCGGGCGGCGCGGTCGCCGTGAGCGACACTGCGGCCAAACTCGAAGCGGGGGTCCAGCTCGCCGCTGCGGGGGTGGAGGCCAGAGCGGTCACGAGGGCGACCAGGCCCAGGGGCCGGCGCATTCCGGTCATAACGATCCTCTTCGCGGGGGGAGTGGGGAACGGCGGCCCGGGCGGCGAGAGCCGTGAGCGCGACCTGAACGACTGCGTTCAGACCGGACCGGGGCTGCTGCGCCCTGGGGATGGGACGCGATCGAAGGGCGGATGATAACGAGGCAGGGGGGCCGGTCAAGGCAGCCGCACGTGCACCCGTCCCCTGCCCTATCCTCCTGGTGGGCCGGGAGCTACGCCGGCCGCGCCCACGTTCCCCCCACAATCGCCCGATGCCCGCCCGCTCCCCTTCCGAACCGGCCCGCCCCGCGATCCTGGTGGTCGACGACGACGCGGACATCCGCCTGGCCCTCGAAATGCTCCTGGACATGGAGGGATTTCAGGTCTGGACGGCCAGGGGCGGCCGGGAAGCCCTGCAGCGGATCGCCGAGGAGGCCGGCCGGCAGCTCGCCCCGGCGGCGATTTTGAGCGACGTCAAGATGCCCGGCATGGACGGGCTCGAACTCCTGGCGGAGATCCAGGCCCTGCCCTCCCCCCCGCCGGTGGTCATGATTTCGGGCCACGCGGACATCGCCATGGCCGTGGACGCGGTGCGCCGCGGCGCGGTCGACTTCCTCGAAAAACCCCTGGATCAGAACCGGGTGCTGGTCAGCTTGCGGGGAGCCCTGCGGCAAGGCCGGCTGAGCGCCGAAAACGCATCCCTGCGCCGGCGGCTGGCGGAGCGCTGGCCGCTGGTCGGCGAAGGGCCCGCCTGGGCCCGCCTCGGCGAGGAGATCGCGCGCCTGGCCCAAGTCGACGCCCCGATACTGATCACGGGCGAAAACGGCACCGGCAAGGAAGTGGTCGCCCGCAACCTGCACCTTTTGGGCCCGCGCGCGGAGGGCCCCTTCGTGGCGGTCAACTGCGCCGCGATCCCCGAGGAACTGATCGAGTCGGAACTCTTCGGCCACGAAAAGGGCAGCTTCACCGGCGCCCACGAGCGGCGCGTGGGCCATTTCGAGGCGGCCCACGGGGGCACCCTGTTCCTCGACGAAATCGGCGACATGCCCCTGGGCGCCCAGGCCAAGGTGCTGCGCGCCCTGGAGACCCACGAGGTGACGCGCGTGGGTGGTTCGCGCACGATTCCGGTGGACTTGCGCGTTTTGGCCGCCACCAACTCGGACCTGGCGCGGGCGGTGGAAGACAAGAGCTTCCGCATGGACCTCTTTTATCGCCTGTCGGTGATCCCGCTTCACCTGCCGCCCCTGCGCGAGCGGCGCGAGGACATCCCGGCCCTGTGCACGCACTTCCTGGCGCGCCTGGCCGAACGCTCAGGCCGCGCGCCGCTCGAGCTGGAGCCCGAGGCGCTCGCGCTGCTACAGACCCTGGAAATGCCCGGAAACGTGCGCCAACTGCGCAATCTCCTGGAAGGGGCCTGGGTCTTCGCGGACGGGCCGTCCATCCAGAGGGCCCATCTGGAGCGCCTCCTCGAAAACGGACCGGCGATTTCTTCCCCTGCTGCATCGCCGGCGGCTTTGCCCGGGGAAGACCCCTTCCAGGCGGCGAGCTTCGAGGAGTTCAAGGACAAGAGCGAAGCGCTCTTCCTGCGCCAACGCCTGGCGGCCAACAGCGGCAACGTGAAACGCACCGCCGAAAGCCTCGGCATGCAGCGCAGCCACCTCTACAAGAAGATCGAGCGCTACGAACTGCGCTAAAGCGCGTTCGCGGCGCCGAGAGAGCGCCGCGCGGCGGCTCTCCCCGCGCGATCAGGGAATGCGCAGGACCTGTCCCTGGCGCACCACGTCGGGGCTCGCCATGCGGTCGCGGTTGGCGTCGTAGATCCGGCGCCAGCGGGCCGGCGTGCCGTAGTAGCGCTCGCTGATCGAAGAGAGCGTTTCACCCGCCTCCACGCGGTGCTCCAGGAACGTGGCTCCACCGCTGCCATCCGAGCCGCTCGCCTCGGTCCGCGCGGTATTCCCGGCGGGAGTTCCCGAGGCCGGCGCGGGCCTTTGCACCGCCGGCGCCTCGCGCAGGGCGGCGCGATCGTCACGGGGCCGGGCGGCCGGGGAACCGGCCCCGGCGGCGCCGGGGTTCTCGGGCACGAAGATGCGGCGGCCGGCGGCCGGCGAGGCGTCGTCGTTGGCCACCCGCAGGGATTCCGCGTGGGCGCCCGAACCGTAGAAGTGCGTGGCGACGGAGGTCCAGGAGTCGCTGGATTGCCAGGTGTAGAGCCACACGCCGTCCACCGGCGACGGCTCCAGTCCGCGGCGGTGCCGCAGCAGCGCGCCGGCGGGTTCGGACCCTTGGCCGGCGGCTGCGGGGCCCGGAGCCGGGGCCGCGCCGCCCTGGGAGGGCGATCCCTGCAGGGTGCTCGCGAGGGTCGGCAGGTTGCGAGGGGCGGGCGCTTCCTGGGACCGGGCGGGAGCGGAAGTCGGGCTGGGGCTCGGCCCGGAAACCGGACCCGCTTGCGAGGGTCCGGCCTGGGGGGCTTGGACGGACGGGGCGGGATCGGCGGCGCGCGCCGGGCGGCCCGAGGCCTGCTCGGGGACCGCGGCGCCCTCCGCGAGGGCGCGATCGACCCGCCCGGCCCGCTCGGAGCCGGGCAACGCGGCCGTCACCGCCTCCGCGCGCCCCGAATCCCCCTCCCCATGGGTGGTCAGGGAGACCGCCAGGACAACCGCGGACAGGAAAAAGACGGTCAGGACGACGAGCTTCTCGAAGCTTCCCATCGGATCGGGCGGAGGAGAGCTGGGCGGATGGAGGGAGGGGCGAGGCGCGGGGATCGGGAGGGCGCGCGCGGCGCCGTCCCCACGCGCCCAAGTCTCGCGGCAGAGCCGCGCCGGGGTCAACGGCGGGCCGGGTGCCGGACCCGTTCGCGACACCCAGGGCTTGGGGAGGCCCCGGGATGGAACGCAAGACCTGGTGCCCTAGGTCGGGCGAGACGGTTCCCCGCGCGGGTGCCCCGGGGCTACCTTGGACCGCGGATGGGACCGGACACGAAGAGTTCCGCGGCGCCGCCGGGTGCACACGTCGCGCCGAGCGACGGCGCGGGCGGCGGCGCGCCCTTGAGCTGGCGCTCGCCCGCCCTGCTGGCGGCGCTGCTCGCGACCCTGCTCGGTCAGATCGCGGTCTGGACCCAACTGGAGGGGTACCCGCTTGCGGACGCGGTCGAGTACCTGGACCGGGCGCAGACCGTGGCACGGGGAGAGCCCCTCGATCCGGGCACGGTGCGCTCCTTCGCGTTTTCGGCCCTTTTGGTGCCGATCTTCCTGGTCCAGGACACCCTCGGCCTCGGCGAGCCGCGGGCGGCGGTTTGGGCCGCGCAGCTTTTGCAGATGGCCTTCGCGTGGCTCGCGGTCCTGGTGGTCGCGCGCACGGCCGCGCGCCTGGCCGGGCGGGCCGCGGGCCTGGGCGCGGCGTTCCTGTTGGCGCTCAATCCGATCCTGTTGCAGTACAGCGTGGCGCCGCTCGCGGGCACTGCCGCGCTCCTGGCGGTGGCCCTGGCGACCGATCTGCTCGCGCGGCCGCCCAGCACCCGGCGGGCCTTCTTCGCCGGATGCTGGCTGGGAGTCTCGATCCTGATGGCCTTCCAGTGTTTGCCTGTGGTCGGCGTGCTGGGGCTGTCACTGCTCGGAAGGCGGGGTTGGCGCCGCCCGCGTGTGCTCGGCGCGGCGCTCGCGGGGCTCGCACTGCACTTGCTCGTGCAGGGACTGATCGACCTGCTCGCCTACGGCACCTTCGCGTCGAGTTTGGCGGCCTACGCACGCACCAACTTCGGCGGCAGCGTGGCGATCCGGCTGCACCGCATGGGATTCCAAGA
>JBJHAV010000093.1:0-13156 GCA_050480685.1 Planctomycetaceae bacterium | reverse complement strand
GTGTAGCTCAGCCGGTTAGAGCACCAGATTGTGGTTCTGGGGGTCGGGGGTTCGAGTCCCCTCACTCACCCCACCCCCCCTTGGCTGCGACGGCCTCGGCGTCGAAACGTCGTCCGGGGCGGCACATCCCAGGCGCGGGACGGATCGGCCGGGGGCTGGACGTGCGCGGGTGCACCGCGGCGGCCCGAAGGGGCGATAGGCGCCGGTGAGCGCGGTCCGGGGTCTCCCATGGCGGGTGACCTCCCCGTACCCCCGCGCGCCGCCTATGTCGCTTCGACGGCTCCTCCTGGTTCTGCCCTTCGCCGCCCTGGTCGGCTGCAATGCCCCTTCCGCGTCGATCACTCCCCGGGTGATCGAGTTGGGCCTCTCCGGCGATTTGGCCGCGACTACGGGCGGCAACAGCGGCTCTTCGTCGATCGAGGCCCTGGGCCTGGACCAAGACCTGCGCCGCTTCAATCCGCGCGCGGACCTGGTGGTCGGCCCCATGCGTTTGACCGCGGAGGGTTTCCAAGGCGAGTACCGCGGCCAGGGAACCCTGGAGGCGGACTTCGTGCTCGACGGCATCACCCTGACCGCCGGCAGCGATGTCGCTTCCCGTTTGGACCTGGGTTTCCTGCGGGCGGTGTCCACCTTCGATCTGCCGATTCCGGGGCCCGTGGACGTGGGACTCGGACTCGGCGTCACGCTCTTCGACGTGGACTTGGAGTTGGAGAGCGAGTTGAGCCGCGTCACCTCCGACGAACTGGTGCCGGTGCCCTACCTGGCCGGCCGTGTCGGCGCGGACTTCGGGCGCGTGGGCGCGGAGTTGCTCGTCGGTTACCTCGAAATTTCCGCCGGGGACGTGCGCGCCAAGTACCTGGACGCGGATGCCCTGCTGCGTGTGCGCCTGTTCGGCCAGGGTGTGCGCGGTTACCTGGTGGGCGGTTACCGCTGGATCTTGCTCGACCTGGCCTACGACGACGGGGATGAGCGGGTTTCGGTGGACGTGCGTCTCACGGGTCCGTTCCTGGGCTTGACGATCGCCTTCTAAGAAGCGGAAGCTTGGGGGATGGGCGCATCCCGAGACGACGGTCGATTCCTCAAGCAGGTCCGCTTCGCGCCCCTCGGCGCCGAGGGCCAAGGGCGCCTGGAACGCGCGCGGGTGGTGCTCGTGGGCTGCGGCGCCCTGGGGGGCAGCCTGGCCCAGAACCTGGTGCGCGCCGGAGTCGGCCAGGTGGTGCTCGTGGACCGCGATGTGGTCGAACCCTCGAACCTGCCGCGCCAGGTGCTGTTCGACGAACGGCACGCGCTCGAGCGTTGTCCGAAGGTCGATGCGGCGCGCGAAACCCTGACGCGCATCGGCGGCCCGAGCCGACTGGAGACCCACGCGGTGCACCTTTCGGCGGCCAACGTGCGCGAACTGCTCTTGGGCGCGGACCTGGTGCTGGACGGCACCGACAATCTGGCGACGCGGTATCTGGTCAACGACTGGTGCGTCGAAAACCGCGTGCCGTGGATCTACGGCGGTGTGGTCGGCGGCGGCGGGCTGGTGCTGGCGGTGCGGCCCGGTGAGGGCCCTTGCCTGCGCTGCCTATTCCCCGAACCCGCTCCCCCGGGCAGCCTGGAGACCTGCGACACGGCGGGTGTGATTCTGCCTGCGGTGGCGGCGGTGGCGGCGCTGCAAGCGGGGCTCGCCCTCAGGCTGCTCGGCGCGGATCCAAGCCGCGGCCCCGGCGACGGCGAGGTCTCGCGCCTCTTGGAGATCGATGCCTGGAGCGGCTCCGTGCGCCAACTGGAGATCGCCCGCGATCCGGAGTGCGAAGCCTGCGCCAAGGGTTTTTTCGAGTTTCTGGACGCCGGCGAGGAGACCGAACCGGTGGTGCTCTGCGGCCGCCAAAGTGTGCAGCTTCCGCCCAGCGGTCGTGTCGATTTGGCCGCGCTCGAAACGCGCCTGGGCGGCATCGGCGCCCGTGTGCGGCGCGCCGGTTCGGCCCTGCGCATCGACAGCGAAGGTCTCGATGGCGAGAGCATCGAACTGACCGTCTTCGCCGACGGGCGGGCCCTGGTGGAGGGCACGGAGGATCCGGCCCGGGCCCAGGCGCTCTTCGATCGCCTCGTGGGCCGGTGAAGCCGGCGGATTGCGAGGCCCCGCGCGATCGCGCCGCCGCGCCCTTGGCCCTGGTGGTGCTCGCGGCCGGGGAGAGCCGGCGCTTGGGCCAGCCCAAGGCCCTGGTGGATTTGGGCGGCAGCACGGCCCTGGAGCGGCTGCTCGCCGCCGGCGCGGCCCTCGAACCGGGGGCCGTGCGGGTCGTCAGCGGGGCCCACGCGCCGGAGATTTCCCGGGCGCTGGAAGGCCGCGGCGGAGTCCGCGCCGTGGTGAACCCCGAATGGCGCGCCGGGCGCACGGGCGGTTTGGCCCTGGCCGTCGGCGCCTTGCCGGGGTGGGACCTGTGCATCGCTCCGGTGGACACCCCGCTGGTGCCCGCGCGGGTTTTTGCCGCCCTGGGAAGAGCCTGGCGGGCGGCCTCCTGCCCGCCCCTGGGCTGGTTGGCGCCCGCCTACGGCGATCCTGTGCGCCACGGCCATCCGATCCTGATCGGGCGGGAACTGGCCGCTCGGGTGGTTTCCATGGAGCCGGACGAGCCCCTGCGGGCCCTGCGTGGCCAGGCCGCGCCGCTGCTTTCCGAGAGGGTGGATGCGCCCGAGGTGCTCGATGACCTGGATACCCCGGAGGACCTGGCGCGCCTGCTCGCCCGCCTGGCCGCGCCGTCCGCGGGCGGAGATCTGGACGGCGCTTGAGGCCGGGTGCCCCCGGCGTCGATAGGCACGCCGTTCGGGTCCCCGGTCCCCTCCCCGCGAGGCGGCCGAAAGGCCCCCGCGCGCCCGGCCGGACACCGGGAGTCGGGGCCGCCCCGCCCCCACCATGAGTTTCCAGGGAGATGTAGCCGGAATCGGCCTCGGAGAGGTGCTGCAAAGCCTCGCCCGCGGCGGAAAGGACGGAGTGCTGACGCTGTACGGCGACGGCATGGCCGCTGCGATCGGCATCCAACGGGGGCTCCTGTATCCGCTGGAGTCGCCCGAGGAGGATCCGGACCTCTGGCGGTTGCGGGTGGAGACCTCCTGGGCGGACTTCCCCGATCCCCGGTTGGACCACGGGCGCCGGGCGGACATCGCCCGTGCGGAGCGCATCGAAGTGCTCTTCGCGATGCTGGAGGCGGACAGCCTGCACTTTCGCTTCGAGCCTGGGCCGTTGCCCCTGCCGCGCAGTGCGCGAGTGCGCCGTTCCCAACCCCTGCCCACGGACGGCCGCTCCAAGGACAACCCCTGGGGCCCGGGCATGGCGGTCGAGTACCTGCTGCTCGAACACGCGCGCCTGAGCGACGAATGCGCTGGCGGCTTCACGCCCGAGCGCTTCGACGTGCCGCGCCCCATGGACGCGGGCTCCCAGCCCCAAGAGTTGCACGCGTTCTTGGCCCAATGCGACGGCATGAGCACCGTCGGCGAGATCGCGGACCGCCTGGGTTGGCCCCTGCGCCAATGCCGCGGTGCGATCAACGAGTTGCTCGGGCGCGGGGCGCTGCGCCTCGCTCCGCCGCGGGAGCTCTTGGCATTGGCCCAGCGCGAGTTGGCCGCCGCGCGTCCGGCCCGCGCCGCCCTGCGGCTCGAAGGCTGGTTGGCGCGGTCGGAACCGGGCCCGCCGGGGCCCGGAGACGCCGAACTGCTGCTGGGTGAATGGGAAGCGGGCCGACTGGGCAAAGCCCTGGCCTGGATGAACCCGCGGCTGGCGCGCCAACTGGTGCGCCGTCTGGATGCGGTGGATCCGGTGAGGGCCCACTGGCTCGATCGTTGGCAGGAACTAGCCGCCTTGCAAAAGGAAGCGCCGGTGGCTCGCCTGCGCGCGGCTTTCGTGCGCGCCGCCCTGGAGGTCGAGCAGGAGGGCAGCGAAGAGGTCACGGGCGGGGGCGATCCGCAGGTTGTTTCCGACCTCTTGCGCCTGGCGCGCCAACTCCTGGAGGGAGGCTCCCCCTGGCGCGCGCGGCTCGTGCTTCGCCTGGCGGCCCAAAATCCGCCGAGCGCGGGCCCCCAGCGGGTGGAACTCGGCTCGCGCTTGATCGAAGTCGGGCTGGAGGAAGACGGCTCCGCTTTGCTGCTTTCCGTGGCCCGCGACCTGATGGCCGACGAGGAGCACGAGCGGGCCATCAGCGTGCTGCACGCCCTGCTCAAGCTGGCGCCCAACTGCCGCGAAGCCCAGGGCCTGCTGCTCGCCGCGCGGGCCCAGATCCACCGGCACATCCGGCGCCGCTACCAAACCCTGGTGGGCTTGGCGCTGCTTCTCGTGGTCAGCGTGGTCGGGGTTGTGCAGGTCAAGGGACAGCGCGATCGCGAGCGCCGCCTGGCGGAGGTGACCGATCTTCTGGGCCGACCGCTGGAAGCCATCGACCTCTTGAATCACTACTTCACGGACGATCCCAGCGCGCGTATCCAGGCCCTGCGCTCGGCCCTTCAGCAGCGCCTGCGCGACGATGAGAGTCAAGCCCGCGATCGCTGGTTGGAGCGCTTCGAGGACGCCCGCGAGGAAATCGAATCCGGCGATCCCTTGGCGGGCCTGCGATTGGCCCTGGCCCTGCGCCAGCCCCCCAGTCTGACCACGGAACCCAATCGGGTGTGGCCCTCCTTCGGCGAGCTGCACGGGACCTTGGCCATGCGCATGGAGCAAGACGCAGCGCGCATTGCGCCGGGGCTCGACATCACGGCAGAAGCCCTGCACGCCGAGCAGCGTTTGATCCAACTGGTCGAGGAGCTGAACGGTGAGCTGGCCGCGGTGCCCGCCGGCCGCGGCGTCGAGGCGCTGGCGTTCCGCATGCAAGCCCTGGAGCGCTCCCTGGTGGGACGCAGTGAGGAGCGCCGCGTGGCGCTCCAGCGCCGACTGGAGAAAGAACTGGAGCAGCGCCAGGACTGGATGCTGGCGACCGCGCGGGCCCACGGGGCCCAGGGGCAGGTGGATCTCGCCCTGCGCGCCTACGATGAACTGTTGGCGCTCGAAGGCTCCGAGGAGCTGGAGCCCCTGATTCGACCGGAGGTCGAGCGCACCCGCGGCCAGGCCGACGCGTTGGGTCGCGCCCAGACCTTGGCCGCGGCCGGCAGCCACGGGGAGGCCAAGGCGGAACTGATCGCGGCCAGCCTCGACCCGTCCGCCCATTTGCTGCCCTGGCGCGTGGACAGTGTTCCGAGCGGTGCCACCGTGCGCATGGGAGACGGCAGCGTCCGTCGCACGCCTTTTGTCATGCAGTCGAGCTTCGGCCGCAGCGTCGAGCTGCGCTTCGAGCTCGAGGGCAGCGAAACGCGCACCCTCGTCATCGATCGGCCGGCCGACTTGAGCGTGCCGATGCACCGCTTGCCCGAGCGGCACTGGAAGAGCGGCGCCGTGGTCCACGCGGCACCGGTTTCGGTCGGTGAAGACCATGTGCTCGCCGATCGCGCCGGAAGGCTCATTCGCTCCACGCCGGACGGCGAGGTGGTCTGGTCCCTGAAGCTCGACACCCTCGGGGGCGTGGCGCGCACGCCCCAGTTCCTGCCCGGACGGCCGGGGGTGCTGCTCGTGATCAGCGAGGACGGCCAGTCCTGGTTGGTGCACGCCGGCGAAGGGCGCATCGAAGGTTCCTTCGATGTGGGCTCCCCGCCGGTCGAGGGGCCGGTCGGAGTACGCGGCGGCATCGGCGCCCTGTTCGCGAGCGGCACGGTCGCCATCTGGGAATCCAGCGCGGAGCCGCGTTTGCAGCCCGGCAGCCGCGAGTTGGCCCAAGGGGCCGCGCGCCACGGCACGGCGGAGTACGACCGTGATCCCAAGGTCGCCGTGCTGCGCAGCTTGGGGGCACGCCAGCCGGAACTGGAAAGTCCCTTCACATCTTGGCGGGTCGAAGTGCGCCCGGACCATTACCTGGTGCGCCGCACGGGCAGCTCCGAGGGTTTCACTGTTCGGCGCGAGGGCAACTGGCAGTTTGTGGCCTGGGAAGCCCCCCACGCCCTGCTGCCGGGCGGGCGCCTTTGGATTTCGGACGGGGAAGGGCTGCGTTCTTTCCTGCCCCAGCGCCGCACACGCTGACCCGGCGCGTACCCTTTCCGGCGTGGAACTGCACCGCGCCGCTGGGGCGATCCTGATCGCGCTCCTCCTTCTGCCGGGCTGCCGCTCCGGCGTCGTGTCGACGGAGCCGGGCGGCGCGCGGCGGCCCGCTCCCGAGCTTGCCCTTTGGGAGCTGCCGGGCGATTGGCTCGAAGTTGCGCCCGAGGCCTTTGAAGCGCTCTTTCCGGCCGAGCGGCGCCGTTCGGGCGGCAGGCTTTCGGAATCCGCCCTGGGGCAGGTCACCGCCGCATTGGCGCAAGGCGCGGAGCGCGCCACACGTGCGGTGCTGGTGGCGGCCTGGAGCGGCGACCCCGCGGCGGCCGAGGTGCTCCTGGCGCGGCTGGAAGCGCGTGCGCCCGCTCCCGGGCGCGCGGAAGACGCCGGCGATGCCCTCGCCGCGGCGGCTTTGGGTCAGCGTTTGGCCGGCGACGGGGTGGCGGAGCGGCTGGTTGCCCTGGCGGTTGGAGCCACCCCACATCCGGACCTGGAGGTGCGCGTGGAGTGCGCGGCCGCGGCCTTTTGGATCGATCCCAAGGGCGTGGGCCGGCCCGCGGCGGGGTTCCTCGTGCGGGTGCTGCTGCTCGACACCGAGGAGGGCCGCCGGCGCGGGGAGGCTCCGCCCGCGGCCCATCCGACCGGTTGGGCCCGCTGGCGTGCGAGCGAGGTGCTCAGCCGGGGTTTGGGGGTCGAGAACCCCTATCGCCCGGATGCATCGCCCGCGGAGCGCGAGCGCGCGGCACTGCTGCTCGAGAGCGCGCTCCCCTGAGGTCTGGACGGTGGGTGGAGTTGGCGCCAGGCACCGTCCCCACCCACCGAGCAGAGGGGTCAGGGTTCGATGCGGTACATCATGCGGGGCCAGGGGGCGGCTTCGCGCACGTGTTCGAGGCCGCAGATCCAAGCCACGGTGCGCTCCAGCCCCAACCCAAATCCCGCGTGCGGCACGCTGCCGTAGCGCCGCAGGTCCAAGAACCACTCGAAGTGCTCCTGGGGCAACTGGTGCTCGCGGATGCGTTCGAGCAGCGCGTCCAGGTCATCCTCGCGCTGGCTGCCGCCGATGATCTCCCCCACCCCTTCCGGCGCGAGCACGTCGACGCACAAAGCCTTGCTCACATCCTCGGGGTCGCGCTTCATGTAGAAGGCTTTCACCTCGGCGGGATAACGCGTGATCATCACCGGGCGGTCGTAGCGCTGGGACAGGATCGTCTCGTCCGGAGCGCCCAGGTCCCCGCCCGGCTGGAAGTTGGCTTCGGGGTGTTCGGCCAGGATGCGCGCGGCCTCTTCGTAGGTGATGCGCGGGAAGGGTTTGACGATCGATTCGAGCTTCGACAGATCGCGGCCGAGCAGCTCCAGCTCCGGCCGGCGCTGGCGCAGCACCTCGGCGACCACGTGCACGAGCATGTCCTCGGCCAGGTCCATGATGTCGTCGAGGGTCGCGAAGGCGACCTCGGGTTCGAGCATCCAAAACTCCGTCAGGTGGCGGCGAGTTTTGGACTTCTCCGCCCGGAAGGTCGGTCCGAAGCAATAGACCTTGCCGAGGGCCATGGCCGCCGCTTCGGCGTAGAGCTGGCCCGACTGGGTCAGAAACGCCTTGCGCTCGAAGTATTCGACCTCGAACAGGGTCGAGGTGCCTTCGCAGGCGCTCGGGGTGAAGATCGGGGAATCGACGCAGACGAACTCACGCTCCTCGAAGAAGTGCCGCAGGGCGCGCACGACCGCGTCGCGCACGCGCATCACGGCCCAGGGGCGGCGCGAGCGCAGCCACAGGTGCCGGTTGCCGAGCAGGAAGTCGGGGCCGTGTTCCTTCGGCGTGATCGGAAACCCTTCGGCGGCGTGCAGGATGCGGCCGGAGCGCACACCGAGTTCATAGCCGCCCGGGGCGCGTTCGTCCGCGCGCACCTCGCCGACCAGCTCAAGGCTCGACTCTTGACCGGCGTGGCCGACCGCTTCGAAGAGTTCCTCGGGCACATCCTTCTTGAAGAGCACACACTGGCACAGGCCGGTGCCGTCGCGCAGTTGCACGAAGTGCAGCTTGCCCTTGGAACTCTTGTTGTGGATCCAGCCGCGCAGGCGCACCTCTTGGCCCACGTGGCGGCCCAGGTGTTCGATGGTCGTGGTGACGGTCATGGTCGCAGCGTACGTCGAGCCGGGAGGGGGGAAACGGGCGCTCCGAGCGGTGCCGGCGATCGCCGGAGCGAGGACGGGAAAGGAGATAAAGACGGGGCCGGTGACGGAGACAGGGCCGGAGACAGGGCCGGGGACAGGGCCGGGGACAGGGCCGGTGACGGAGACGGCGAGCCGTCAGGGGAACATGGCGTAGGGCGGGCGGATGTCGACATCGACGATGCGCCCGGAGTCGACTTCCAGACGGCCCTTGTGCAGCACCGCGCCGCGTCGCGCTTCGACCCAGATCTCCCCGCGGCCCTCGAGCAGTTCGGCCAAGCGCTCGCGCTCGCCGACGACTTCGATGCGCTCGTAGCCGAGGCTGTGCAGCCGGTCGTGCACGCGCTCCAGCAGCAGCGCGATGCGCTCCGCCGGTTCGAGCGGCCGACCCGTGGGCGCCGGGGGGCTGGGGGCCGCGGCCCGGCGGGCTTCTTCGGCGCCCGTGAGCAGGGCCTCGTGCAGCCGGGCTTGGGCATCGCGCAGGTCGATCAGCACATGCTCCAAGCGGCGCAGGTCCAGGCCCTCCGGTTGGGCAGCCAGACGCGCCGCATGACCGCCGAGCTGTTCGAGCTCGCGTCCCAGGGCCTCCAGCCGGGCCTCCACGCGGCCCACGGCCTCGACCAGGCGCCAGACGAGGGCAATGCCGGCCCCCAGGGCCAACAGCGCGGCCAACCCGATCCAGGCGAGCAGCCCGCCCCAGCCCTCCCCCGCGGAGGAGGTGGCGCCGCCCTCGGCCAGGTGGGCCAGGGACACGAGGCAGGCGAACGCGGGATGCATGGGGGGAGGATAGCCGCCCCCATGGGGCGCCTCCAACGCGGGCGCCCCGGCTGGCCCGCGGACGGCGCCGGCGAGACCTCCCGGCACCCCGCCGATGCACGCGCCGACGGGAGGGCGGTAAAGTGCGCGCCGTGAAGCGCCCTGGACCCGCGTTGGCGGCGGCGATCGCCATCGCCCCGGTCCTCCTCGTGCTCCTCCTCGTGGGGTGCTCCGACCGGGGAGCCGTCGCGGGCGAACGGGACGCCCGCCTGGCGGTGCTCGAAGCCCACCGGTTGTTGGTGCAGCCCGTGCAGGGCACGGACCAGGCGGAGCCGCCCAGCCTGGCCGAGGTGCTGCTCGCCTCGACCCCCTTGGCCCTGGGGCCCCTGACCTTCGATTCCGGCCTGGGGCCCGAGGTGGACGCGGACGAGTCCCTCGCCGGTGCGGCGCGGCGCGCCGTGGCCCGCGGACTGCGCACGGCGGCGGAAGCGGGTCTGCGGCCCATGGACCTCGGCGGGAATTGGCTGCTCGGGGAAGACGGCGAGCCCCTGCCCCCAAGGCCGCTGCCCGTGGACGGCCTGCTCGCCGGCGAGTTCGAGCCCGAGCCCGATGGGGTGGCTTTGCACCTGGAACGTCGGGACGACGGTTTGCGGCTCAGCGCGGACTTGCCGGACGGGCGAACGATTTCGGCGCACCTGAAGTGGCAAGCCCCGGGCCTCGGCGCGCTGCTGCCGCCGCTGGTGGCGATCGGCCTGGCGGTGCTGACCCGGCGTCCCTTCGTTTCCCTGTTGCTCGGTGTGCTGGTGGGCGCTTGGCTCGTGCGCCTGGCCGGCGGCTCGGGCCATGTGCCGGCCCTGGGCGGCGCCCTTTGGGATGTGCCCGCGGTCTACCTGTGGTCCAAGGTGGGCGACGTCGACAAACTCGAGATCGTCGGCTTCGTGGTGCTCATGTTGGCGATGGTCGGCAACCTGACCCGCAACGGCGGCATCCAAGGGGTGATGGAGCGCATGCGCGCCATGGCGCGCAGTGCCCGCAGCACCCAAGTTTCGGCCTACCTGATGGGCCTGGTGGTGTTCTTCGACGACTACGCCAACACGGTGCTGGTCGGATCGACCATGCGCCCGCTCTCCGATCGTTTTCGCGTGGCGCGCGAGAAGTTGGCCTACATCGTCGACAGCACCGCGGCGCCGGTGGCGGGCATCTCGATCTTCTCGACCTGGATCGCCTTCGAGGTCTCGACCTTCGCCGGGCAGTTGCCCGCGGCGGGTCTGTCGAGTCGGGACGGCTACGCGATCTTCCTGGAGACCCTGCCCTACCGCTTCTACTGCCTGTTCACCCTGCTGCTGGTGGGGCTGGTGGTTTTCTCCGGGCGCGACTTCGGCCCCATGCGCCGCGCCGAGCAGCGCGCGCGCGGTCTGGGGCAGTTGGTGCGCCCGGGCGGCAAACCACTGGCTTCCCAGGACTCGCGCGACTTGGAGATGGCGCGGGGCGTCGCACCCCGCGCATGGCGGGCGCTTGTGCCGCTGCTCGCTTTCCTGGGGGTGACCCTGTTCGAGATCGCGCGCATCGGCGGCGCGTTTTCCCTGTCCCTGGCGGAACTCGGCAGCGTGCAGGGCCTGACCGGTGTGCTCTACGACGGCAGCGGCAGTTGGCCGCTCTTGGCCGGCTCGGCGGCGGGATTCGCCCTGGCGGCGGCCGCCAGCCTCGGTGCCGGCCTGCGACTCGATGTGCTGCGCTCCGCGTGGGCGAGCCTGCGTTCCATGGGGGTGGCCCTCGGCATCCTCTACAGCGCTTGGATGATCGGGGACGTGTGCGCGGAGCTCGGCACCGCACCGCTTTTGGCAACCCTGGTCGAAGGCGCCTTGCACCCGGCGCTGTTGCCGGCGGCGCTGTTCGTGCTCGCGGCCGCCATCGCCCTTGCGACAGGCTCCTCCTGGGGCACCATGAGCATCCTGCTTCCGCTGGTGGTCGGGCTCTCCTTCCAACTGGGCCAGGAGCTGCCGATCGGGGGTCTCGGGCTGATGGTGCTTTCGATCGGAGCCGTGCTCGAAGGCGCGATTTTCGGCGACCACTGTTCGCCGATCTCCGACACCACGGTGCTCTCCTCCATCGCCACCGGTTCGGACCACATCGACCACGTGCGCACCCAGGCGCCCTACGCCTTCTTGACCATGGCGCTGGCCCTCTTGGTGGGATACTTGCCCTGCGCCTTCTTCGGCCTGCACTGGGCCTGGGCCCTGGGCGGAGGCGCGCTGGCCCTGATTCTGGTCGTGCGATTCCTCTTCCGATCCCTCCCGGAGCCGCCCGCTCTCCCGGCGGAAGCCCATCCGTGAAGCGCCCCCGCTCCCTCGCCCGCGGGATGCTCTACGGCGTCCTCTTCGGCGTGCTGGTCTACAGCGCGATCGTTTTTTGGCGCGGCACGGACAGCCTGCTCGAAGCGCTCGCGGGGTTCGAGTTTTGGATCATTCCCGCGGCCCTGGCCCTTTCCTTCGGCAACTACGCCCTGCGATTCCTCAAGTGGGAGCGCTACCGGCGGCTGCTCGGCATTCGGGTCGACCTGGGCACCTCCTGGTGGATCTACCTGGCGGGCTTCTCGATGGGTGTGACCCCCGGGAAGATGGGCGAGGTGATCAAGTCCTGGTTGCTGCGGCGGGTGGCCGGGACGCCAATCCACACCAGCGCGCCGATCGTGGTGGCCGAGCGTTTCACCGACCTGCTCGGCTTCCTGATCCTGGTGGCGCTGGCGGGCATCGTTTCGCGCCCGGAATGGAGCCCGATCTTCTGGGCGCTTTTGGCCCTGTGCCTGGTGGCCCTCGCCTTGGCCGGGTCCGGACGCGTGGGTTGGTGGATCGGGCGTCTGGTGGCGCGCACGCCGTACGTCTGGCGCTTGACACCCAAGGTGGATGGATCCCTGCGTTCCGTGCGCACCCTGCTGCGCCCGCGGGAAGTGGTGTTGCCGACCCTGCTCTCGAGTGTTTCCTGGGGGCTCGAGTGCGTGGGGTTTTACCTGATCGCACGCGGCATCGCGGGCGACGCGATCCGCTTCGACTTCGCGGTGTTCTCCTACGCGTTCAGCGCGGTGGCCGGCGCGGTGCTGGTGATTTTCCCCGGCGGCCTGGGCATTACCGAAGGCCTGCTCGGCAAGCTCATGACGAGCGAAGTCACCGCCCACCACCTGGTGGAAATGGGTGAAAGCGCAGCCCGCGAACTCGCGCGCAGCCAAGCGGCGGCGTCGGTGTTGATCGCGCGCCTTTGCACCCTGTGGTTCGGGGTTTTGGTGGGCTTCACGGCCCTGGCGCTGTTCCAACGGCGCTACGGACGAATCGAAGCGGAGACCGAAGACGGTTTGGCGGAGAGCGACGGTCCGTAGCCCGCGCGCCGCCCGGACGGTTGGGCGAGCCGCAGGGCGGCGAACAGCGCGGCGAGCAACGCGGCCACGGCGGAAGCCGCGGCGATGGCTCCCGAGGCGAGCAGCCGCTCCCAGGTCGCGGGGCGGGCGCCCTCCTGTGGCGGCGAAGCGGGCGCGGCGAAGCCCGAGGGCCCGCGATCCGCGCGCGCCGCCACGGGGATCACGTGGGCGGGCGGCGTCAGCGTCCGGTCGAAGAGCCGCGTCAGGGAAAGGGCGAAGGCGGCTGGATCCCCCTGGACTTCGCCCCACTCCAGGGGCACCGCGAGGATTCGGCCCGGCGCGTGCACGAGCAGCGGGCGGCCCTGGGTTTCGAGCCAGACCCGCGAACCGGCGGGCGCGGGCGGAGCGGCGGACTCCCCGCCCGCGGGCAGCGGGTTCACGTCGGCCCACCAACCGTCACGCCCCACCCGTGCGGCGGCGAAGTCCCCCGGCCCGGGTTCCAGGCTTTCGAGGGCCAGCAGCACGTCCGCGCTGGCGGGCTTTGTGCTCACCAGTTCGAGGCCCCGCGCGGCGGCGAAAAGTTCGGCGAACTGCCCGAGCGGACCGCTCCAGGCCCGGGCGGCCTCGGGTGAGAGCCATAGCGCTCCCAAGGGAGCGTCGAGCGGCCGGCGCACCAGCGTTTCTCCGTCCCAATCGATGCGCGCGCCCGCTTCGATCGCCACCGGCCCGGGCACCGCCGCTCCCCCCGCCGCGGTCCAGCCGGCCCGCGCGGGCGCAGGCTCGGGCAGCGA
>JBJHAV010000092.1:0-13201 GCA_050480685.1 Planctomycetaceae bacterium | reverse complement strand
GGCGTGCGGCGCATGGATCCGGACATCCTGCCCGGCGCCGACGACGACCCCGTCTTTGGCCTCGAATTGGCCGGGTCGCCGCCCGGCGCGCCCATCGAGTTCGCCGTCGGGCTCTTCGGTTCGGGCTCCTTCGGCCCGGCGGTTTCGAGCAAGGAGGGCGGCTCGGGAGTATCCACCGGCCAAGTGCTCTCCACCGGCGCGGCCGAGTTCTCCTTCGGCCTGCGGCTCTCCGTGCCCCTCCTGGGCGGCGCCCTTTGGCCCCACGTGGGCAGCGGTCTCTCGGCCCTGCGGGTGCAGCGCGAGGAGGCCACGGACCTGGGCTCCCTGCGGCTCACGGACTCGACCACGGGCATCTACGGGGAAGGCGGGCTGACCTGGGTGGGCAGGGGGGGCTGGACCTTCGGCCTCACCTACCGCGAGCTGCGGGGCACTCGCATTCGCCTGGGGGACGACACCGGCGACGCGGACTATCGGCAATTCACCCTATCTCTCGGGGTCTTGCTTTAGATCCGCGCAGCTTTTGATCCGGAGCGTGGACGGGCCGTTTCGTGGCCCTCCGCCGGGAATCCGTTGCGGTTTTGGGGGAATGGGATAGAAGGGTTAGAGACCGATTCCGCGGCCCCATTCGGAGACCGGCATGTCGACGGGGTTCCTCGCAGGCCCTCTTTCCTTCGCACGCGTTTCGCTGAGTCTTTTGTGCGCAGCCCTCCTGCTGGGCGCTCGGGGAGCGCCCGCGGTGGACGGCGTTGCCCGCGGGAAGGACCCAGGCGCCGACCGTGCCGACGGCGCCCATCGTGTCGAGGACGGGCGAGACGTCCGTGGACTGGTCCCGCGGCGCCCCTTGGACAAGTCCGCGGCAATCCCCTTCGGCCCCTTGCACCGGACGGACGTGATCGCCGTCAAGTTCGTCGACGATTTGCCGGTGCGCGCCCTGGGCGGCACCCTCGACGATGGCGGTTCGTCGGTGCTGGACCCGGTGCGACGTTCCCTGCCTTGGCTCGACGGCGCCCTGTGGTTGCCCCAGGTCGATCTGCCGCCGGAGCGCATTCAGGCCTTGCGCGCCCGGGCGGAGCAAAACCTCGGGCGACACATCGCTGATCCGCGCACGGACTTCTTCGTCTTCTTGCCGCCGAGGCTTCACGTGCAAGCGGCATTGGACGACCTCAATGGGTTCGACGTGATCGAACTCGCCAGCCCGGTGTCCTTGCCAGCGCCTTCGCCGTCCGCGCCCCTGCTTGCCATACCGCAAGCGCCTCGGGGGGATTTGGGGGAAGGGCAATCGGGTCCGGTGTTGCCCTTCGAGTTGCCCGACTTTCAGTTCCTACAAGGGCATCTGCGCCCCGCGCCCAACGGGATCGACGCCGAATACGCCTGGTGGGAGCTGGACGTCACCGGCCAGGGCGTGCGCATCGCCGACATCGAGTACCAGTTCAACATGGACCACATGGACCTGCCCGATGTCGAGGTCCTGACCTTCGGCACGCCGGGCAATCCATTCCTGAACCAGGAGCACGGAACGGCGGTCCTGGGGGTGCTTGGCGCGCGGGACAACGCTTGGGGAACGACGGGCATCGCCCACGGGGCCGAGCTCTTTTTCTCCCACTCGATGGTGAATGGGCTTTTGAACTACGCGGGGGCGATCCACCGCTGCATCGACGCTTTCGGTCCCGGCGACCTGATTTTGATCGAAGCCCAGACCTACGGGCCCCTCTCCCAGTGGCCGGCCGCCTGCGTGGGGTCCGCGCCGAGCGCCTGCTACGGCTGTGTGCCCGTTGAGTGGATCCTCGCGGCCTACACGGCGATCCAGATCGCGGTGGGCAACGGAATCAGCGTGGTCCAAGTGGGCGCGAACGGCTGCCAGGATCTCGACCACTTCCTCTACTCCACCGGAAACGGCGGCCACTGGCCCTTCCTGCCGGAGAACGATTCAGGCGCGATTTTGGTCGGGGCAGGTCATGCGCCGGCGCTCTACGGCGGCAGCGGCACGGCGCGCTCGCGCATGTCCTACTCGAACTGGGGTTCGCGTTTGAATCTGCAGGGCTGGGGTGAGCGAATCGCGACGACCGGCTATGGGGATCTGTTCGCTTCCCTAGGGCCCCACTTGACGTTCACCGGGGGATTCAACGGGACCTCCGGGGCCGGCCCCATCGTCGCGGGCGCCGCGGCGCTCGTGCAGTCCTACCACTTGGCCCGCGAGGGGCAGCCCTTGGGTCCGCTGGAGCTGCGGCAGTTGCTCGTCGACACGGGCACGGAGCAAAACTCGGGCCTCCATCCCGCCAGCCAAAACATCGGGCCCCTGCCGAACGTGAGTGCGGCCTGCGACCGCATCACCGCCGGCGAACCGTGGCTCGACCTGGGCGGCGCCCTGGCGGGCAGCTTCGGGGTCCCGGTTCTCTCAGCTTCGGGGGAACTCGCCGGCGGCAAGCAGGTGCGTTTCGCCCTGGATTCGGCCCTCCCGCTGGCGCCGGCGGTGCTTGCGCTCGGTTCCTCGGCCTGGTGGCTGCCCTTCGCCGGTGGGGTGCTCGTGCCTGCACCGGAGGTCCAGCTCTTCTTCCCGCTCATTTCCGCCCTGGGCAGCCTTTCCCCGACCTTCGATGTTCCAGGCGGACTGGGCAGCGGTTCGACCCTCTACGCGCAGTACTGGATTTTGGATCCGGGCGCCGTCCAGGGTCTGGCGGCCTCGAACGGAGCCATGGCGGCCGTGCGCTGATCGGGGCTGTGGCTGCTCCGCTCGCGGGGAGTGGGCGAGCGGCGCCTATACTGCTTGGCCCATGAGCACGACGACCCACAGCACCGACGCCCCCGCCTCGATCGTCCCCGGACCCCAGCGTGCCCCGCGCGGAGCCGGGCGCACCTGCAAGAGTTGGAAGGCCGAGGCGGCGCTGCGCTGTCTGCTCAACAACCTGGACGGGGAGGTGGCCGAGGATCCCGCGCGCCTGATCGTCTACGGCGGCAACGGCAAGGCGGCGCGGGATTGGGAGAGCCTGCGAGCGATCGTGGCCACCCTGCAGCGACTGGAGCCCGATGAAACCCTGCTGGTGCAGTCCGGTCGTCCGGTGGGGGTGTTCCGCACGGGCGAAGAGGCCCCGCGGGTGCTGATCGCCAACTCGAACCTGGTGGGGCACTGGGCCAACTGGGAGCACTTCCGGCGGCTCGAAGCCGAGGGCAAATTCATGTACGGCCAGATGACGGCCGGTTCGTGGATCTACATCGGCAGCCAGGGCATTCTGCAGGGCACCTACGAGACCTTCGCCGCCGCCGCCCAGCGCCACTTCGGCGGCACCCTGGCGGGAAGGCTCGTGGTGACGGCGGGTCTGGGCGGCATGGGCGGCGCCCAGCCCCTGGCGGCGACCATGAACGGGGCCGCGTTCCTGGCGGCGGACGTGGACCCGGCGCGCATCGAGAAGCGCTTGGCCACGCGCTACATCGACGAGATCGAACGTGACCTGGACCGCGCCATCGACCGGGCCCTCGAATACAAACGCGACGGTGTCGCGCGTTCGATCGGCGTGGTGGCGAATGCGGTGGATCTTCTGGAGCGCTTGCTGGAGCGCGGCGTGACACCCGATGTGCTCACCGACCAGACCAGCGCCCACGATCCGCTCAACGGCTACGTTCCCGCCGGGCTCTCCTTGGCCGAAGCCGAAGCCCTGCGGCTCAAGGATCCCAAGACCTACGAGCGGCGCTCCCTGGACACGATGGTGGCCCACTGCCGGGCGATGATCGCCCTGCAAGAACGCGGCGCGGACACCTTCGACTACGGCAACAACCTGCGCGGTTTCGCCAAGGAACACGGACTCGAAAACGCCTTCGATTTCGAGGGGTTCGTGCCCAAGTACATCCGCCCGCTGTTCTGCGAGGGCAAGGGACCTTTCCGCTGGGTGGCGCTTTCGGGTGATCCGAAGGACATCGCGGTTACCGACCGAATCGTCAAGGAGCTTTTCCCCGGCGACGAGGCCCTGCACCGGTGGCTCGACATGGCGGCCGAGCGCGTCGCGTTCCAGGGCCTGCCCGCGCGCATCTGCTGGCTGGGTTACGGGGAGCGCGCCAAGGCCGGCCTGGCCTTCAACGAAGCCGTTCGGCGCGGGGAGATTTCCGCGCCCATCGCCATCGGCCGCGACCACCTGGACTGCGGTTCCGTGGCGAGCCCGAACCGCGAAACCGAGGGCATGCGCGACGGCACCGACGCGGTGGCCGATTGGCCGATCCTCAACGCCATGCTCAATGTGGCCTCCGGCGCCGCCTGGGTCTCGTTCCACCACGGCGGGGGGGTCGGCATGGGCTACTCCCTGCACTCGGGCCAGGTCAGCGTGGCCGACGGCACCCCCGAGGCCGCCCGGGCAGTCGAGCGCGTGCTGACCAACGACCCCGGCACGGGGGTCATGCGGCACGCCGATGCCGGCTATCCCGAAGCCATCCAATGCGCCCGCGAGCGCGGCCTCGACCTGCCCATGCTGGATTGAACCGGCGCGGAATGCCGCGGCCGCTCCGGCGTAGTGTCCGTGCGCGCGGCGCGGGGAGCGCCTCCCGCGCCGGCCCGATGGCGGCCCGAGGCCTACCCCCGGCGGGACGGTCCCGGAGGCCGCCCAGTCCCCGAGCGGATGCAAGGTCTTCCCGGGGCGCGCTTTCGCTAGGATCGCGGCCCTCCCCCGGCCCGCGGCCCCACCCCCCTTCCCCAGCCCGACCTCGCCATGCCCTGGATCGCCCTCGGAATCATCGTGCTGTTCCTGCTCGTGCTGCTCGCCTGGGCAGTGGGGGCCTACAACCGCCTGGTGGCCCTGCGCAACCGCTTCCAGAACGCCTTCGCGCAAATCGATGTGCAACTCAAGCGGCGCTACGACCTGATCCCCAACCTGGTCGAGACCGCGAAGGCCTACATGAAACACGAGCGCGAGACGCTCGAAGCGGTCATCTCGGCCCGCAACCAGGCCGCTTCGGCGGTCCGCGCCGCCGCCGCGAACCCGGGGGATGCCGGGGCGATCCAATCCCTGATGGGGGCCGAAGGGGTTCTGACCGGCGCCATGGGGCGGCTCTTCGCGGTCATGGAGGCTTACCCGGACCTGAAGGCCAACCAGAACATGATGCAGCTCTCCGAGGAGCTGACCAGCACCGAGAACAAGGTCGCCTTCGCGCGCCA
Source organism: Planctomycetaceae bacterium (assembly GCA_050480685.1). GTDB lineage: Bacteria > Planctomycetota > UBA1135 > UBA1135 > JBJHAV01. The sequence continues at coordinate 8,064 of JBJHAV010000092.1, read as the reverse complement.
GTCCTACAACGACTCGGTGATGACCTACAACACGAACCGCGAGAGCTTCCCGACGAACGTCATCGCGGGCAGCTTCAATTTCCAGCCCGCGCAGCTCTTCGAGGTCACCGAAGCGGCGGTGCGCGAGGCCCCGAAGGTTTCCTTCGGCTGATCCGCGAGGGGCGCCAGCGGCGCGGCCGGAGAGGTCGCGCTGCAAGCGTGTGCCGACGCCGAGCGCTCCACCCCAGTAGCCGCCGGCCCCAGCGTCCCTTCACCGCTCGCCCACGCAGCGCCGCATGGACTTCTTCGAGCACCAAGACCTGGCCCGCAAAAAGAGCGGGCGGCTGGTTTTGCTCTTCGGGTTGGCCGTGATCACCCTCGTGGTCGCGGCGAACCTGCTGGTGGCGGCGCTGACGGGCGGCGGGGAACCGGTCCTGCACGGGCTGGTGACCCTGGGCATCCTGGTGGTCATCGCGCTCGGCTCCCTCTGGCGGCTGGCGAGCCTGCGCGGGGGCGGACGCGTGGTGGCGGAACAACTGGGCGGCCGGCTGCTGGTCCCCGGACAAGCCGGCGCGAAGGAGCGAGTGCTCTTGAACGTGGTCGAGGAGATGTCGATCGCTTCGGGCACGCCGGTGCCGCCGGTGTACGTGCTCGAAGTCGAGTCCGGCATCAACGCCTTCGCCGCCGGCTACGAGCCCAAGGACGCGGTCATCGGCGTGACCCGCGGGGCCATCGAACGCCTCAGCCGGGACGAGCTCCAGGGGGTCATCGCCCACGAGTTCAGCCACGTGCTGCATGGCGACATGCGCCTCAACATCCGCCTGATGGGGGTGCTCTACGGCATCCTGCTGCTCGGGCTGATCGGCGGCACGTTGCTGCGTTCCTTGCACCTCGCATCGCTTGGGCGAAACAATCGCCAGGGCGGAGGAGTGGTGCCTTTGGTGCTGGGCATCGGCGTCGCACTGATGGTGGTGGGCTACGCCGGAACCTTCTTCGGCAACCTGATCAAAGCCGCCGTTTCGCGCCAACGGGAGTTTTTGGCGGACGCATCCGCGGTGCAGTACACACGCAATCCCACCGGCATCGCCGGGGCGCTGATGAAGGTTGGCGGCCTGCGCGAGGGATCGCGCATACAAAACCCGGGGGCGCCCGAGGCCAGCCACCTCTTCTTCGGCTCCGCGGTGCCCAGCTACCTGGGCAAACTCTCCGCCACCCACCCGCCCCTGGAGGAGCGGGTGGTGCGGCTCGTGCCGTCCCTGCGCGGGCGCTTGAGCAAGGCCTTCGCCGGCGATCGGGCGGCCCAGTCCGCGCTCCAGCACGGGGCGGCGGGGCTCGTGGGCGATCTGGCTCCGCCGCCTGCCGCCGGGAAGGGTTCGCCGGAGGCCGCGAAGAGCGCCGCGCGTCCGGCTCCCGAGCGGCGGGCCAGTGTGCTCGAACAGGCCGGCGAGCCCACGCCGGAGCATTTGGTGTGCGCGCGCGCCCTGCTCGAGAGTCTGCCCGAAGGCCTGCGGGAGGCGGCGCGGGATCCCTACGGGGCCCGCGCCCTGGTGCACGCACTGCTCCTGGACGAGCGCCCCGAGGTGCTGCGCGCCCAGCGGGGTGCCCTCGCCCGGACCGCGCCCGAAGACGTGCGCCGCGCCGGTGCGGCCCTGGCGCCGGACGTGCGCGCCCTGTCGCCCGAGGCTCGCCTGGCGCTGCTGGAGTTGGCCGTGGGGTCCCTGCGCGGACTCAGCCCGAAACAACTCGACGCGCTCTTCGAGGAGGTCGACGGTTTGATCGACGCGGACGGGGAAACGACCTTCGAGGAGGTCGCTTTGGCCCAGTTCCTGCATCACCAACTCGATCCCCAAAGGCTCGACTCCGCCGCGCGTGTCGCCGCCCGCGAGGCTTCCGGGTCCTTGGCGCAGGCTTCCGAGCCCGCGGCCCTCGCCCTTGCGGCCCTGGCGCGCGCCGGCAAACCGCGCACACCCGATGGGCACGCCGCTCGGGTCGGCTTCGCGGCCGGTTGGAAAGTGCTCGGGCTCCCGGAGAGAGAGTTGCCGCCTCCCCCTGCGCGGCCGAGGCAGGTGGCGGAAGCCTTGGATCAACTGGCGCGTTTGGCGCCGCGGGAGCGCCGCAGGTTGCTCGCCGCGGCCGCAGGTGTGGTCGAAGCGGACGGCAAGGTGACCGCCGCGGAACGCGAGCTCTTCCGCCTGTTCGCCGAAGCCCTCGACGTGCCGTTGCCCCCGGTCCTCCCCGGTCAATCCCTCGCTTGAGCCGAGCCGCACCGTGAACGATGACTTGCCCATGGAGGTTCGGCTGCGGCTGCCCGAGCGCGATCCGCGGGCGCTGGAGATCTTCTTCGACCACTACTACGAGCGTGTGCACCGCTACCTGAGCGGTCTGGTGCGCAGCGCGGAGTTGGCCGAGGACCTGACCCAGGACGTGTTCCTGCAAATCCATCGCGCGTTGCCCGGCTACGACCCCCAGCGGCCCACGCGCCCGTGGGTCTTCACCGCCGCCGTGCACCGCGCGCGCGATCACTGGCGTTCGCGCTCCCGCCAGGAACAGGCGCGCGCGCTCTCCCTGGCGGGGGAGGAGGGCGAAGCGCTCGATGTGGAGGACGAGGGCGCGCGCCCGGAGCTGCCCCTGGAGGCCTTGGAGGACGCCGAACGGGTGCGGGCCCTGGTGGATGCCTTGCCGGAAGGCATGCGCGCCTGTTTGCTTCTGCGGATCTTCGAGGAGTTGCCCTTCTCCGATGTCGCCGAGGCACTCGGGGTGAGCGAAGTCGCGGCGCGCAAACGCTATTCGCGGGCCCTCGTTTTGCTGCGCGAACGGCTTTCCGAACCGGGCGGTGTCGGTGGGGGAGAATTCCTGTGACGGAGCGTGGGGAGATCCCCGGGGCAGAGCCCATCGGGCCCCACGAGCGAGCCCTGGCCGATGCCCTTCGTGCCGGCCTCGGCGGCGTGCGCCCGGGCGCGCGATCCGGCGCCCGGGCCGCCTTCTTGGCCGGCGATTCCTCTGGCGATTCCTCTGGAGATCCCCGGTCACGGCCGGGGGGGCAGGCCCGTACCGCTCGGGCAGTGACGCCCCCTTCCGACCCCCGCCAGCCCTTGGAAGATGCCCTCCTGCGGGTCCTAGAGCCCCGGGCGGGGGCTTCCCCGGCGGCGCGCGAACGGACCCGGCGGGCCTTTTTGGCCGGGCCGGGGCTCTCCCGCCCCCGGCGCCTGGCGCCCTGGCTCGCCGCTTCCTTGGCCGCCGCCGCGGCCCTTTGGTTGCTCGTGGGGCCCCTCTCGCCGCGCGCGGGCCAGGTCCCGACCTGGGCGCTCTTGACCGGTGGCGGCGATGTGCACCTGGCGGGTGCGGTGCTCGACGGGGGCCGGCTGCTTTGCCCCAAGGGCGGCGCTCCCGCCGGGGAGGTTCGCCTGCGCTGCGGCGCCCAGGCCCTCGGTCTGGCCCTCGGGGAGGACGTGCGACTGGAGTTTTCTCCCGGCAGCCGCGGGGCGCTTTCGCCCCTGGCCGTGCCGCGTCGAGGGGGAGCGCTGCGGGTCGAGCTCGAACTGGACTTCGGCGAGCTGGTGCTGGCCAGCTCCCCGTCCGCGCGCCCCCTTTCCTTGAGCGTTGCGACACCTGACGGCGTGGTCGAGGTGCTCGGCACGGTTCTGTCGGTACGCACCGACGAAAACGGCACCTGCGTGTGCGTGGCCGAGGGCCGGGCCAGCGCCCGCGACGGCGGGGGCCGGCGGGTTTCGGTCCGTGCCGGCGAGAGCCTGCGCCTGTGCCGCAGCGGCGCCGGCTCCGAGTTGCTGGAGGGCGGCGAGCGCACGCGGCTGTTCGGCTGCGGGGAGCGCCTCGCGGAGCACGACCGCCGCCTCTCCGAGTTCCCGCGCGGCCGGTGACAGGGTGGGAAAGGATCGGCTCGGCCGACCCGAAGGCGCCGTCCGATGCCGTTTGGGCCGCCATCCGGCGGCCACAGAGTCCACCCCGCAGCGTCCCCGGCTAGACTGCGGCGGCTCGGGGCGCGTGCGCCGGGAGCGCGATGCAACGCCGAGGACTGACCTGGACCACTGCGGGGGAATCCCACGGCCCCGCGCTCGTCGGCATCCTCGAAGGGTTGCCGGCCGGGCTCGCCCTGTCGGTGGAGCGCATCGACGGGGAGCTTGCCCGGCGCCAGGGCGGCTACGGGCGCAGCGCGCGCCAGGCGATCGAACGCGATCGCATCGAAGTGCTCTCGGGCACCCGCGGCGGGCAGACCCTGGGTTCGCCCCTCGCGCTGCTTCTGCGCAACCGCGACGCCACGATCGAATCCCTGCCGGTTCCGACCGATCCCCGTCCGGGCCACGCGGACCTGGCCGGCTGCCAAAAACTCGGCGCCCGCGATCCGCGCGCCGTGCTCGAACGCGCCAGCGCGCGGGAAACGGCCATGCGCGTGGCGCTGGGCTCCGCCGCGCGGCAAGTTCTGGAGCTCTTCGGCGTGCGGCTCTTCAGCCATGTGGTCGAGATCGGCGGGGTGGCCGGGCGCGGCGACGCGTACGCGGCCGCGGGCGAGGAACGCGCGGAGCTGCGCGGCCAAAGTGAGTTTTGCTGCCTCGATCCCGAGATCCAAGCCGCCCTGCGCGCCCGCGTGGACCTGGCGCGGGAGCGGCGCGACAGCCTGGGCGGTATTTTCGAGGTCGTGGTGGAGGGGCTGCCGCCGGGCCTGGGCGGTTATGCCTCGGCAGCCGATCGGCTGACCGCCCGTCTGGGGGCGGCGCTCCTGTCGATTCCGGCCATGAAGGGCGTCGAATTCGGCCTGGGCTTCGAAAGCGCCCGGAGGCCCGGCTCCGAGGTGCACGACCCGATCGTGCCCACAGACCAGGCCCCGCCGCCCGCCGTGCCCTGGCGCTTCGGGCGCATGCGCCGCGCGAGCAACCGCGCCGGCGGCTTGGAGGGCGGCATGACGACCGGGGAGCCCCTGGTGGCGCGGGTCGCCATGAAGCCGATCCCGACCCTGCGGCAGGGGATGCCGACGGTGTCCTTCGAGAGCGGTGAGCCGGTGCGCGCCACGTACCAACGCTCGGACGTGACCGCCGTGCCCGCGGCCAGCGTGGTGGGGGAAGCGATGGTCGCCCTGGAGCTAACTTCGGCCTTCCTGGAGAAGTTCGCTGGTGACAGCCTGGCCCAGGTGCGCACGGGCTTCGAGGCCTGGTGCCGGGAGATCGCCGAGCTTTAGGCCCGCCTTTGGTGCCCGGCGCTTGCCCTGCCCGCGCGCCATCGGGATGCGGTGCAGGGTGCAGTGCCGGGATTTTTTCCGCCCGACCATTGCATCGGGGGGCGCCGACAGTATCCTCTGCGCTCCCATTCGCCGGCTCGGCGGTTGGGAACCGTCGGGAGTAGGCCCCGGTGGCCCGGGTCCGCCTTCGCCAGGCGCCCCCGGATCGCCCAGGTCGAGGCCCGCAAGGACGCGTCCGCGGGCGCGCGCCCGACCCTCCCCCTGACCGCTCCCAGCAGCACGACTCCGCAAGGTACACCCGTCCCAAGGCTTCCCTCCGGGGTCCACGAGCCCCCCCGCCCGCGCGGGGCCGTCCTCTGCCAGCGTGGCTCAATTGGCAGAGCTCCTGATTTGTAATCAGGCGGTTGCGGGTTCGAGTCCCGCCGCTGGCTCCACGGTCGGCGGTCCCCGCGCTTCGCTCTCTGGTCCGCCTCGGCGGGCTCACATCGATCACCACGAACACGGAAGGGATCCCCGTCCCGCTTCGGCCTCGCGGCCGGGGCGAGTGGGGGCGCCGACGCGCCCCGCAACGGATCCCCCCGATCGGTTCGCTCACGCGACCACCGGGCTGTTCCCTGGCAAAACGAGGTTTCTGGATGCAAGCGGGAGCGAGGTCTCCGCGCTCCGCCCGCGCAGGCGGCCCTTGGGCCGCCGCGTTCGGTGGTAGGCGGGGGCCTTGCGCCGGAACCGATCTCCAGAGCGACCAGCACACCGCAGTCCGGCGCTCCGTCGTGCACGCTTCCCCTCCCAGGCGCTCTGTCGTCCGGTGGGGCTGGCCGGGGCATGGGCCGGACTCGGTCCGCACGGGCGACAGCCCACGTGGGCGGATTCCCGAGCGGCCAAAGGGGTCAGACTGTAAATCTGATGGCACAGCCTTCGCAGGTTCGAATCCTGCTCCGCCCACCATTCCTTTGCCGCCTGCTGCGCTTGCGGGGCGCCCGGCTGATCCCGCCCGAGGGCGCGGATTTCGGGCTGCTGGTAGCCAGGGTCGTCGGGTGGAGAGGAAGAGGGGTCAGCGCGGCGCGGTCAGGCGCTCGCCTCAGGGCGGTGCTGCGCTCAACGCGGAGTCCTGGGCGGGCGTAGTTCAATGGTAGAACGTCAGCCTTCCAAGCTGAACGCGTGGGTTCGATTCCCATCGCCCGCTCCACTCCTTCTTTGCGCGCCGCTTCCTCCAGAAACCGCCCTTCGGGGACAGCAGCTCCCTACGGAGCCGGGTCTCGCCCTTCGCGGCGGCCCGCGCCGTCCCCGAGGCGCCGTACTCCCTCGCCCGCCAGGGCGCCGCACGCCCCGCGCGCGACGCCCAAGGGTGAGGGGCGCGCCGGCTGCTGTAGCTCAGTGGTAGAGCACTTCCTTGGTAAGGAAGAGGTCATGGGTTCAAGCCCCATCAGCAGCTCCATCCTCACAGCCGCGCTGCCCGCCAGCGCTGGCAGCGATCCCTTTTTCATTCCCAACGACAACAGGAACGTCAGGACGGTCTCCCCGATCGTTCGGCTCGCGCCCAGCGCGATCCGTCCGCCCGGGGATTCGGCCTGGCCTCGAACTCACCCACGAACGAGCGGGTCTCCCGCGCGAACCCAGCAACAGCGATGGCCAAGGAAGTCTTCCAGCGGAACAAGCCGCACTGCAACGTCGGCACGATCGGGCACGTGGACCACGGCAAGACGACGCTGACGTCGGTCATCTGCCGTCTGCAGGCCCTCAAGGGTCTCGGTCGCGCCATGGCCTTCGACCAGATCGACAAGGCTCCCGAGGAAAAGGCGCGCGGGATCACGATCTCGACCTCGCACGTGGAGTACGAGACCGAGAGCCGCCACTACGCCCACGTGGACTGCCCCGGCCACGCGGACTACATCAAGAACATGATCACCGGCGCCGCCCAAATGGACGGTGCGATCCTGGTGGTCTCCGCCGCCGACGGCCCGATGCCCCAGACCCGCGAGCACATCCTGCTCGCCCGTCAGGTGAACGTGCCGGCGATCGTGGTCTTCATGAACAAGATCGACCAGGTCGACGACCCCGAGCTGCTCGAGCTGGTCGAAATGGAGATCCGCGAGCTGCTCTCCAAGTACGACTTCCCCGGCGACGACACCCCGATCGTCCGCGGCTCGGGCCTCAAGGCCCAAGAGGCCCTGGACTCCGGCGCTAAGCCCGACCACCCCGACCTGCAGCCGATCAGCGAGCTGCTGGCCGCGGTCGACAGCTTCATCCCCCAGCCGGAGCGCGAGGTCGACAAGCCCTTCCTGATGCCTGTCGAGGACGTGTTCTCGATCAAGGGCCGCGGAACCGTGGGCACCGGCCGTATCGAGCGCGGTCGCGTCAAGACCGGTGATGCCCTCGACATCGTCGGCATGGGCACCGAGATCATGAAGACGACCTGCACGGGCGTCGAGATGTTCCAGAAGACCCTCGATCACGGCGAAGCCGGCGAAAACGTCGGTCTGCTGCTGCGCGGTGTCGACAAGGCTCAGCTCAAGCGGGGCATGGTGCTCTCCCAGCCCGGCGCGATCACCCCGCACACCGAGTTCGAGTGCGAGGTCTACATCCTGACCAAGGAAGAAGGCGGCCGTCACACCCCGTTCTTCAGCGGCTACCGCCCGCAGTTCTACTTCCGCACGACCGACGTGACCGGCACCGCCGACCTGCTCGGTGACGCCGAAATGGTCATGCCCGGCGACAACGTCAAGCTGAAGGTCAAGCTGCTCACCCCCGTCGCCATGGACGAGCAACTGCGCTTCGCCATCCGCGAAGGCGGTCGCACCGTCGGCGCCGGCGTCGTGACCAAGATTTTGGCCTGATTTCCGGATCGGCCCCGGCCCCCAAGGGGGGGCCCGGGCCGCGGAAACGAAACAAACGGG
>JBJHAV010000091.1:0-13352 GCA_050480685.1 Planctomycetaceae bacterium | reverse complement strand
GAAGGGAAGCAGCACAGTGCGGGCCGGAGGCCCGCGAACCGCCAGGCAGCGCCCCCGGAAATCCGGAAGGGGAATAGACTTTGGGAAGTCCTTCCCATGGCCCCCCACCCCTCCCCTCCCCGCCGGGTCGCCCTCCGAGCCCTAGCGGCCCTACTCGCCCTCCTGGCTGGCGCCTCGCCGGCCACTGCCCAGGCCCTGCTCCATGTGGCCCAGGACGGCAGCGCGCCGTTCCAAACCTTGCAGGCCGCCGTGGACGCCGCTTCCCCGGGGGACATGGTGATCGTCGGGCCGGGTTTCTACGAACCGGTCGTGGTGGACAAGCCCCTGACCCTGCTGGGCGCCGAACCGGGGGATGAAGCCGGCAAGCTCGCCCGCCGTGTGCGTTACCTCTTCGCCAGTGATCTGCAGGAGCTGCACCTGAGCGGGCTATCCATCGACCAGCTTTGGCTGCAGCGGATCGGCGGACGCAGCGTGGTCGACGACTGCCGCATCGGCTTCGAAGGCACCATGGGGCCCCACGTTCCTTTCGCCCCGAGTTTCTTCGCGATCGACACCGAGGACCTGTTGGTGCAGCGCTCGGTGGTCCAGGGTCATCCCGGCGGCGTGCACGGGTTGATCGCGGTTGGGGAAGGCCGGGTGCACCTGGTGTACACCTTCGCCTATGGGGGCTCGGCCAACGGCGCCGGCCCGGACCCCCATGCGGGTGGACACGCGGTTTGGGTCGGCGGCCAGGTCAGGGCCTACCTGACCCAGTGTTTCCTGCAAGGGGGCACCGGCCTGGATGGGCAGGGTGCGCCCCCGCGGGGCGGTGCGGCGGTGAGGTTGACCGAGGCTGCCCAGGCCCACCTGACGGGATACAAAAACCTGGTGCTCGGCGGCCTGCCCAAGCCGGGCCCGGGGCTGCCGGACGTGGCCCTGCGCTGCCCCGACAACGGCGCTGCCCAGGCCACCTACGCCCCGACCCAAGTCGTCTTCGGGGGAGCCCAGGCCTGCTTCCTGCCGGCCGGTCCGTTGATTCCCTTTGTCGTGCCTGAGCCGGTCCCGGGCGGCCGGCGGGTGCTGCTCTACGGCGAGTTGGGCTCCGCCGCCGCCGTGCTGCTTTCCCTGGGTCCCCAGGCGTTGCCGGTACCCGGGCTTGACGGCCTGCTCTGGGTTGCGCCACTCGCGTTGCTCGACAGTGCCGCGCTGGTGGCCGTGGGCTTCGACACGCCGGCTGCCGCGGTCTGGAGCGTGCCGCCCGGTCTGGGCCTGCACGGGCTCAAGATCCATGGGCAGGGCCTTGTTGCTGGCCCGAACGGGCTCCACGGCACGAACGCCTTTGCGTTCGTGTTGGTGGACTGAGAGCCTCGCAAATTCGGCCCGGTCCAAACGAAGTACGTCTCAGGTGCCGTTTGGGCCGCCATCCGGCGGCCACAGAATGTGGGCAACGCCGCTGTGCGGCATATTCCCCCGACTCTGAGGTATCCGAACCGGGCTTTCAGCCCTGGCGGGCGGCGCAGGCCTCTTCGAGGGCTTCCAGGGCGGCTTCGAGGCCCCGGGCGAGACGGGGTTCGACCCGGCGCGCGAGGGCCAGGGTTTTGCGGCGGGCCACGTCCAGGGTGCCCTCCCGGCCGCCTCGGAAGTGAGCCCAGAGCTGGTCGGGGGTTTCGCTCGCCGCGAGTTCGCGCCGCAGGCTGCCGAGGTTGTGCAGGTGGTCGGCGGCTTTGATGGTCGCGGCGTCCGGCGAGAGCGAGGCGATGCCTTCGATCGCCGTGGTTTTGCGCTCGGCCCAGGGGCGCGTCTTGTCCTCGGTCAGCTCTCCCACCAGACCGGCCACACGCCCGCCGAACTCCGACTCGACGCGCGCGAGGCTCCAGTCTTCGCTGTCCTCGACCGCGTCGTGCAGCAGCGCCGCGGCGACCACCTCGGGCTCACTGCCGAGCCGGGCCAACGCCAGCGCCATGTGCAGGGGATGCACCGCGTAGGGCGTGCCGAGGGAAGCCTTGCGCAACTGCCCGGAGTGGGCTTCGAGGCAAGCCTCCAGGGCGCGTTCGACCAAAGCGTGGAAGACGACCATCAGATCTCCACCCCGAGGGGCTTGAGCGCCAGGAACCCGGCCAACAGGGACACCACCAGGAAGGTCAGCACGATGCCGATGGGCCCGCCCGGCACCCAGCCCAGGTCCCGCTCCGGATGGGCCACGAGCACACGATCGAAGGCCGAGTCCGAGGGGAAAAGCGGTTCAGCCGGCCACAGCCACGCCGCCCAGAAGGAACGCACGCGCTCGGGTTGAAACCCGCCGGCGGGGACGGCTTCGCCGGTGACGACCCGTTTGGTCTGCAGTTCGCCCGGCAGACGCAGCCCGAGCTCCCAATCCCCCTCCTCGACGGCAATCACCTCTTGGAAGGCCAGACCCTCGGAGGGCACACGCACCAGCGGCGAGATGGCCACCAAACCGCGCGGCAGTTCGAGTTCGAGGCCCGAGACCTCCCGGGCACGCTCGGGCACCAGGCGCACCTCGATCGTGATGCCCTGCCCGGCGAGCAGTTCGGCCGGATCGCGATCCTCGACCGGGATCGGCGCGAAGCCGAAACGCACCACCAATTGGGCGACGATCAGCACGAAGGGCACGATCAGCGGCAGGATCGGCCCGAAGTTGAGCCCCAGGTACTGAAAGTTGCGGCCCAGCACGCTGCCCACCGACCGCACCACGATCCCCAAGTCGTTCTGGTAGATGCGGATCGCGATCATGTGACCCTTGATGCGATCCTTGGTCGCGCGAATGCCGCGCTGGAAGCTGATCTGCTTGAAGACCGCCAGGGCCAGCACGCCCGACACCGCGCTGACCAGGACCAACGTGCCGACGGCGCCCAGCCACACGAGGGCGGAGAGCGCCAGGTCGAAGACCGAGGTGACGACGCGGTTGAGGAAGTCCATGGAAAACTCGCCGGGGCGGGAACGCTGGGGAGCGGAGGCCGATCGGGGTTAGCTGATGTATCCGAGTCCGCGCAGCTTTTCGGTGATGTCGGCGTCGGACTGGGCGCCTTCGAAGTGGGCCAGTTCGCGCTCGATGATGTGCTGGATGAACTCCTCGTGGGAGGCGTAGCCGGCGACCTCGGCGACCTTCTTGACGCGATCGATGAGGTCCTTGTCCAGTTTGATTTTGTTGCCGCTGCCGAACATGGGGGTGCCTTGGTTGGTGGTCGAGGGAACAGAGAAAACGGAGTGGATCAGCGAACCGGCGCGGTGGGGTGCTCGTCGGCCAAAACTCGCCCGCCCTGCACGTCGGGCGGCAGGTCCAGTCCGTAGCGAATCAGGATCTCGGCGGTCAGGTCGGTCAGCCCGCGCGGGCCGCCGCGCACCGGGCGATTGGCGAGCAGGGTACCGGGCACGACCTCGGGCGCCATCAGGTGACTGCCGTTGAAGGTGCCGCCCAGGTTGTCGGTCAACACCTGGTGTGTGATGCGCCCCAGGGAAGACTCGTCCGAATTGCAGTAGCCGCTGGCGTAACCGACGATCATGTCCGGGGACTCGGCCAAGCGTTCGTGGTTGCGGTAGGCCCGCCGTGCGGGATCCGCCCGCAACACCACCGGCTCTCCGGTCTCGGGATCGATCAGGGCCTCCAATTTGGCGGCGATCTCGGCCAGCAGTGCATCGGCCTCCTCACCCGGCTGCACGATGCCCGCAGGGCCGCGCCGTCCGCCCTCGCGTCCCGCGAGGTTCAAGTACAGCCCGTTGAAGCCCATGCCGTAGGCGCGGGTGCGGCTCCAATCGACCACACCGGGCATCCAGAACAACACTTCCTCGGACCGGGTCGGATTCAAGGAGGTTTCGCGCTCGCGGCCCTCGTTCAGCACGAGGTAACCCTCTTCCAGGAGCCAGGTGTTGAGCGAAAACTTTCTCCGGAAGGGCGCGAAGCCGTGATCGCTCATCACGATCAGGGTGTAGGGTTCGTCCCCCATCGCCTCGCGCACCTGCCCGAGCACGGGGTCCATGCGCAGGTAGATGTCGTCCAGGATCTCCATCCAGCGGCTGCCCTCGCGCCCCGACCAGGTTTCGCTCGAGGTTGCGGCGAACTCGGGATCGTGGTGCGGGTGTTCGGTGTCCGCGTGCCGCCAGAGCATGTGCGACATGAGGTCCACCGTGCTGAAGTAGAAAAACAGCAGGCCGCCGCGCGCATTGTCCAGGTGGCGCTCCAGGGCGTGGGCCAAAAGCCGGCGCCCTTCCAGATAGACAAGTTGGCTCTGGTCGGCGAACTCGCCGTCGCTGAGCACGCCGTACTTGAGGGCCTGCACGTCCTCGGGCATGCCCTGGGTGTAGTAGAGGCCGACCGCCTGGGCGACTTCCTTGGCCGCCGAAGCGGGCTCGGAGACCGGCGCCGGCCACGGGCTGGTCGGATCGATGTTGATCGGCGAAAGGTAGAGCTCGAATTCGGGCTCGATCGAGCGCAGATAAAAACGGCCGATGCCGTTGGCGCTATCGAGCAGGCCCAGGTCGAACTGGAACGGCACGAAGTCGCTCCAACGCCCTGGGGTCAACACCAGGGAATGGGTCGGTGTGCGCACGACCGCGGCACCGGCTTCCCGGTCCAGGTAGATCGTCAGCGGAGTGCGGGCGCGCTCTCCCTTGCCGAGGTCCGGGCCGTGGACGTGGGTGCGGATCACGTCGCGGCGCACGTCGACCAAATAGAGCTTGTCGTAGGTGATGCGCGTGGGTGCGAAGGGGTCGCTGGTGTAGAGCGAACACTCGCCGTAGGCCGAGTCCACGGCCGGCGTGAGCATGCCGCTGAACGAAACCCCCAAGGAGCGGTCCACCGGGAAGTTGGCCGGCATGCGCCAAATGTCGGCGGGGATGCCGTTGTCGGCGAGTACCTGCCAGAAGGGGCGACCGCTGCGGTTGGGCTCGTCGCTTTCGAGCAGCCCGAAGAAGCGGCTGCGGGTGCGCAGGGCGGAGCCGACCGGGCCGCGTGTCTCCAGGTCGCGGTGGATGAAATCGAAGATGCCGTGTCCGCCGGGATCGCGTCCGGTGATGAAGTCGGACCAGGCCACCGGGCTTTGGGGTGGAGTCGAGGTGCCCAGGGGATGGATGCCGCCGCCCTGCTCGATCAACCAGCGGAAGTTGGGCATACGTTCCGGGTGGCGCTCGATGATGCTTTGGAGCAACACCGGATCGAGGCCGTCGATGCCCAGCACGATGACACGCTCGTGGGCATCCCGCGCCCGCTCGCGGGCCCCGGGCTGGGGCGCAGCGGGGGCGGATTCCAACTCGCGTTCGGCCACACGTCGCACCGGGCCGTCGACGACGGCGGCCGGGCCGGACAGCGGGCCCACGACGGCCGAACCAGCCGCGGCGCGGGCGGCGCGGCGCGCGGCGAAGGCTTCGCCGGGGCGCAAAACTGCGCCGGTCGAAACACCGCCGGCCCCCGGATCCGGCTCGGCCGAAGCTCGGGCGGCCAGGGCAGCCCCCGCGTTGGGATCCGCCACGAGCAGCGGTGTGCCCGGAGCCGCGAAGAGGGTCAGCACTCCCAGGGCGGGATACACGGTCCAGCGCGGCAGCCTCATCGGGAGACCTCCTGGGGCGCGCGCCCCCGGCGGCCGGGTTCGGCCTGATCCGGCACCCGATCGGCCGGCCGCGGTGCGAACAGGCTGCGCCCTTGCATGTAGCGCGGAATCGGCACGCCGAAGAGGTCCAAGGCCGTCGGCGCCAGGTCCAGGATGTTGGGTGTCTCGGTGGCGATCTTGCGGTTGCACCAAAAAACACCGGGCACGAGCCGCGGATCGACGCAGTGGTCACCCGACCAGGACTTGGTGTTGTCGCTGAACACCTCACGGGAGACACCGCCCGTGGCGCAGTCCCACGAGTGCCGGTAGCCCTTGTGGTAACCGACCAGGAGTTCCGGGGCCATGTCGGTGTAGGGGCCCGACTGCAAGTCGCCGGTCACGAAGGCCTCCTTGATGACGGGTTCCCCGGTGGCCGGATCGCGCATGGATTCGAGCTTGTGCTTGAGCTCCAACGCGAGGGCATCGAGGTCCGCGCCGGGCTCCACGATGCCCTTGGCCTCGCGCCCCTTGCGGTTGATGAAAAGTCCGGTCAAACCCAGGGTGAAGGCGCGCGTGCGCTCCCAATCCACGTCCTGGAAGTAATCCCCGGAGGTTTCTTTGCCCTCCTTGAGCACCAGATACCCCTCGTCGCGCAGCCAGGAGTTGAGGTTCACGCAGCGCCGGAAATCGCAGAAACCGTGGTCGCTCATGACCATCAGGACCGTGTCCGGGTCATCGCCGAGCTTGGCTTGGATCTCCGCCAGGAACCCGTCCATGCGCGCGTAGAGCTCGGGAATCACGTCCTTGTGGCGCTCGTACTCCTTGCCGACGTTGGCCGGGTGGTCCGCATCGAGCGTGCGGTAGAACATGTGGCTGATGCGGTCGGTCGTGTCGAAGACCACCGTCACGAAGCCCTTCTTGGTCTTCTCGAGCACATCCCAGAGCTGTTTCTTGCGCTCATCGAAGATGTCCCAAGCCTGCTTTAGGAAAGCCTCTTCGTCGATCACCCGCTCGTTCAGCGCCCAGGTGTCCTCGGCCAAACCGAGGGTTGCGTAGGGGCCGAGCATCTTCGCCAGGTAGATCGAATAGACGAAGGGATGGCTGATCGCCATCGCCGGCTTCTCCGGATCGATGTTGATCGGCGTGACGTAGATCTCCACGTCCGATCCTTCCCAGGTCTGCACGTAGAAACGCGCGATGCCCTGGGCGCCCTGGAAGGGCACCTTCATCCACGGGGTGTACTCGCGGAAACCCACGCTGACCGATTCCTTGCCGACCGTGAAGGTCGCCCTGCGGCTGGCGGGATCCAAGTCGACGCGGAAGGAGCACTTCATGCGGTGCCCGTCTTTGCCCACCGGCCCGGTCAAGTTGGATTGGATCGCGTTGCCTTGCAGGCGAACCTGGTACTGCTGGCCGCCGATGTGCTGGTCGGCACTGCGCGGCTTCGTGGAATAAAAAGCAAAGGAGCCTTGGGTCCCTTGCAAGTCGGGCACGCACATGCCCGCCAGCAGCGTGCCGTTGGGGAAGGGCTGGGGCGGAAAGGTGATCGGCACACGCACGATCGACGACCAGACATAACGCTGGCCGAGCAGCTTCCAGAAGGGCTGGCTCTTTTGCAGAAGGCGGCTGACGACACGTTTTCCGAAGGGCACCTTGGCGAACCCCAGGTTCAGGCTGCGGGGCAGGGTGCGGATGTCGGTCGAACTGAGCGTCGGCAGGTAGTTACAAGGGTCGCGCGTCAGGAAGTCGTAGATGTTGTGGCGGGAGGCGTCGACCCCGGTGGCGAAGCTCGACCAGGCCACCGGAGAAATCGACGGATAGGCCGTTTGCAGGTCGCTGAAGACACCCGACTCGGCCAGGCGCTTGAAGTTGGGCATGCGGCCCTCGGCCATGAAACGCCGTGCCAGGCCGGGGTCGAATCCGTCCAGGCCGATGACCACCAGCCGCTTGACCTTGGGGCGGGCCTTGCCGCGACTGCGCAGGTAGCGGACGCCGGCCTTGATCGGCCAGACCAGGACGATCGCCAGGGCCAGGGCGAAGGTCGTGACCAGGACCAGCGCGCTACCGGCCGCCGCGAAACCCGCACCCGGCCCCACATAGGCCAGGGACAGGGCGGATTCGGCCCCGCTCAAGCGGGAGGCCGCGGGCAGGAAGTCCGCCGCGAGTGCGGCGGTCAGGGCGCCCACGAGGGGAAAATTTTGCACGTTCAACACAGACGAAGGTGGGAGGACCGGTCGGCCCACCGGGGCTATCGGCGCGGGGGCCAAAGGACTTGGGGCCCGGTCCGGCGGCGGAGGCGCTTGCGGTCAGTGTACCCCCCTGGGGCCGGGGGGCCGCCCACCGCGGTCGTGCTCGCCGCCGCGTTTACGCGGATCGTCCGCGGACCACGAGGGCTTACGCGCTTTTCGCCTGGCGCTCCGGTCCGCTTCGCACAGCACGGTCGCGTTGGCCGGCACCGACAACGGCGCCGCTCGGGCGCTGACGCGCGACGGAATGTCAGTCGGCGATCAGGCCCTGCCCGCGCAGGTGGTCGAGCACCCGCTCGACACTCGCCGTCAGGGGCTCCTCGGCGGTCGGCACGCGCAGCTCCGGCGCCTCCGGCGGCTCGTAGGGGTCGGAGATGCCCGTGAAGTGCGGGATCTCGCCCGCACGAGCCCGTTTGTACAGGCCCTTCACGTCGCGTCCCTCGACCACTTCCAGGGGCGCATCCACGTGCACCTCGACGAAGGCCGTCTGGCACATGCGCCGACAGTCCTCGCGCACGCTGCGGTAAGGGGAAATGGCGGCTGTGATCGCAATCACGCCGTTGCGCGCGAGCAAGTTGGCCACGAAACCGATGCGGCGCACGTTCGTGTCGCGGTCCTCCTTCGAGAAGCTCAGACCCTTGCTGAGGTTTTCGCGCACCTCGTCGCCGTCCAAGAGCTCCACGGCGAGGCCCGCCTCCCGCAGGCGCGCGGACACGGCCTGGGCCAGGGTGCTCTTGCCCGCGCCCGAAAGGCCGGTGAACCAGAGCACGAACCCGCCTGGCCGCTGCACAGCACCCGCCGGCCCGTCACCCGTACCACGGTTCGCGGCCATCAGCGCAGCTTGCCCTCGACGTAGGGCACTTCGAAGCACTTCTCGTGCATGATCGGACCGTGGCCGAAGTACCCGTCTTCGCCGAACAACTCGCCGTGGTCGGCGGTCACGATCAGGTGGGTGTTCTTGGGCACCAAATCGAAGAGCTGCTCGAAGACACCGTCCAAATAGCGCACGGTATCCACCTGGCGCGCCTTCAATTGATCGAGGCGCTCCTGATCGAAGAACTGGAAGTCTTCCTTGAATTCCGGCGCATCCGGATCGACCTGCTCGTTGAGCTTCTTGAAGACCCCGTTGACACCGCTGATGCGCGGCCACATGGAAGAGTCTTCGTCCGGCTTGGCGTAGGGATAGTGGGTCTCCCCCACGTTGAGCAGATAAAAGCTCGGGCGGTCGCTGCCGAACGTCATGGTCGGCAGCATCGCCGCCATGTCGTTGTGCTTGTCCATCAACTTGTAGCCGTCAAAGGCGCGGTTGATGCCCGTGCGCTCATTCAAAACCGGCAACGACACGCGCGCTTGGGTCGAGTATCCGAGCTTGTTGCGCAGGAACTCCGGCAGCCACAACCCCGGCACCATCGCGCCGAAATCGATCGATTTCTCGCGCGCCCCGAGGCGTTGGTTGTAGTTGAAAAAATCCTCCTTGTAATACTCGGAGGCGTAGACGTTCGGGGGGCTGGTGTGGGGCAGCAACCCGGTCAGCAGGTTGTAGTGGGAGGGCGCCGTCCAGGAGGCGTAGGTGTAGCGCTTTTCGACCTTGCCGAGTTTTTGGATCGTCCGCGGCGCCGCGTCCATGAAGGTGTCGTAGCGGCAGGAATCCAGGATGACGATCACGAAGTGATTGTCCGCCTGGGGGGCCGGGTGGGGCGGCAGCATGCCCGGCCGGGCGAGGGGCAGGGGCCGGGGCGGCGCGGAGCGCGGCGCGGGCTTCTTCTTGAAGAGGTCGAACAGTCCCATGGGGCTCGGGGAGGGGGGGAGCGCGGGGCGCGGGTCGAGGGGGAGGCGGGACCCGGGCACGTTTCCCTGGGCCGCGGGCGATCGCGATGGGCAGGGAACTGTACTCGCCCGGACGCGCCGAAGCAGGCCCGCTCCCCCACCGGATGGCCCCCGCGCCGCTCCCCGGCGGCCCTTCGCCCGGCTTCCGCCGGCTTCCCGGCGCCCGCGGCGGGAATTGGCACTATCCTTTTCACTCCACATCCGTAGCCCGCTTCGACATGCGCTCCCTGACCCGCCTCACCTCGTCCCTCGCCCTCTCGCTGCCCCTTCTGCTGACCGCCGCCTGCGGCGGGAGCAACGACCCCGATGCCCTCTTGAGCCGGGGCTACGAGCGCCTGCAAAGCGAGAATTACCGCGGGGCCCTGGAGGTCTTCGAGCAGGCCGTGGCCAGCCTGGAGCCCCAGGACGAGCGCTGGAAGGAAGCCCAGTTGGCCGCCATCGAGGCCCGCATGCGCCTGGATGCGAACCGCGCCAAGGAGGACTTCTTGGCCCTGGCCCGCGAGCATCAGGCCAAGTTCCTGCCCCGCGATTTCGCCGGCGTCGGCAACAAACTGGCCGCCGCCCGCGCCACCGTGGCAGCCATCGATGTGGTCGATGCGGGACTCAAGGAGTTCGGCTACGAGGACGACCCCCAGCTCAAGCAGTTGCTCGCGCTCATCATCCAGCGGGCCGAGTCCGGCGAGGACGACGACGCCTTGGCGGCCCTGCGCAGCCTGGGTTACCTGTAGTCGCTGCGTTTCAGCGCAGGTCGATGCGCGCCTGAAGCACCAGCTCGGCGTCGCCCTCCAGCGCCGTCTCCAGGATCACCGCGGCCGAACGCCGGGGCACGCCGCGGAAACGCTCCTCGCCGCCGAGGGTCACGACCAGCTCCCGGTCCATGTCGACCAGGGCCGGCCCGACCAGCACCGCCAACCCCGGGGCCTCGCCCTCGACGCGGATCTCGATCCGACCGGCCGCCCGGTCCACCTGGGCGTCGATCACCGTGCCGGGGATCGGCTCCTCCCAGGCGAGCCAATGGAAGCGCCGCTTCCAGGTCAAGACGGGCTGCCAAACCACCCGCTCGGGCAGGGCCACCCGGCGGGCGGACTCCACGCGATCCAGCATCCCGCGCGCCCCGCCCGGCGGCATTTCGTGGCCCTGGTTCGGCAGCTCCCAGTAGTCCAGGTCGTAGCCGCCGAAGCGCCCGCGGGCTTCTTCGATGCGCCGGACCGCCATGCGGTTCGCATCCGGGGGCACCTGGGGATCGTCCGCGCTTTGGAACACAACCACCCGGGTGTTGCGAAGGTTCGGGATCACGCCCCAGTCGATGTCGATCACGTTGCGCTCCCGGTCGAGCAGCGGCGTCGGCGCGCCGGCGGTGGCCACCAGCCCGGCGACACGATCCGCGTGGCGCGCGCCGAGGGTCCAGGCCCCGTAGCCCCCCATCGAGTGCCCGACCAGATAGACCCGATCGCGCGGGATGCGGTGCGAGCGCAGGGCGCGTTCGATCAGCTCCAGCACGAACTCCTCCGTGCCCGAGGTGGTCCAACCGTGTTCGGTCTTTTCGAGCACCTCCGGGAAGATCGCCAACCAACCCAGGCGGTTGGCGGCGGATTCCCATTGGGAGCGAGCCGAGAGGGCGTCGCCCTCCCCCACGCC
Source organism: Planctomycetaceae bacterium (assembly GCA_050480685.1). GTDB lineage: Bacteria > Planctomycetota > UBA1135 > UBA1135 > JBJHAV01. The sequence continues at coordinate 2,122 of JBJHAV010000091.1, read as the reverse complement.
GCCGCCGTGCATGCCGATCAGGAGACCCGTCGGTCGCTGGGTCCGGCCGCCCACGAAAAACAGCCCGTGGTTGGTCGCCGGATCGAGGAACTGGCGCCCGGTGCCGCGCGGCAGGCCGGGAAGGCGCGCGGCGGCGTCGAGGGCTCGGCGCTCGAAGGCCTGGGCCGCGCGCGCGTCCCCGATGGGCAGGTCCTGGAGCCGGGCGAGTAGCTCCCGCTGGCGCCGCCGGTCCTCGCCCGTGGCGCGCGGGCCGAGTTCGAGCACCGCGGAGACGATCTCTTGCTGCTCGCGGGTGGTGGGTGGGGTCCCCTGGGCACCGGCCGCCGGCGGGAGGGACAGGCCCGCGATCAGGACGGCGAGGGCGAACGGACGCGGAAAACGCAAACCTGACATGGGACGAGGTTAGCGCCTGCCCCGCTCCCGTGGGGGGCAAATCGGCTCCGGCCGGAGCCCCGGGGCGCTACTCCTCGCCCTGGGCCAGGGAGTAGGCGCGCTGGGAGCCCTGCTGGTGCAGCTTCTCCACGTGGACGAAGCGGTGCTCGGGAGCGATCCTCGCGAGCAGCCCGAGGATCTCCGCGTCGTCGACCTGGGCCGCCGGCCGCCGGGAGACGAAGCGGCAACGCCAGTGGTCCACGCAGTCCGTGGGCGTGCCCGTGGGCGGGTACACGACCGTGCCGCGGTTCGAAATGATCTTGAGCTTGAGCGGCGTGTCCTGGGAGAGCCGCTGCAGGCTCTCCCCCAGGTGGGCGGGATCGAGTTGGGACTCGACAAACACGTCGACGCCGACGGTGCTGAGGGCCGGCGCCGAGGGCGAGCCCGGGCCCGAGGGGATCTCCGGCAAACGCAGCGGCCGATAGGGCCGGGGCGACCAGCCGGTCGGCGCTTCGCCCAGGTTCGCGATGACCGCATCGGTGAACACGCGTGTGCCGCAGCCTTCGCCGCGGGGCGCCAGGTCGCCCGTGCGCGGCCCGCGCTCGAGGGTCGCGCCCACGGCCGCTTCGACGCGATTGGCGATCTCGAACAGGGAGAGGTGGCGCAGCATCATCACCGCCGAGAGCAACATGGCGGTCGGGTTGGCCAAGTCCTTGCCGGCGATGTCCGGCGCGGTGCCGTGCACGGCCTCGAACAGGGCCAGGTCCTTGCCGAGATTCGCGCCGGGCGCGATGCCAAGGCCCCCCACCAGGCCCGAGGCCAGGTCGCTGAGGATGTCCCCGTTCATGTTCGTCGTGACCAGCACGTCGAAACTCTCGGGCGCGCGCACGAGCTGGTGGGCGCAGTTGTCCACCAGCATGTAACGCGGCTCGATGTCCGGGTAGTCGTGGGAAACCCGCTCGAAGACGCGCTTCAGCATGCCTTCGGTGAGCTTCATGATGTTCGCCTTGGTGACGCAGGTGACGCTCTTGCGTCCCTCCGCGACCGCCACTTCGAAGGCCAAGCGCGAGATCTTCTCGCAGCCCTTTTCGCTGACCAGCTTCAAGCACTGGGCGACCGTCGGGGTCTGCATGTGCTCGATGCCGGCATAGAGGTCCTCGACGTTCTCGCGCACCACCACGAAGTCGATGCCGCGGCCGCTGAAGGGCGTCACGATCCCGGGCAACTCGCGGGCCGGACGGGTGTTGCCGTAGGTCTCGAAGAGCTTGCGGATGGTGACGTTCGCGCTCTTGCCGCCGTGGCCGATGGGCGTCTCCAGCGGCCCCTTGATGGCGACTTTGGTGCGCTTGAGGGAGACGATCGCCTCGGGGGAGACCCCGGTGGCGTTGCCGGCCTCGAAGACCGCCCTGCCGGCCTGGACTTCCTCCCAATCGATGGGCGCTCCGGCAGCTTCGAGGACCGCGCGGGCGGAGGCGACTACCTCGGGGCCGATGCCGTCGCCGGGAAGAACCGTGACCCGATAGCGGGACGTTTGGGGGGTGCTCATGGATAAACCGGATCGCGGGGCGCCGCACAGGGGGCAACGGCGGCGCCGAGGGCGAAACAGTTTGCGCATCGCCGCCCCCCGGTGCGAGACCCCCCGCCCGAAACCGGTCCGCAGACCGCCGGGGGGCGGGTGCGGCGCGGGTTTCAGCCCCGTCCCGGCGGAGGGGCCGGGGGGCCCGGTGCCGGTTCACGGCCGGCCGGGGCC
>JBJHAV010000090.1:0-13400 GCA_050480685.1 Planctomycetaceae bacterium | reverse complement strand
GGGTGGGGCACGTTTGGCTCGAACCGGGCGAGGCCGAACGGATGGCGCGGCACCTGGGCGAGGATGCGGGCGCCTTTCGCGCCCGGCGTGTGACTTCCGCCCCCGATCCGCGCACGGGTCGGCGCCGCGAGAGCCTGCGAGAAAGCGACGAAGCGCCGGCGGGCAACGGCCGCTGCACGCTGCTGGTGGGACGCAATACGTGCAGTGTTTATCCCGAGCGGCCGGAGCACTGCCGGCGGTTCCCCTATTGGGAGAGCGTGCTCGGGGATGCGCAGGGTTTCGAGCGGGCGCGCTCGGTGTGTCCCGGCATCCGGCCGAAGGTGCCCGAGGACGTGCGCCGGGCCGCTTTTGCCGCCCTGGAAGCGCTCTACGCTGAACTGGACGCCGTGGTGGCGAACAGCCGCGCGGTGTGTTTGGCGCGGGGTCTGTGTTGCCGCTTCGAGGAGGCCGGTCACGAACTCTTCGCCACCGGCTTGGAAGCGGACTACGCCGCGGCGAAGGGCCCCCCCGCCGGGCCGCCCGAGGCCGAAGGCCGCTGTCCCTACCACGTGGCCGGGCGCTGCACCGCGCGCGGGGCGCGGCCGGTGGGCTGCCGCACGTACTTCTGCGACCGCGGGCCGAGCGAAGCCCTGGAGGCCGTGCACGAGCGTTTCCTGGCGCGCCTGCGCGGGATCGAGCGGGAGACCGGATATCCGGCGACCTACTGGCGTTTTCCGGCGCTATTGGAAGCGCGTGGGGTGGGCCGAGTCGCACGCACCGAGAGCGGCGCAGGTGAGCCGTGAGAGCGCTGGTGGTCGTCTTGATCCTGGGCGCCCTGGGCCTGGGAGCCGCTTGGTTCGCGCGGCACCTTTTGGAGCGCAGTGTGCCCGTCCTCGAGGAACGCTTCGAGGAGCCCGCCCCGGACTTCACACCCGCCAGGCGCGTGGTGGCCCAAGAGCCGGCGCCGAGCGGCATCGATTCGCGCTGGATCCAAGCCAACACCGATGCGATCGCGGCCTTGGAGGCCGGCGACCTGGACCTCGCCGTGGAATTGCTCGCGGGCGCGGTCGCGGCTCTGCCCGGGGAAGGTGTGCTCGCCCGCAACCTGGCCGAGGCCCTGGCCCGGCGCGCGGTGCGCGACCAGGCTTCCGCCGACGTGGACCGCGCCGCGCCCCTGGCGGATCTGGAGCGCGCCCTGGACTTGGATCCCTCCCGGGACGATCTGGCCGAACTGCTCACCCGCTGGCGCCGGGCGGCCGCGGTCGAAGCCGAGTTCGTGCGCTACGGATCGAGCCACTTCGAGCTGAGCTTCGACGGTGCGCGCATGGATTTGGTGCACAACGCCCAAACCGCCATCGACGTGCTGGAGGAGGCCTACGGCGAGTTCCGCGAGCTGTTCGGGCACGATCCCGTCGCGGCCGGCCAGGGGCGCATCCGCGTGGTGCTCACCACCCGCGAGGAGTTCGAGCGCACAACGGGCCTGGGCCACTGGGCCGGGGGCGCCTACGACGGCACCCTGAGGCTGCCGGTGGAGGATTTGAGCGGACGCACCGCCACCTGGCGACAGGTGCTGCGCCACGAGCTGTTGCACCTGTTCGTCGACGCCACCGGCGGCCGCACGGTGCCCGGTTGGCTCAACGAGGGCCTGGCCCAATGGGTCGAACAGACCCGCTCCCAGGCCCTCTCCCGAGCGCGCCAACACCTGCGCGGACGCCCGCTTTTGTCCCTGGAAGACCTCTCCGCGCCCCTCGCGCGCCTCGGCCCCGGCGAACGCCTGGAGGTGGCCTACCGCCAGTCCCTGCTCTTCGTCGACCACCTCATGCGCGAAGTCGGCGAGTGGGTCGTGCTCGAAATGGTCAAACGCTGCGCCGACGGCCAAACCCCCGCCGAAACCTACCGCCAACTGGTCAGCGACGACCTGGAACACGCCCTGGCGCAACTGGCCCGCACCCTCTGAGCCTGTCCACGCCCGGGCTGGAGGCCCGCGGGATCCTCAGGGTCCCGCCAGGTGCTCTGGCAGCAGACCCAAACGCACGTAGTGGCGGCGTTCTTCCCGGTCGAGCAGGCCGAGCAGGCGCTCCAGCAGGTTGGGCTCACCCCGGGCCCAGGACCAGTGGCTCTGGGGATCGGCCCAGAGCCCCTCCGCAAGGGTGCTGCGGAGCAACGCGCGCGCACTTTCGTCCGGGCGATTGGCCGCGCTGATCAGGGCCATGTCGCGCGCGATGGTGCGCTGCCCGAGGGGCGCTTGCGAGTCCCCGGAGACCCGGGCCAGGCGATCGAGTTCGGATGCGTAGCGCGCCGGTGGGAGCCACTCGGAGTTCAGCAGCACACTGCCCCGTTCGAGCACACCTCCGTGGGCCAGGGCGTCCTCCAGCACGCGCTCGTAGCCGGGAAGGCGGTGCCTGCTCGCCATGCGCAGCAAGTCCATCGCCGCGTTTTCCGGAAGCCGGCCCGCGGGATCGTGCAAATGCTGGTGCAGCACCCAAAGGGAGTCGGGGTGTGGCACATGGGCCAGTTCGAGCCAAGCGGGGAAAAGCAGCCCCTGGAGCCCTCGACCCGCATGGCTGTCCGCAAGATGGCTGGGGAAATCGCGGGCCAGAGTGGATGCCGCGGTCGCAAAGTCCCCGAACGCCCCCGTTTGCGCCAGTAGGCGGGCGAGGTGCTCGATCATTCGTCGGCGCTGCCGGTCGCGCTCGGCCCGCAGACGGTCCAGCTCCAAGGTCTGCTCCGCTTCCAACTCTTCGGCTTCACCCAGGGCTTGGAGGTGCGCGATGCGTTCGTTCTCGGGCCACCCATCGCCATCCACAGCGATCAGGGTCAACTCCTCGAGCATCGCCTGGCGCAGGGAAGCGAAGGGCACGGACTGGGCCAACGACGACCAGTACCGGGCACGCTCCGCGAAGGAGTCGGCCCGACGCAAGGTCTCGGAGAACCCCTCCGGATGCAGTTCCCGGCGCACCCAAAGCAAAAGCTCGGCGGCCCAGTCGATGAGTTGATCGAGTTCGGCGAGCGTCGGTTGATTGGTGGATCTCGCGTCGGCCTCGTGCGGCTCTCCGGCGCGGCTCTCCGGCGGCACGGTGCGAAGTTCCCTTCGGGCGGACTCCCAGGTGGCGAGCCACTCCTTCAGCCGTGTTTCATCGTCTGCTGCGAAGCCGACCGGACCGCCCTCGCCTGAGAAGGCGAAGCCCATGGCCGTGCGCCGCGGATGACGTGGGAGCGGTGGATGCAGCGCGCGGCGCACGGCTCGGGCCATGGGCGCTGAGCGTGAACCACGCTCGAGCAATTCCGAAATGAACTCCCGTCGGGCGTGCGGGTGGGATTCCCAGAACGGATCGAGCTGCAAAAAGCCGAAGAGCAGGTAGCCCAGGGAGGCATTCGAGAGGGGCACCAAGCGACCTTCGGCGGACGCCTCGCTGGAGGAATCTCCTCGCGATGGATTGGGCAACAGGGGCTCGCCGAAGAGCACCTCTTCGTCGAAAGCCCGCAATAGGTCCCCCGGGGTCAGCCCCGGGCGCCGGGCCATCAGGAACCGCGCGGCCCGGGTGCCCGCGTCGGCCAATCCGCTTTCCAGCATGTGTTCGATCGGCACCCCGGGTGGGCCGTCGACCGGGCCGAAGCGAAAGGCGGCGAGCCCCGGGAAGTGGGCAGGCTCGGCCCCTTCCAGTAGGGCCAGGGCCGGGCTGTCCGGTAGGGGCGCCGCTGTCCCAAAGGATCCGTCCGGGAGCAACCAGCCCAGTTCCAGGAAGCGCGCTTCCACACGGTGCACACGTTCGAGGCCCTCCAGCAGCGCGGGAGAGATCTTGGCAGCCACGACGTCCTCCCTATCCGCGGAGAACTCCGCTAGATGTCCTCCCGCCGAAATCGCGGAAGCCAGGGCGGCGCACAGAACGGCCATCAGAACGTTCACGGGGTCCGGCATGAGCCACTTACTCTGGGCGGGGATGTAGGTGCGGGCAGGTCTCCGGGCTAGCTCATGCGGCTCACGGGGACCTTTTGGGCACGGGGCTTCGGTGGGGCGATCCCGGGCGTGCGCCGCGGGGGAAACCGGCCCACCTTTTGGGGGAAGGACGGCGGGTGGGCCGTTCGGTTTCCGGGATCCGGGCGTTTCCGGCGTCGCGGCGTGTGTTCACGGAGGCTTCACAGGAGTTCGCAACCAACTGCTGCCGATGGGGTCTATGGATAGGGACCCGAGGCGCAGGCCCGGGAACCGGGTGGCGGGCGGCCTTGTGGCCGCGAGCCGTCGCCCCATGAAGTCTCCGGGGCCGCGCGGCGCGCGGGCGAGACACGAATGATCACGGGAACGAATGGGGAAGGGCGGGTGGAGCGCAGCGCGCTCGGCCGGCTCGGGGATCATCTGGAACGGCTGCGGCGTCAGGCGCCGGGCGAGCGATTGCTCGTGCTCGTCGACGCGGACGGCACGTTGTTCGGGGGAGGTGCCGCGGAGAGTTCCGCGGGACGCCCCGGGGCGACCGTCCCGCCGGGACCTGTCGATGCGGCTCCGGGCGCGCGCGGTGGGCTTTTGGAGGTTTTGCGTTGGCTCCAGATTCACCCCTCCACCTTCGTGGCCCTGGCGAGTGAGCGGGGACCCCAGCAGCGGGCCCAGGCCCTGGAGGAACTGCGCCGTTTGGCCGGGCCGGGCCGGTTGCGCCTCGGCGATGACCTTTTGGCCCTCGGCACTCCGGGCAGCGCGGGGGACGCGGCCTGGCGCCTGGAGCTGCTGGAGCGCTACGCATCCCTTGGCTTTCGCATCGCGGCGGCCTTGGTGCGCGACGGGCGCGCGGCGCGCGAACTGCACGCTCCCCTCGCCGCCGAAGGCGCCCTGGTGCTCGGGCCCGAGGCCTTCGACGAACTGACGGCCCACGAGCCCGCGCCCGATGTGGCCCTGGCGGGCCGCGGGCTCGCCACCACCGCCGACCTGGAGGCATTCCTGGGGTCGAGCCTGGGCTGGGGCGAGGTGCGCTTGGTCAGCGATTCCCGGGGCGAACCGCAGGTGGCCGGGGAGGACGGGGGACCGGGCTCCCTGGTGCTGGAGGAGTTGGCCGGGGTCTTCGCCCAGTTCGGCAAGGGCCTGCGGCTCGACCTGGGCGCCGACGAACAGTTGGCGCTGCGAACCCTGCGCCAGTTGGAGCGTTTGCGGCTCTCGGCGGGCGAACTCGCTTTCTGCGCGCCGCTGGGGGCCTTGGCCCGGGCGGGTCACCGGAGCCTGGCGGAGGCCCGGCCCGAAGTGCCCTGGATTGCAGCGGCGTGGAGCGCGGCGCCGCGAAGTTCGGCGGAGGGCGAACCGGCCCAAGGGGATTGGCTGCGCGACCTGGACCGGGTCCTCGAGGTTTGGGGCGAGGGCGGGCAGCGACTGCGCCCGGTGGTGCCCTGGGATCACCCGGAGCGGGCGGCGCGGATGGCGGCCAGCGATTCCCGGGGGCTGCGCTTCGAGTTCGACGAGCCGGGGGACCTGGTCGGTTACCTGCGCGCCCTCGGCTACCGGCCGGCTTCGATCAGCGGGGCCCTTCCGGCCCTCGGAGCCCGATTCGCGGCTACCCCCCAGGCTGCCCTGCCCCGCCCCCGGGGATCCTCCCCGAGCGGCGCGGAGCGGATCGGCAGCGCACGCCCCTGAGCCCGGCGGCCCGGCCGCATCCGCGGGCGAGTCGTGGGCGGGTGGCGGTGGCGCACAACTTCCCAGCAGCGGCACGGCCGCGGCGCGCCTCCGGCTCGCCTTCCCACCCCCTGGGACGTGCACAAACTCCTTTGCGGGCGTGACTTGGGGCGCTTGCCCGATGACCCGTCCCAGCGCGCCCCTATCCCGGATGCTGCGCCTTGGGGGGGCAGGGGCCACTAGATATTGTGTGCCTCTGGCCCGGGGCTTCGCTTCGGGCCCCCTCCGGGGATGGGTTCGGCCTAGCGGCCCAACCCTCGCCGGTCGGTGCCCGCCGAGGGCTCACCCCGCCGGGCATCGCTCGCTCCTTCCAAGGACGGCGCCCTCCTAGGCGGCGAGTTCCGCCCGGACAGGCCCCCTCGGGGCCTGGCCCACCCGCCCGACTCCCAGTGGCCCGACTCCCGTTGGGCCGGGGGCCGTGTGGATCCGGGGCCCTACGGACCCGGCTCCCTAGGGACCCTGGGCCGCCTGGTTCCGTACGGCGGTGGCCCCTCGGGGCCGCAGCGCACGTTCGTGTGGCCGTCGCCGACCGCCAAAAACGCCTCCGACCCTCACTTTTCGTCCTCACCCGTCCCGCGCACCCCTTCCAGGCCCCTCCCCCCAGCATGGAAAGCTCCTCCGAAGCCGCCTTCTCCACGCCCTCGGCCGAAGCGCCCGTCGAAATCACGACCCCGCCCCTGCCGATCGCCCCCGATGTGAACGCGGCCCCCGTGGGCATGCGGGTCAAGAAGCGCAACGGGCGGCTCGAGCCGGTCGACGTGGGCAAGATCGTGCGCGCCGTCGAGCGCTGCGCGGGCTTGCTCGACGCGATCGACCCCCTGCGCGTGGCGACGCGCACGATCAGCGGGCTCTACGACGGGGCCACGACGGCGGAACTCGACCGCCTCTCGATCCAGACCGCAGCCAGTCTGATCGCGGAGGAACCCCAGTACTCGCGCCTGGCCGCGCGTCTGCTGGCGACCTACATCGACAAGGAGGTCGCCAATCAGGAGATCCACTCCTTCAGCCAGTCGATTCGCGCGGGCCACACGGCCGGTCTGATCTCCGACGCGGTCGCGGCTTTCGTCGAGCAGAACAAGCGCAAGCTCAACGACGCGATCGAACCCAAGAGCAACGAGCTGTTCGAGTACTTCGGCCTGCGCACGGTCTACGACCGCTACTTGCTCAAGCACCCGGACTCGCGCAAGGTCATCGAGACGCCCCAATACTTCTTCATGCGCGTGGCCTGCGGTTTGGCGAAGGAGCCCGGCGAAGCGATCGAGTTCTATGAACTGATCTCGTCCCTCGCGTACCTGCCCAGCTCGCCGACCCTGTTCAACTCGGGCTCCCAGCGCACGCAGCTCAGCTCCTGCTACCTGTTGGATTCGCCCCAGGACGACCTGATTTCGATCTACGAGCGCTACACCGACGTCGCCAAGCTCTCCAAGTACGCGGGCGGCATCGGGCTCGCCTACCACCGGGTGCGCGCCAAGGGTTCGCTGATCCGCGGCACGAACGGGCACTCCAACGGCATCGTGCCGTGGCTCAAGACCCTCGACAGTTCGGTCGGCGCCGTCAATCAGGGCGGCCGCCGCAAGGGCGCCGCGTGTGTCTATCTGGAGACCTGGCACGCGGACATCGAGGACTTCCTCGAACTGCGCGACAACACCGGCGACGACGCGCGCCGCACCCACAACCTGAATCTGTCGAACTGGGTGCCCGACCTGTTCATGCGCCGGGTCGAAGAAGGCGGGAACTGGTCCCTGTTCGACCCCAAGGTCGTGCCGCACTTCACCGACCTGTACGGCGCCGAGTTCGAGCGCGCCTACCTGGAAGCCGAGGCCCAGGGCCAGTTCGTGCGCCAGGTGCCGGCCCGCGAGCTCTACGCGCGCATGATGCGCACCCTGGCCCAGACCGGTAACGGCTGGATGACCTTCAAGGACGCCTCGAACCTCAAGTGCAACCAGACGGGAGCGCCCGAAAACGTGGTGCACCTGTCGAACCTGTGCACGGAGATCATCGAGGTCACCTCGGCGGGGGAAACCGCCGTCTGCAACCTGGGTTCGATCAACGTCGGTCGTTTCGTCAAGGGCGACGACGTGGATTACGAGCGCATCGGCCGGGTGGTGCGCTTGGCGCTGACCTTCCTGGACCGGGTGATCGACATCAACTACTACCCGACCGACGAAGCGCGTGCCTCGAACATGCGTTGGCGCCCGGTGGGTCTCGGTTTGATGGGGCTGCAGGACGTGTTCTTCCAGCTCCGTCTGCCCTTCGACAGCCCGCGCGCCCGCGAGATCTCGGCCCGCATCCAGGAGGAGATCTACTACCACGCGCTCGCCACCTCCTGCGATTTGGCGATCGAATTCGGCGCTCACTCGGCGTTTGCCGAGACGCGCGCCGCCCGCGGTGAGTTGCAGTTCGACCTGTGGGGCGTCGAGCCGCGCGACAAGGCGCGCTGGGACGCCCTGCGCAAGCGCGTGCAGAACGACGGCCTGCGCAACTCGCTGATGATCGCAATTGCTCCCACGGCGACGATCGCCTCGATCGCGGGCTGCTACGAGTGCATCGAGCCCCAAATCTCGAACCTGTTCAAGCGCGAGACGCTCTCCGGGGACTTCCTGCAGATCAACAACTACCTGGTGCGCGAGCTCAAGGGCCTGGGGCTCTGGAACGAGTCCATGCGCGGGCGCATCAAGCGCGCCGACGGTTCGGTCCAGGGCATCGAGGAGTTGCCCGAGGATCTGCGCGCGATCTACCGCACGGCCTGGGAGATCCCGATGCGTTCGCTGATCGAAATGGCCGCCGAGCGCGGGCCTTTCATCGATCAGAGCCAGTCCTTGAACCTGTTCATCGAGAGCCCCACGATCGGCAAGCTCTCGAGCATGTACCTGTTCGCCTGGAAGCAGGGCCTCAAGACGACCTACTACCTGCGCTCGCGTCCCGCCACGCGCATCGCCCAGGTTTCGGCCGGCGACGAGGATCTTTCGCGCCCCATCCCGGCGGCGACGACCGATTCGGCCGCCGTGGCCTGCAGCCTCGAAAATCCCGAGTCCTGCGAAGCCTGTCAGTGACCGCGGGGCGCCCCGCAGCTTCCTTCCGCCCGCTTTTCCCTTCGCTTCGTCCCGATCCAACACCGATGCAAGATCCCCTCGCGCCCGCACCCGGCACGTTCCAAGACGGCGTCCTGCGCCCCGCGCCCGCTGCCTCCTCCGCCGGTCCTCGGACCAGCCCTCCGGTCGCATCGTCCGCGGGTTCGGCTGCGGTCAGCACCGGCGACGCCGGGCGGCGCGTGCATCTGCTCGATCCGGGACTGGATCTGACCCTGCGGCCGATGCGGTATCCGGTCTTCTACGAGATGTACCGCAACGCGATCCGCAACACCTGGACCGTGGAGGAGGTCGACTGGAGCACGGACCTGGTCGACCTGCAGCACCGCCTGATGCCCAGCGAGCGGCACCTGGTCAACCGCCTGGTGGCTTTCTTCGCCACCGGCGATTCGATCGTGGCCAACAACCTGGTGCTGAACCTCTACAAACACATCAACGCGCCCGAAGCGCGCATGTACCTGTCGCGCCAACTCTACGAGGAGGCCCTGCACGTCCAGTTCTACCTGACCCTGCTGGACACCTACATCCCGGACCTGGCCGAGCGGGAGAAGGCCTTTCAGGCGATCAACAACATCCCTTCGATCGCCAAGAAGGCCGAGTTCTGCTTCAAGTGGATCGACTCGATCAACCAGCTCGACCGCCTGGAGACCCGTTCCGATCGCCGCCGCTTCCTGCTCAACCTGATCTGCTTCGCGGCGTGCATCGAAGGCCTGTTCTTCTTCGCGGCCTTCGCCTACGTCTACTTCATGCGCTCGAAGGGCCTGCTCAACGGCCTGGCCGCGGGCACCAACTGGGTCTTCCGGGACGAGAGCGCGCACATGGCCTTCGCCTTCGAGGTGGTCGAAACCGTGCGCCGCGAGGAGCCGGACCTGTTCGACGACGAACTGCGCGCGGACGTGGTGCGCATGCTGGAAGAAGCGGTCGAAGTCGAAACCCAGTTCGCCGGCGACCTGCTCGGCGGCGGTGTCCCCGGGCTCTCCCCGCGCGACATGCGCCAGTACCTGGAGTTCGTCGCCGACCAGCGCCTGCGCAACCTCGGTTTGAAGCCGCGCTTCGGCGCCAAGAACCCCTTCCCCTTCATGGACCTGCAGGACGTCCAGGAGCTCTCCAACTTCTTCGAGCGCCGGGTCTCCGCCTATCAGGTCGCCGTGAGCGGCGAAGTCAGCTTCGACGAAACCTTCTGACCCCGGCCGCGCGGGGAGAAGCGCCAAGGCACCCGGGAAGCCCGCCGCGCGGCAGGCTTGCCGGGTGCCGGGTTTTCAGTCGCTCGTTTCGCGCCGGGAGAACGCCAGGGCCGTGCCGCGCGGTCGCTGGCGGCGGTAGCCGAAGAGGTGGAAAACCTCGATCGCCCACCAACGCGCCACCCGCGGGTTCACCAGCAGGCCCGCCGGGTTGTGCGGGTCCCGGCCGACACCGGGCAGGAGCGCCAACAGGCCGGGCCGGCCGAGGGGCCGGAGCCAAGCGGAGAGGGTGAACCAAACACGCCGCACCCGGCGAGCGAGGAAGAAGCCGTCCTCGCCCTGGGCCTGGTAGAGGGGCAAGAGCACCAGGGCGGACTCGCTCGCAAGCACCGGGCCTTGGCGATCGTCCGCCAGGGGCTGACCCTTCGCGACCGCTTGGAAGCTCGAGAAGCCGGGCCGCATCACAAACCCGTCCTCGGGCCGGATGGCGTGGCGCCGGCGGATCTCCAAGAGGTGCGGGATGCCCCGGGCCGAGGCAAGCAGGCGCTCGCGGTGGGGCACGGGGTCCACCTCGGAGCGCGAGAGCACTCCGGCGGCGAGCAGGGTCAACCACAGGGCGCTCTCCAGGCGCAGGACGGTGCCCGGATCCGCGTGTTTGCCGCCTTCGATGGCCAGGGCGGTTTGGCCGCGCTCGGCGAACCACTCCAGCACGGCCCCGTCGATGCACTCCTCCAGCCCCAGGATCATCGGGATCGGCAGGGCGTCGGCGATGCGCCGGTTGGGCAGGGTGTCCGCCAGGCAGGTGAAAGGCGGCCCGTCGGCGGAGCTGGTGTGCAGGTCGATCAGCACCAGGGGGCCGCTGCGGGAATCCCAAAGGCGCTCGTAGAGCGCGAGCAGCTCCCGCTGTTCCCGGTGTTCGGCGGCGGTCTCGGCCCCGGCCGCCCGGGCCAGCCGGAGGCGCTCCTCGGCGGTCCAGGCGCGGTTCAGATCGCGGTCGAGGAAACGCCGGCCCAGGGCCAGGGCGCCCAGGTTCCCGCGGCACCCGACCACCCGCCCGCGCACCGTCAGGCCGCGCTCGGCGATCTCGCCGAGCACCCGTTCGATGGCGAGCACACCCGCCGGCTCGTTGCCGTGGATGCCGCCCTGGGCCACGAAGGTGGGCCCGGGAAGGCCCTGGTCGAGCTCCGCCACCAGGCGCCCAGGGGTGGGGGGGTGTTCCGGGGTGGGGGGGCGGTCCGGGGCGAGAGTGGGGGCCGTGGGGGGAGCCGCGGCCTTGTCGGGCGCAGGGGCGGCAGCGGGAGCCCGCGAGGGCGGCGGGCTCGGCGGCTCGGACGGCATCGGGGACGAGAACGGAGACGGGGGCACCACCGGGAAGTTTAGACCCGGCGGCGCCCCGGCGCGGACTCCTTCGGCCGGCTCACCAGCCGGCGTAGGGGTCTTCCTCGCGGGCCTGGAACTCGATTCCGGCCAGCCCCACCGCGATCAGCGCGGGAATCAGCACCAAAAGCAGCTTGGCGAACTGCCAGCCGAGGCCGGTGCGCTTGGCCAGGGGAGGCAGCCCGAAGAGGGTCCCGAGCCCGATGGACGCCAGCAGCAGGAGCGCCTTGTCCCAGCTCAGGTTCGAGTACATCACCGCGGTGGCGATCAGGCCGAGCCCGGCGACCGCGGCCACCGGCGCCGCGCCCGCGGCCAAGGTCGGGCGCTGTCCGCGCCATTCCAGGAGCAGCCCCAGGACCGCGGCGCCGCCCGCGGCGGCCGCCAACCCGCCGAGCAGCTTGGCCAACAGCAAGCTGCCCGAGAGCCCGGTGGCGGCCGCCGCCAGGGCCGCCGTGGCCGCCTGGAAGCCGAAGGCCAGCCCCGGCCCCTCGCGGCGCGCGACACGCTCGTGGGCCCACCAACCGGCGGCCACGAGCCCCACCAACGCGTAGGGGAACAGCTCGTTGCCCTCGGGCCAGCGCGCCCCGCGCAGCAGCATCGGGTGCGTCAGGGTGAAGAGCAGCGCGATCCCCAGCACCACCCGCTGCCCGAGGGCCAAGAGCCGCTGGCGCGCGGCCACGAGCCCCACCAGGGCGGCCAGGGGCACGAGCCAACTCTGCCAGGCCCAGATGCGCACCGCCGCGAATTCGCGCAGCTCATCGGGCCGCACGAAACCCACCAGGTGGCCGTGGGCGATCAGGTAGCCCCCGGCAACGGCCAAGGCTCCGACCCAGCCTCCGTTCGCCGATCGCCCGCGCAGGGCGGAGCCCAGCGCGGCGACGGCGAAAGCGATGGCCATGGGCAGGGCCACGCCCCAGATCAAAAGTTCCAGGTCTTGCGGGTCCATGGTGGCGGCTCCGGGCGGTCCGGGCTCACTGGCGCTGGCCTTCGACGGCGATGGTCACTTCGACCTCATCGCCGAGCCCGTCGAGCATGTAGGTCATGCCGAACTCCGAGCGCTTGACGGTGAAGGTGGCGGTGAAGCCGCGCAGTTGACGGCCGCGGGATTCGCCGGCGCCGATGTGGCGTGCGACGGTTTCGACCGGGACCTTCTTGCCCATGATTTCGAGCTCGCCCTTCACGTTGTAGAGGCCCTCGCCGGCCGGTTCGACGCTCGACGAGGAGAAGTTGATGCGCGGGAACTGGGTGGCGTTGAAGAAGTCGGGGCCGCGCAGGTGTTCGTCGCGGTTGCGGTTGTTGGTGTCGACGCTGTCGGCTTCGATGGCGACGGCGATGCGGTTGTTGGCCGGGTCGGCGTCGTCGAAGGTGAAGCCGCCCGAGATGCGATTGAAGCGCCCGAAGAAGTCGGCCACGCCCAGGTGGTTGATGCGGAAGATCACGCTCGTGTGCACCGGGTCGATGCGGTACTGGGCGGGCGCGGCGGTCGAGGCCTCGGCGGTGGGGATGGTGGCCGAGAAAAATCCTCCGGCGGCCACGAAGGTGCCGCCTAGGGCGATCACGAGGGCCGAGGGGGCGAGCACGGACAGGGTGAGGCTGGGAATGCGCATGGGGGAGATCTCCTGCTCCTCGAAGGGAGGCTGGGTCAGGGGCGGTGAACGAAAGCGGGAGGAATCACCCCCCACAAGGCTCCTAAATAGGCGAGCGGCCGTCCGGACTCCAGGGATTCGTCGCGAGAGCCGAAAGTTCGACGGCCCGTTCGGGTCCTGGCAGGGGGCGCTGCGCCCTGGACTCCGCGGGCCAGCCCCGGTTGGGTGGCCCACCGCGGCCTACTCGCCGAGGATCTTGACCAGCACGCGCTTGCGGCGGCGCCCGTCGAACTCCCCGTAGAACACCTGTTCCCAAGTGCCCAGGTCCAGTTTGCCCTCGGTGATCGCCAGGACCACCTGGCGGCCGAGCACCTCGCGCTTGAGGTGCGCGTCGGCGTTGTCCTCGCCCGTGTCGTTGTGGCGGTACTGATTGATCGGCTCATGCGGGGCGAGCTTCTCCAGCCAGTCATCGTAATCCTGAATCAAGCCCTGCTCCGCATCGTTAATGTAAACGCTGGCGGTGATGTGCATCGCATTG
>JBJHAV010000089.1:0-13432 GCA_050480685.1 Planctomycetaceae bacterium | reverse complement strand
ATCCCTAGCCCCCACCCACCCGGGGAAGATCGTTCGAGCACTGTCCCGTTGCCCCCTTTCCACGATCTTTTTTTGCCTGCCCCCGATGCTTCCACACCTGCCTGCCGCTCCGCCTCGGGACTCGACCAACGACTTGCGCCCGCGCGGGGCCCATCCGGAGCGCCGCGCGGGCGCAAAACAATGGCCTGAGAGCCCGGCCGGTTTCCACACCGCGCGCCGCACACCCTCTTTGGCCGGCAAACGCAGGGAAACAGGGCGCTTCAGCTCTTGGAGCCGCGCACCGGGATTTGCTTGACGACGTTGCGCGCCTTTTCGCTCTTGGGCAGGCGCAGGGTCAGCACGCCGCGTTCGAAGTGGGCCTCGGCCTTGTCCGGCTCGACTTCGACCGGCAGTTGCAGGTGGCGCTCCATGGAGCCCTGGGAGCGCTCTTCGAGATACCAGCCGTCCTGTTCGCGTTTCTCCTCGACCTTGCGTTCGGCCTTGAGGCTGAGGACCCCGTTCGTGACCGAGATGGAGATGTCCTCCTCGTGCACGCCGGGCAACTCCGCTTCGAGGATCAACTCCTCCGGGGTCTCGCGCAGGTCCATCGACATGCGCGCCGCCGACGGGGTCACGCCGAGAGCGGTGCCCAGGTTCGGCCAAGCCTCGCCGAAGAGGCGATTGATGCGGCTCTGCAGGGTCAGGAAAGGATCCCGCTCCATGGGGGCGCTCGCGCCCTCCTCACGGCGACGGGGCATCAGGTTCCAGCGGATCTGATTCATGGTTCTTGCCGCCCAGGGCGGCCCTCCGATTGCGGGTTGGGGACCCGCCCCCTTGGCGGGTCCACGGGCCTGGGGGAGCAAGGGCCGTGCCAGCGCTCAGGGCCCAGCCAGGGCCCCTGGGCCCCTTTCGCAGCGCCAAATTGGCAGCCCAGCACCCTCCGAGCTGGGCCCAACTCGGCAGGCTACTGCCGATTTGGCATCCGCCATTCCCGCAAGCCCGGCCAGCGGGCGAGGGCCCCCTCGAGGCCGGTCCGCACGCCCTCGTCGCCAAGCGGGGCGAGCGCCGAAGCCACCTGAGGGTCGAGCCCCCCGCCCCCCGCCGCGATCCACTCCCCAGCCGCCAAGAGGGCCAGGGGCGCCCAGGGGCAGAGTTCCGCCGGTGTGTGCTCCCAAATCTGCGCGAGCTCCGCCAGATCCACCGCGCGCCACGCCTGCACCTCCCCCGCCGCCGGATTCAGGGATCCGCTCACGCGCCCGGCCATCACCCAGCAGTACTCGCGCTCGCTGCCCCGCTCCCCGTCCTGGGCCCAATAGTCGAAGGCGGCCAAGGCCGCGAAGCGCCCCGGCGCCCTCAACTCCTCCAGCACACGCCGCTCGGTCGCCTCCACCAGCGACTCCCCCACGCGCGGATGGCTGGCCACACCCAGATCCCAAACCAGGGGCCAAAGGGGCTTGGACCGCGCCCGCCGCGCGAGCACCAGCCGCCCCTCCCCATCGATGACCAGGGCCGCAAAAGCCAAGTGCCGCCGGCCGTCGCCCGCGTGGGCCTCGGCGCGGCCCATCAAACCCGTAGGCCGGCCGGCCCCATCGACGAGGACCACATCCACGTCCCCCCCTCCGCCATCGGACGGGGGGACGGGAGCTCGGCCGCTCGCTGCGCCGGTCACAGGCGCCGGATGCGGACGTTGCGGAAGCGCACGGGATCGCCGTGGTCCTGGAGGGCGATGTGGCCCTCGGGCATACGCCCGAAGCGCGGCAAATCGCGGAACTTGCTCGCCGCTACCCGCTCGCGCCACTCGGTGCTGCCCAGCCGGTACTCGACGATCAACTCGCCGTTCAACCAGTAGCGCACCTGATCGCCGGCGACGCGAATGCGTGCCCGGTTCCAGGCGCCCACCGGCCGTGTGGCGTCGATACTGGGAGCATAAAGCGCGTAGTCCGAGCCGGCCGAGGTGGAGGGTTCCCGGCCGTCCGGGTGTCCGCGGTTGTCGAGGATCTGCATTTCGGGCCCGGTCAGCCACACCGCGCCTTCCTCTTCACTCACGCGCCAAAAAATGCCGCTGTTGCCCCCGCTCGCCACCTGCCAATCGAGCTCCAACTCAAAGTCGGAATAGGTTTCGCGGGTGACGATGTCGCCCCCGGGACCCACCCGGGCCAGGGTGCCGTCGACCGCTCGCCAGCCGGCGGGCAGATCGGTGCGCCGGAAACCGCGCCAGTGGCGCTCCGGAGCTTCCCCATCGAAGAGCAGACGCCACCCGGCCCGCTCTTGGGCTTCCGTCAAGGTGTTGGGCTTCGCGAGGTACGCGTTGGGCAGCGGCTCCCGGCGCATCAGCGGCACACGATTCACCGTGGTCCAGGACTCGGTCGTCCAAAGCCGGCGGCCGCCTTCGCTGACCCAGGTGGGCGACAGCCGCAGGTGATAAACGAAGCCTGGATCGAGCCGATCGACTTCCAGGAAGAGCCGCCGGCGCCCCTCGAACACACTCGACGAAAGCACCGGAACAAAACTCTCGTCGAGCTTCGGCCCACCGTAGCGCGGGCTGGGTTCGTAGCGATAACGCACCAGCGTGACCGCATCCGGATCCCAACCGACTCCGACGGGAAGCGGTTCGGTCAGCTCCACATCCAAACCGTTGGCGAGGGTGCGCACGGACAGGGGCTCGAAGGTCGGCTCCCCGGTCCACACCAGCCGCTCCAATCCGAAGCGCTGTTTGCCCTCCTGGCCCCAGTTGCCCGTCGAACCCAAACCGCCGACGAGCAGGGCCCCGTCCGGGCCCTCCCGCACGCGATTCGAACCGGCCTCCAGCCCTTGAGTGAAGCGAAAGACCGTGCCCTGGGCCATGCCGCCGACTTCCTCGACGAACACACGCTTGAGGCCGCCGTGGGTCACGTCCGCGTGCACCAGTTGGCCGCTGTAGGGCCCGTGGCGCAGGGCGGTGATCTCGCCCGGACTGTTGCCGATCTCGCCCTGGGGCAACCAAACCACGGGCGGAGTTTCGACCAGTTCCGAACCCTGCCAGGTCGCGATCTCTTCTTCCGTCAGCACCGAACGATTGCTGTAGAAAGCGCCTTCCTCCAGGCGCAGTACCTTGCTCACCGGCAGCCAATCACCCTGGTTGTCGGTCAAGTAGATGTGTCCGTCGTCCCCGAGACCGATGCCGTTGGGCGTGCGCAAACCACGGGCCACGATGCGCCAGGTACCCGGCGGACCGCCGCGCTCTCCGGGATGGATCTCCAAGACGGAGCCGCGATCCGCCAGTTGGTCCTTGGTGCTCGCCCCGCCCGGATCGATGGCGATGGCGAGGTTCGCATAGAGCAGCCCGTCCCGCGCCGCGAGCCCGAAGGCGAACTCGTGGAAGTTGCTGCTGACGTCCCAGCCCGAAGCGGCCACGCGGTAGAAGTCGGTGCGCCCATCGCCGCTCTCGTCGATCAGTTCGGTCAGCTCCTGCTTTTGCAGCACGAAGATGCGCCCATCCATGACGGCCAAACCGAGCGGTTCGGCCAGTCCCTTGGCGATGCGCCGCACCCGGACCTGCTCGGGCGCCCGCCGACCGACACCCTCCAGAACGAACACGTCTCCGTCCCAGGTGCAGAGCACGAGTCGGCCGTCCGCAAGCCAATCGAATCCGCCCACACGCGGCTCGAATCCGGGCGGGCGGGCGCTTTCGAGGCGATAGCTGGGGTGCACACCCGCGAGGGATTCACCATCCCCCGCCCGACCCCGGGGCAGTGGACGCACGAGCCGCTTGGCGCCGGGGCTCGTCACCCGAACCTCCGAATGGCGTGCCCAGAGGGACTCCGTGGGCACCACGGCGAAGTCCTCCGCCCCGGGCGGCCGCCACTCGAGCCGAAGCAGCGCGCCGCCGGTCTCCTCGAAGTGAATCACCTCCAGGGGATACCAGCCCTCCGCCAAATGAACCTCTCCGTCCATGGGCTCGGGTCCGTGCAGTCCGTCGTGATCGACGATCAGTTCGCCCCCCAGCCGCAACTGGGAGCCGTCGTCGGAGATCAGTCGCAGGACATAACGACCTTCTTTCGGAGCGCGCAGGAAACCATCCACGACGGTCACGAAGTGATCCTCGATGCCGAAGTCTCCCGTGCCGTCGGGCCCGAAGCCGTCGCGCAGGTCGAGCCTGGGGTGCACGAAGGAGAGGTTCGGCGTTTGGCCCGGAGCGGGCCAGAGCACCCTGCCCATGGGCTCACCCACGTCGAAGATGCGCACCGAAATGCCCGGCTCCAGCGGCGGCAGTCGCGAGGGGTCGAGGGGTGAAAGCGAGCGTTGCGCCAAGGCCGTGGGCAGAGCCAAGCCACCGAACGCCAAAAGCCAAGCGGCGCGCTGGAAAATCGTCATGGTCGTCATTGCAAAGGCTCCTCGGCCTCGGGAGCATCCTCGGCGGGTGTGGGCTCGGACAACATCGGAAGCGAAGGTTCGGCCGCCCCGGCGCCCGCCGACTTGGGATCGAGTCGTTCGAAGGCCAAGCGCAACCGGCCGCCACGCGGCCCGATGCCGAGCCGGTCGCCGAGCAACACCACCGTCCCGCTCGTTTCGCGGGCCGCGGCCGAGTTTTGGGCCGGATGCCGCGTCGCCGGCGGCAGATCGACGGAGAGCCATTCCTCGGCACCCAATCCCTCCACCTGCCAGCGCAGTTCCAACACGACCCGCCCATCCCGTTCGTGGCCGGAGGGAATCAAGGTCAGTTCGATTCCAGGCGCACCTTCGCGCTCCACCCGCCACATCAGGCGCAGCTCCTCGCGCCCCTCGCGGCCGACCAGGCGATAGCCCTGCCACTGGGGCGAAATGCGCTCTCCACTCGCCAGGCTCCAGCCCTCGAAGAGCCCGCCTTCGGGCCACTCCATGTAAGCCGGCCCGCGGCTGAGGGGCTGCGGCCCGTGCAAGCTGTCATAGACGGCGCCGGTGAACACCACGCCGCCCGCCCAGAAGCGATGCAGTTTGCCGCGCTCCACGTCCCAAGCGATCCACAGGTCAGGCGCCAAGCACGCGCTCAACATGCGCGCGTTGCCGTCGAGCACGGAGCGGAAGACCCAAGGGTCGGGACGCTCACGGCCCTCGACGGCCGCCGTGCGGCATCCGCCCAAGGTGCCAAGAAACAAAAGCACCACCGCGAACGGCCACATGGGCCGAGAAACACGTTCCGTCATGGGTTGGGGTCGCCGCGCAGGGGCCCGCCGGATTCGTCGCGAAAACCGGCCGCGAGGGCCAGCACCGCCGCCACGGCGATACCGGCTAGGGTCCACCAAAGGGGCCGAAAGAAGTCCGGTCCGGCCAGCCCCTGGTAGTGTTCTTGCAGCGTGCCCGAGAGCCAACCGGCCACCACCGGACCGGCCCCCAGTAGCACCATGCCGAAGACGGTTTGCGCCGAGTGGCGCAGGTCCGCGGGCGCCATGCGATCGACGTAGATGAAGGCCGTCGCGAAGAAGCAGGCATAACAAATGCCGTGCAGCACCTGACTGGCCACGAGCAGTTCCACCGGCAGGTCGACCCAGCCCCAGATTCCGTAGCGCAGCACATAGGCGCCGGCTCCGAGGCAAAGCACGAAGCGGAAACCGAACTTCGTCAGCAGGCCGCCGAGGAGGGCCATCATCAGGATTTCGCTGAACTGCCCGATGCTCATGGCCGGACCGATCTGGCTGTCCGCCAAACCGATGTACGAGAGGTACGGGCCGGCCTGCATGAAGTAGATGTTGTGCACGACGCTGACCACCAGGCTCGCCAGCAACAGCACCAAGAGGGACGGACGGCCCATCATGCGGAAGGCCGCCAGGAAGGCCAGGGGTTCGACCCCTTGGCGTTTCGGCGCCGTGGCCGGCAGGCTCAGGCAAAAGATCGCGTAGCCGGCGCTGATCAGGGCGCTGAAGCGCAGGGCGTCCGCAAGCCGGGCGGTCACACCGGCGAGCTCCGGGCCGGTCAAGAAGGGCGGCATCCAGCCCATGCGCAGGTCGGACTGCAACCACAGCATCGGGAAGGTCCAGGACGCCGCGATCCAACCGATCGTGCCCCACACACGCACCTTTGGGAACTGACGCGAGGCGTCGCTCACGTGGGCGAACGCAATCGAGTTCGAGAGCGCCAGCGTGGGCATGTAGAGCACGCTGTAGGCCACCGAAAGCACCAACCAGGCTGTAAAGCTGGTCTGGGAAGCCAGCATCCACTGCACGATCGCTCCGCCCAGGAGCAACGCCGCCAGGGCCCGCTCGGCCTGGAACCAACGATCGGCGATCTGGCCCGCCACAAAAGGCGCGCTGAGCGCTCCAGCGGACGCCGCGAGCCCCAGGATCCAACCGGTCTGGGAGCCGGTGAAGCCGAGCCCTCCGCTCTCGACGGGGGCCGTCAGATAGCGCGCCGCCAGGGGCAGCCAAGCCCCCCACACGGCGTACTGAAGGAGCATCATCAGCGAGAGTCGCCCCATGGGCGTGCGCGCGCCGGCGCCCGGGATCGTTCCCGGCAGGGCGGGTGTCATCGGCCCCTTCCTTCGCTCCCGGAGGAGGCTTCCGAAGCGGCCCGAAAGGCCGCATCGAAGGCCAGCGCGGAGCGCTGGAAGTCCAATCGGCGCACGAACGCGGCCGCTTCCGCGGCCCCCGCTTCACGGTCCATCATCGGATCCTCCCACTCCACGGTCAGCGGTCCCCCATAACCGGCGTGGTTGAGGGCTCGAATCAGGCTCTCGAAATCGATGCGGCCGCGCCCGGGCGACCGGAAGTCCCAGGCGCGCCCCGGTGCGCCGAAGGGCGCGTGGCCGCCGAACACGCCGATCTCGGCTCCGCCTTCGCTCCACCACACGTCCTTCACGTGGACGTTGAAGATGCGCGGCGCGAACTCGCGCACGAAGGCCAGGAAATCGACCCCCTGGTACGCCAGGTGGCTCGGATCGAAGTTGAAGCCGAAGGCCGGGTGCCCCTCCACCGCGGCCAATGCGGCCCGGGTGGAGTGGATGTCG
Source organism: Planctomycetaceae bacterium (assembly GCA_050480685.1). Taxonomy (GTDB): domain Bacteria; phylum Planctomycetota; class UBA1135; order UBA1135; genus JBJHAV01. The sequence continues at coordinate 6,495 of JBJHAV010000089.1, read as the reverse complement.
AAGGCGATCTCGGTCGGATGCACTTCCAGCGCGAAGACCGCCCCTTCCGCGCGGAAGGCGTCGAGGATCGGCCCGAAGCGCCGCGCGAAGTCCCGGTAGCCCGCTTCGATGGTGCCTTCGGGCAAAGGCGGAAACGCGTAGGCCAGATGCCAGATCGAGCTCCCCGTGAAGCCATTGACCACGACCCGGGGCCGTCCGTCCTCTCCCCGCGGCAAACGCGAGCGCACCGCCTCGGGGGCCGCATCGAACAGCCGCCGCGCGGCGCGCGCGGTCAGGATCAGCTCTTCGGCCGCGCGCTGGCGTACGCCCTCCGGCTCGCCATCGCCCCAGACGTGCTCCGGCAGGATGGCTCGGTGTCGATCGTCGATCGGATCGCACACCGCCTGGCCCACCAGGTGCGCGCTGACCGCATGGCATTCGAGACCGTGGCGCCCGAGCAGCTCCCAGCGCTCCGCGCAGTAGCCGGGCTCTTCGATCGCCCGCCTCGGCTCGAAGTGATCGCCCCAGCAGGCGAGTTCGAGGCCGTCGTAGCCGAAGCGCGCGGCCTTGGCCGCGAGCTCTTCCAAGGACAGGTCGGCCCACTGGCCGGTGAACAGGCAGACCGCACGCGCCATGGCGGCAGATGCTAGCGAAAAACCAGCGCCTCCGCGCTACCCGGAGGGGCGCTCGGCCCGGCCCCTTCCCGGCGGCGCCGCGCTCACGGCCGATGGGGATCGAAGAGGCGATTCCAGATGTCGAAGGGGCCGAAATCCAGCGGCCCTTCCATTTGGATCGGCTGGAAGTCGTGCTGCACACCGGGCATGTGGGAGAAGGCCATCACCAAGCCGGTACCTTCGAAATCCAACTCGTCGTAGCGCGCCAAAATCGGCGTCGCACGGGTCCCGCCGACCAGGCTGGTCGTGACCTGCCAACCGTTCACACGAACGTCCCCGCCGATGCGTTGCAGCATGGCCAGGTCGTCTTCGTCGTAGGCGTGGCTGATGTAGGCGCGCGCCTGATCGACGCCGAACTCGCCCGCGCGCAGGGTGACCGAAAACGTGCGCTCGGTCCATTCGGGATTGCCCTCGCCCGTTTCGAGATCGACCTGCAGGTCTCCGCCCTGGAGCCGAAAGCGCCCTTCCAGATCGAAGTCGGGCACGCTCACCCGGCCGACGAGCTCGCCGCGGTCCTCGTCGAGCTCAAAACTCGCCTCGTCGATGACCGCGCGCCGACCGAGGTCGGCGATGGTGCGCATCAACTCGTGCAGATCCGGCTCCGGCCCATAAAACGTCTCGAGCAACCGCTCGACCCGCGCGCGGCGGATGGCTGGCGTCGGAGGGCCGGTCGCGACCGCGTGGCTGTCCACCCGCTCTTCCCCAGCAGCCTGGGTCCCGGTCGCGGGGCCCTCGCCCAGGGGCTGGAAATTGCCGCCCGTGGGGGCGGCGGGACGGCCCGCATCCCCGGGTTCGAGGGCGGCGCCGGGCTCCGCCCGACCCGCGACGGAGACCGCGTCGCCGTCATCGCCGCGCAGCAGCCACCAAGCCCCCCCCGCGATCAACGCAGCGGCTGCGATCAGAAGCAGAAACAGCAACGAAGCCGAGGCCCGCCCCGCGCGGCGGGGATCGATTCGGGCTGGGGAGGGCGTGTCGGGCCAGGTGGGCCCTTCCGACCAAGTGGGAGCCGTGCGGCGTGTCGTCGTCATGGCGTCGGCGCCGGGGAAAGCAGCCAGGTAAGGGAAATGGGCCGGAACGCCGGCCGGAGGTGGGGTTGGCGAGTCGCTCGCTGGGACGCAACCAGGTCCGGGTCAAGGTAGCACGGGGCAGCCCACGATGGATCGCCGAAGCAGTAGGATCGGGCGCTCACCGGCCGCCGCCGAGCCCCGGCTCGCCCCTCCTCCGCGCATCGACGCAAATCATGCAATTCGGATTCGCCATCGACCAACGCAAGTGCATCGGCTGTCACGCCTGCACGGTGGCCTGTAAGGCCGAGAACGACGTGCCGGTCGGCAGCTTTCGCACCTGGGTGCAATACACGGAGAAGGGCCGCTTTCCGGAGGTCCGGCGCCACTTCACCGTGCTGCGCTGCAACCACTGCGACGCGGCCCCCTGCGTGACGATCTGCCCGGTGGGCGCCCTGGACAAACGGCCCGACGCGATCGTCGACCTGGACCGCGATACCTGCATCGGATGCCGGGCCTGCATGCAGGCTTGCCCCTACGACGCGCTTTATTTCGCCGAGGACAAGGGGGTCGCCGAGAAGTGCCACTACTGCGCGCACCGCGTCGAAGTCGGTTTGGCGCCGGCCTGCGTTGTGGTCTGCCCGGAAGAAGCGATCGTGTCCGGCGACACCTCGGACCCCGAATCGCCGATCTCGCGCCTGATCGCATCCCAGCCGACCACGCGTCGCCGGCTCGACAAGGAAACGGATCCCAGAGTCTGGTACGTGGATGCCCTGGACGAGGCCCTCGAGCCCGGCCGGGCGGCGGAGCCGGAGAGTTATCTCTTCTCGGACCGCGCGAGCTTCGACGCGCCGGCGCCGGTGGTGCCGGGTTTCGAACCGACGCCGGACGTGATCCGCACCTTGGACGCTCCCCACGCGCCGGCCTGGGGCTGGCACGTGTGGGTCTACCTGGTGACCAAAAACCTGGCCGCGGGCGCCATGTTGCTCGCGCCGTTCTTGGCGCTCATGGGCCTGGAAGCCGGCGCGGCGCGCGATTTGGTGCCGGAGATCGTCGCCCTCGTCTTCCTGGCCGTGACCGGCGCGCTCTTGACCCACGACCTGGGCCGGCCGGAGCGGGTTTGGCGGCTCTTCCTGGCGCCGAACACGCGTTCGTGGTTGGTGCGCGGAGCTTGGGTGATCTCGGCCTTCGGCGCGGCGACGGGCGGTGCGCTCTTGGCGCGCCTCTTCGGCGCGGATGGTTTCGCCGACGTGCTGCGCTGGATCGCGTTGCCCCTGGCGGCGTTGACGTCGGGCTACACGGCTTGGCTCTTTGCCCAGTGCAAGGGGCGCGACCTGTGGCTCGAAAAGGGGCTCTTCGTGCGCCTCGTGCTGCGCGCCGGCGTGCTCGGCGCCGGACTGGCCCTGGCGCTCGCGCCGTGGAGCGCGGAGGCCGGCACGTTCTTCGCCATCGCCGCCGTGATGTGCGGCCTGGTCTTCATCGACGAACGCCGCGAAGGTCCCAAGGAACACCTGGCCGGGCATGCGAACGCGCTGCTTTGGCGCGGCCCGGCGCGCCACAGCGCGTGGATGCACTTCGTAGCCGCCGGCCTGGGCCTAACCACGCCATTCCTGGCGGTGCTGGTGCCGGAAACACCCGGCTTGGCGCTGCTCGGCGCCGGACTGGCCTTCGCCCTGGTGATTGCCTCGCAACTGGTGTACGAACGGGAATACATCCGCGCCGGCCAAGCGGTGCCGATCTCATGAGCGACTCCCCCGCGAATCCGCCCGTAGAAGGTCCGCCCGTGGAGAGCGCCGAGATGGCGCCCTCGGGCGCTCCCTGGCGCACCACGCCTCTGGCCAACTTCCCGCCGCCCGAACGCTGGGACGATTGGGTCGAGTTCGACCCCAAGGCCTGGCCGCGCAAGGTGGAGAAGCGCTACTCGTTGATCCCGACGATTTGTTTCAACTGCGAGGCGGCCTGCGGATTGGTGGCCTGGGTCGACCAGACCACAAAACGCATCGAAAAACTCGAAGGCAATCCGCACCACCCGGGATCGCGCGGGCGCAACTGCGCCAAGGGCCCGGCGACGCTCAATCAGATCCACGACCCCCAGCGCATCCTGCACCCGCTCAAGCGCGTGGGCCCACGCGGCAGCGGACAGTTCGAGCGCACCACCTGGGCCGAGGTGCTCGAAACCTTCGGCGCGCGCATCCGCAAGGCGCTGGAAGAGAACCGCCGCACCGAGGTCATGTACCACGTGGGCCGGCCCGGCCACGACGGCGCCATGGAACGGGTGCTCCAGGCCTGGGGTGTCGACGGGCACAACAGCCACACCAACGTCTGCTCAGGCGCAGCGCGCCTGGGCTACGCCCTTTGGAGCGGCGGCGACCGGCCCTCGCCGGACCACGCGAACGCCAAGTGCATTTTGCTGCTCAGTTCGCACCTGGAGACCGGCCACTACTTCAACCCCCACGCCCAACGCATCATCGAGGGCAAACTCAAGGGCGCGAAGATCGTCACCATCGACGTGCGGCTCTCGAATACCGCGTCCATGAGCGATCACTGGCTGGCGCCCTACCCGGGCACGGAAGCCGCGCTGCTGCTCGGTTTCGCCCACGTGATCCTGGCCGAGAATCTGGAGGACAAGGCCTTCCTCGAAACCTGGGTCAACTGGCGCGAATGGCTCACAGCGCGGGGCGAAGCGCGCTCCTACGATCGCTTCGGCGAGCTCTTGCGCGCCGAATATGCGCGCTTCACGCCCGAGTGGGTGGCCGAAGAAACCGGCATCTCGGCCGAGACCATCCGCGCCGTCGGCCGCCTGATCGGCCAGGCGCGCGGCGCCTTTGCCTCCCACGTTTGGCGCAATGCTGCCTCCGGCAACCTGGGCGGTTGGCAGGTGGCGCGCTGCCTGCAACTGCTCAACGTGCTGACCGCTTCGGTCGGCAGCCAGGGCGGAACCGCGCTGGCGGGCACGAACAAGTACGTCGCCAAGCGCTGGAATCCGCCGCCGCCCCAGGACGTGTGGAGCGAACTGCTCTATCCGCCCGAATGGCCGCTCTCCCACCACGAGCTGAGTTTCCTTCTGCCGCACCTGGTGGCGGATGGACGCGGGCGCGTCGACACCTACTTCACGCGCGTCTACAACCCGATTTGGACCAACCCGGACGGCTTTTCGTGGATCGAGATGCTGTCCGACGAGGAAAAGGTCGGACTGCACGCCTGCCTGACGCCCACCTGGAGCGAAACCGCCCTGTGGGCCGACTACGTGCTGCCCATGGGCCACGCCACCGAGCGGCACGACGTGATGAGCCAGGAGACCCACGCCGGGCGCTGGATCGGTTTCCGCCAGCCCATCGGGCGTGTGCTGGCCCAGCGCGAGGGTCGCGACCCCGAGTGGTCGCACCAGGTCAATCCCGGTGAAGTCTGGGAAGAAGACGAGTTTTGGATCGCCCTTTCCTGGGCCATCGACCCGGACGGCTCCCTGGGCATCCGCCAGTACTTCGAATCCCCCTACCGGCCCGGCGAGCGCCTGACCGTCGACGACCAGTACCGCTGGATGTTCGAAAACTCGGTGCCCGGCCTGCCCGAAGCCGCTGCCGAGCAGGGCCTCACGCCCCTCGAATACATGCGTCGCCACGGGGCCTTCGCGGTGCCCGGCGACACCTACCTGCCCCACGAACAGGCCGCGCCCGTCGAAGGCGCCGAGCGCGACCAGGAAGCGGCGCTCTGGAAAAAAGACGGCAAACCCCTGGCCGTCGATGCGCACGGATCCCCTCGGGCCGGCTTCGGCACACCGTCGAAGCGCCTCGAACTCTACTCCCCCACCCTGGCCGAGTGGGGCTACGGCGAACACGCCCTGCCGGGTTACATCGAATCGCACCTGCACCGCTCGCGCCTGGCGCGCGAAGGCTCCGACCCGCGCCGGCACGAAATCGCCCTGGTGCCGACCTTCCGCCTGCCGACCCAGATCCACACCCGCTCGGCCAACTCCAAGTGGCTGGCCGAGCTCTCCAACTCCAACCCCGTCTGGATCCACCCCACCGACGCCGAACCCCGCGGCATCCGCATGGGCGACCTGGTGCGCGTCAGCACCCGCATCGGCCACTTCGTCGCCCGCGCCTGGGTCACCGAGGGCATCCGCCCCGAAGTGATCGCCTGCAGCCACCACCTGGGCCGCTGGCGCCTGGACCTCTCCCGCTCGGGCGGCCAAGCCCCCACCGGCGCGCCGCACGCGCCCCAAAACGGCGCCCACAGCGCCGCCCACCCGAGCAGCGCTCCCGCCGGCGCCGGCCGGGGCTCTGGCTCTAGCTCCGGCTCTAGCTCCGGCTCCACCCTCGACCCCATCCAAAACTCCCTCGGCACCGACGCCTGGCTCGCCGCCCCCGTGCGCGTCGACCAACCCCGCGCCGGCCACTGGCGCTTGACCCGCACCGGCGACACCGCCCCCTTCCCATCCTCCGACCCCGACAGCCGCCGCATCTTCTGGTCCTCCGCCGGCGTCCACCAAAACCTCACCTTCCCGGTCCAGCCCGACCCGATCTCCGGCATGCACTGCTGGCACCAGGTGGTGACCATCGAGCCCGCCCACACAAACGATCGCTACGGCGACGTCGAAGTCGACACCACCAAAGCGCGCCTCGTCTACCAAGAGTGGCTCGCCCTCGCCTCCCCCGCGAACCACCCCGCCGGCCTACGCCGCCCCGAATGGTTCGCCCGCGCCGTCCGCCCCAGCCCCGCCGCCTACCGCCGCTGACCGAAACGCCGTCGGGGTACGGAGTCGGGGTACGGAGTCGGGGTACGGAGTCGCGCACTTTCTACCCACTTCCCAGGCCGGCTCGCGCCTCCGGGTGGGGCGT
>JBJHAV010000088.1:0-13496 GCA_050480685.1 Planctomycetaceae bacterium | reverse complement strand
GCACGGGCCGGTCGCGGTGCTCGAACGCGAGCTGCCGGTGCTCGTCGTCCGCGCTGACGGACCGACCGACCGCGACCTCGACGAGGTCGAGCAGCGCGCACGGGAGCGCACCTGCCCGCTCCTGCGGATCGCCCCCTCCGGGCCGCTGTCAGTGCCGGCGACCCTGCCCGAGGAAGGCCTGCTACTCACCGACTACCTGGCGGAAATTCTGCGGCTGTCTCCCGGCGACACGGTCGAAATCGAACTGCTCGACGGCCGGCGACGCACTTTGCTCGCGCCGGTGATGGGCACGGTCTCCGAATACCTGGGGGTGGGAGTCTACGCCCATCGCCCTTGGCTCAACGGGCTGCTGGCCGAAGGGGATGTGGTGTCCGGCGCCTGGCTCGGGATCGAGCCCGAGCGGCGCACGCAAATCTTGAGCGCCCTGCGCGAACGGCCGCGGGTGGCCGGAGTCACCGACCGCGTAGCCATGGTGCAGGGATTCCGGGAGACGATGGCCGAAACCATTCTCGTGTTTGCCCTGGTAGCCAGCCTGCTCGCCTCCAGCATCGCTGTCGGTGTGGTCTACAATGCGGCCCGCGTGACTTTGGCGGAACGCGGAAGAGAACTGGCGAGCTTGCGAGTGCTGGGCTACACGCGGGCCGAGGTGCGCTCCATCCTGACCGGGGAGCTGGTTACCCTGACACTCCTCGCCCTTGTCCCCGGATTCCTGCTCGGCACGGGGATGAGCGCGCTGTTGGTCCATGGCTTCCGCTCGGACCTCTACCGCATACCCCTCGTGCTGGCGCCACGCGACTTCGCCTTCGCCGCCCTGGTGGTGCTTGCCGCCACCTTCCTCGCGGTTGTGCTCGTGCGCCGCCGACTCGACCGACTCGACCTCGTTGCCGTGCTAAAGACCCAAGGATGAGCTCCGCGCCGATTCACAAGCGCCTGCGGGCGCCCTTTGTCTTCTTGGTGGTTCTCGGGTTGGTGGCGCTTGCCGCTTGGCCGCGCGCAAGCCTGGTGGACACGGCAGCGGTGTCCCTGGGGGAGGTGCGCGAAACCGTGGAAGCGGAGGGGCGCACGCGTCTGCGCGAGCGTTTCGAGATCCACGCGCCGGTCGATGCGCGCGCCCGGCGGATCGAGCTGGAACCCGGTGATTTTGTCGCGGCCGGACAGGTGCTCGTGGTGCTCGAACCGCTGCTTGCGCCGGCCCTCGACGCGCGGGAGCGGCGCGTCACCGAAGCACGCCTGGAAGCGGCCAAGGCCTTGGGCCAAGCGGCTGAGGCTGAAGTTCGAGCGGCTCGGGCCAGCCGCGATCTGGCCGCATGGGAGTTGGAGCGCGGTCGAATCCTCGGCGAAGCGAACGTGGTGTCCGCGGAACGCATCGAACTCCTGACCACCGAGCTGGCGCGGGCCGAGGGGTTGTTTGAGTCGGCCAACGCCCGGGTACGGGCCGCGGAACGCGAAGTAGATGCCCTTCGGGCCGCTTTGGCACTGGACACGGAGGCTCCCACATCGGACTCGACCATGGAGCTGCGTTCACCCCTGGAGGGCCGGCTGGTGCGCAGGCTCTTCGAAAGCGAACGTGTCGTGCGCGCGGGGGAGTTGCTCCTGGTCGTGGGCGCCGTGGAGGCGCTCGAAGTGGAAGTCGATGTGCTCTCCTCGGATGCGGTGCGTTTACGCGAAGGCATGCCCGTCGACCTGTTGCGCTGGGGAGAGCCTCGCCCGCTTGCGGCGCGTGTGCGCCGCATCGAGCCGGGGGGATTCACCAAGGTGTCCGCCTTGGGCGTGGAAGAACAGCGCGTCTGGGTCGTGCTCGAACTCTTGGACTCGGAAGAACGGCTGGCGCGTATCGGCGACGGATACCGCGTGCATGCGCGTTTCGAACTGCGCGCCTCCAGGGACACGCTCTGGGTGCCTGCCAGTGCAGTCTTCCGCCATGAAGACGGCCATGCGGTTTTTGCGCTGCGGGACGGACGCGCCCACCGCGTGCCTATCGAACGGGGCCTGGCGGGTGAAGGCCGTGTGGAAGTGCTCTCGGGCTTGGAAGCGGGCGGGCTCGTGATCGTGCACCCGGACCGGGAGCTGGAAGCCGGGGCTCGGGTCCGAGCCCGCGAGCGCCGCCCCTGATCGAGAAGGCATCGGCCGGCTATGGATCGAGCGCTCGGCCGACCGGCATGGGAAGGGCACTCCGCGCAAGAACCTCGATCGGTGGTTCGCATTCGGCGCGTGATTGCGTAGACTGCGGGCGGTCATGCCGACACGTGAACGACGTGGGGCGCTGACGATCGTCGCCAATCGCTTGCCCGTGGAAAGGGTGCGACGTGGCGGCGAGATGCGCTGGGAACGCAGTCCGGGGGGCCTCGTAAGCGCCCTGGCTCCACTACTGGAGGCCCGTGGGGGCCGTTGGGTCGGATGGACCGGAGCTGCAGGAGCGACCACCCATCCCAAGACCGACGGAGCGATCGCGCTCAGCCCGGTCGAACTCTCGCGGGCGGACCTGCAAAACTTCTACGCGGGCTTCTCGAACGGCACCCTCTGGCCGCTCTACCACGACGCCGTGCGCTGGCCCGACTTCCACCGCAGTTGGTGGCGCAGCTACGTGGAGGTCAACCGCCGCTATGCCGAAGCGGCCGCGGCCACCGCGCCCAAGGGTTCGCTGGTCTGGATCCACGACTATCAGTTGCAGCTCGTGCCGAGCATGCTGCGCGAGCTTGCGCCCCATCTGCGCATCGGCTTTTTCCTGCACATTCCGTTCCCACCCGTCGAACTGTTCGCGCAGATTCCCTGGCGGCGGCAGATCCTCGAAGGACTCATGGGCGCCGACTTGGTTGGCTTCCAGACCCCGCTGGGGGCACAGAACTTCGCCTATGCAGCGCGACGCTTTACCGATGCCAAAGGCTCCGGTTCGACGCTCTCGTTCCAGGGTCGTTCGATTCGCTCGGGCTGCTTCCCGATCTCCATCGACCGCGCGCGGTACGCGGAGATCGCCGCGCAGCCGACGGTACAAGCTAGGGCGGAACGCATTCGACAACAAGTCGGTGACGGCCGCACGATCTTGCTGGGTGTCGACCGGCTGGACTACACGAAGGGCATCGATCGACGCCTGAAGGCCTACGAAGAGTTGCTAGAGCACTTTCCGGATCACGGTTCCCGATCGACACTCGTGCAGATCGCCGTGCCGAGTCGCGAGGCGGTTCCTGAGTACGCCAAGATGCGCAATCAAATCGAAGGACAGGTCGGCCATATTAACGGTGCGCACGGCGAACCGGGTCGTTACCCGGTGTACTACCACTACCGCAGCTTGCCGATCGAGGAACTCGTTGCCTGGTATGTGGCCGCCGGTGTGCTGTTGGTGACTCCTCTGCGCGACGGCATGAATCTGGTCGCCAAGGAATTCGTTGCGGCGCGCACCGCGAGCGACGGTGTTTTGGTTCTGAGTGAGTTCGCCGGCGCCGCCCGCGAGCTCAAGCAGGCGTTGCTGGTCAATCCCTACGACATCGACGGCATGACCGGCGCCATCACACAATCCCTGGACATGCCATTGCCCGAACAGCGCAGGCGCATGATCGCCATGCAGCAGACCATCGAACGCCACGATGTGCACGCCTGGGCCAAGTCCTTCCTGGAGTCGCTGGAGACGTGAGTCGAACTTCCGAGGAGCCGCCCCATGGCGGCGTGCGCTTCACCGGCCAAGGATCCACCGCAGGGGCACCGGCCGCGGCAGCCCCGACCTGGATCGGGGACGACCCGCGCTTTTCCGCCGTGCTTGAGCACTTGGCGCGCACGCCGGTGCTGCTGGTGGCTTCGGACTACGACGGCACACTGGCGCCGATCGTGCCCAATCCCGCCGAGGCTCGGCCCCACAGGGCCGGTCTGGTGGCCCTCGAAGCACTGGCGCGCCTGCCCCAAACCACGGCGGCGATCCTCTCCGGTCGCGCCCTGGAGGACTTGGCGGAACTGAGCGGCGAACCCGTCGGCGTGCGGCTGATTGGCAGCCACGGCAGCGAGTTCGACCCCGGCTTCGCCGCCAGCCTCTCGCCGGAGCAAAGCCACCTGCGTTCGCGTTTGCTGCTCGAACTGGAAGCCCTGGGAGCCCGTTTGCCCGGCTCCCTGGTGGAGCCGAAGCCGGCGGGGGCGGCGTTCCACTACCGAGGCGCGGCCGAGGAGCTCGTGCCTGAGCTGGTGGCCGAACTGCTGGCGGGTCCCGGTGCCTACGAGGGCGTGCATCTGCGCCGCGGCAAGTGCGTGATCGAACTCAGCGTCGTGGCGACCCACAAGGGCGATGCCCTGGAAGTATTGCGCTCGCGCGCGGGGGCCACCGCCGTGCTCTTCCTCGGTGACGACGTCACCGATGAGGATGCATTCCGCCTGCTTTGCGGTCCCGATGTGGGCGTCAAGATCGGTCCCGGAGACAGCGCGGCCAGGTGGCGCTGCGCGGATCCGGAGGAAGCAGCCCGCCTCTTGGCCCGCTTGGCCGAGGCGCGCGCGGAGTGGTTCGCGGCCGGCTCGTCCGAACCGATCGAGCAGCACGCTTTGCTCTCCGATTTGCGCACGGCGGCCCTGGTAACTCCCGGCGGGCGACTGACTTGGCTGTGCGCACCGCGGCTCGACTCTCCGGCGCTCTTCGCCGAGTTGCTCGGCGGTCCGGCGGCCGGGCACTTTTCGGTCCAACCCGCGGACGGCTCGCGCGCCAAGCGCCAGAGCTACCAGGGCGACACCTTGCTCCTGGAAACGCACTTCGACACCTTTCGGGTGCTTGACTACTTGGACGTTTCCGGCCCCCGGCCGCGCCAGCGCGCGGGACGCACGGACCTCGTGCGTGTGATCGAAGGACACGGACGCGTGCGCATCGAATTCGCGCCGCGGCTCGACTTCGGGCGCGTGCCCACACGCATGCACGTGGAACCCGACGGCCTGCGCATCGCCGATGCCCTCGATCCCGTGCTGCTGCGCGCCCCGGGCGTCGACTTCCAACTCGTGCGCGAAGGACCGCATCAAACCGCCGTGTCGGAGGTCGAACTCGGACCCGACCCGCTCGTGCTCGAACTGCGCTTCGGCGCCGGCACCCTGGGCCCTCTCTCCACCCCTGAGTCCGAGCGCCGCGCGGCGAGCGCCCACTGGTGGAGCAAGTGGGCGGCCAGTTTGCGGTTGCCCAAAATCGCGCCGGAACTGGTGCGGCGCAGCGCATTGACCCTGCGCGCCCTGTGCCACGGCCCGACCGGAGGCATTGCCGCGGCGGCCACCACCAGCCTGCCCGAACACCTGGGCGGCGTGCGCAACTGGGACTACCGCTTCGTTTGGCTGCGGGACGCCGCGATGACCGCTTCGTCGTTGGCGCGTCTGGGAAGCACGCGCGAGGGCGTTTCCCTCTTGGATTGGGTTCTGCGCCTCGTGGAGAGCATCGACCATCCCGAACGCCTGCGCCCGCTCTATCTGGTGACCGGCGGCGAAGTGGGCTCCGAAGCCGTCCTCGACGAATTGCCGGGCTACCGGGGCAGTCGCCCGGTGCGCGTCGGGAATGCGGCCGCATCCCAGGTGCAACTGGATGTCTTCGGGCCGATCGTCGACTTGATGCTGACCCTGGCGCGCCTCGGAGTGCCCCTTTCCAGCGAACACGCGCGCCTCAGTCGGGCGCTGGTTTCGGCCGTCGAACGGCGTTGGCGCGAACCCGACCACGGCATCTGGGAGATCCGCGCCGCCCCGCGCCACCACGTGCACTCGAAGACCATGTGTTGGTTGACCCTGGACAGGGGTGCGATCCTGGCCGAGGAATACTTCGGCGACACCACCGCGACTTGGCGGGCGCTGGCGGAGGAAATCCGCGCGGAAGTTCTAGAGCGGGGCTTCAAACCCTCGCGCGGAGCCTTCACCGCCGCCTACGACGGCGAAGATCTGGACGCGGCGGCCCTGGTGGTGGGGCTGAGCGGACTCGTCAGCGCGCAGGATCCGCGTTTCGTGGGCACCGTCGAAGCGATCGAACGGGAACTGCGCGATGGGCCCACGGTCTACCGCTACCGGGCCGACGACGGTTTGCCGGGCAGCGAGGGCGGCTTTCACCTGTTGGCTGCATGGTTGGTCGAGGCCTACTTGGCCGTGGGCCGAAACGAGGATGCCCGTGGGCTTTTCGATGAGCTCACCACCCTGGCCGGCCCCACCGGGCTCTACAGCGAGCAGTACGACCCCGCCCTCGGGCTGGCCCTCGGCAACCACCCCCAGGCCTACTCGCACCTGGGCCTGATCGACGCCGCCCTGGCCCTGGATCGCGCGGCGCCGGGCGGTTGACCGGCGGACCAGACCGGCAGACCGGTCCGCGAGAAACGCCCCCGTGGGATATGGGCGCCCGCCCGTTGTGGGTGTGTCGGAGCTGCCCTAGACTTCGGTTCAGGGCCCGAAGACTCCAAACTCCCCACCCGGTCCTGGAGGACCCCATGAAACTCGCCGCCTTTGCCGTCCTGGGAACTTCGTTCGCCGGCCTCAGCCTGTGTCCAGCCCAGGTCGCTTCCCACTCGGCGCCTTGGGTCGGAGAGACCCTGGAGCTCGAGTTTTCCGGACTGCCCGCCGGCACGCCCCTCTTGCTCTACGCATCGGGGTCACGCATTGCCCTGCCGACGGCGTTCGGGCTGCTCGAAATCGATCCCGTGGGCGCGCTGCTGGTGGCGAACACCGCCACCACGGCCCAGGGCACGCGCGCGTTCCAGATCCCCGTTCCCGCAAACCCCGCCCTGGCCGAAGCGCCGCTCCACTGGCAGGGCCTCTATCTGGACGGGAGTTCTCCCGCCGGAGCCGCCCTGACGCCCGGCATCCACCTGCGACTCCTGGGCAGCCGCCTGCACGGTGTGCGCAGCGAACTCGCCGTGCCCGGGCCGGGGCTGATCGACGCCTACGAGGTGCTCTCTTCCCCTTCCCTCACCCCCGTCGTTTCCCTGGACCTGCCCCCCGGTTGGGCGACCGAGAGCGGCCCGCCCGTGCTCTCCGCGAATGGCGCATTTGCCGCGGCGGTGACGAATGGCGGTTTGCTGCGGTTCGACCACTTCTTCGGGGAGCTGCACAGCCTGGGCGGCACCGCGCAGCCCCTCGGCGATCTGGTTTCGCTCGCGGGTGGCGACGAGTTCCTGCTCGTCGTGCCCGGACCGGCGCTCGTGCGTGTGCCCTTCGATCCCCTGGGCAGCGCGGTGGACGTGCCCCAGGTGCCGATGGTGTCCGCGCCCTTTGCCTACGACGGTGCGCTCGATGCGGTCTGGGTGCAAAAGCCCGCGGCCGCGGGTGTCGAGGTGGCCCTGCACGACCTGTCCACGGGCCTGGAGTTGAGCTCCGTGAGCCTCGCCGCGGCGCCCGCCAATCAGTTGAGTTTCCTCGAATGGGCGGATGGCCGGCTCTTTGCCGGCGTGCGGGTGAATGCGCCCGGCCCCTTCGATACGGCCCAGTGGCTCGTGGTCGCGGATCCGGCCGCGGGACCCGCAGGTGTCGCGACCTTCCCCCTCACGGCCGGCAGCGGACTGCAGTTCCGTGCGCGGCTCGACAGCACGGGTGAGCTCGCCTTCACGAGCATCGACAGCGTGCAGTTCGGCGTGCCCCTCTGGCGCCTTTTCACGGTGGACACCGGCGCGCCCGTCGGAGTCACCCAATGGAGCCTTCCCATGCCCGCGGCCGGCGTGCGGCGCATCGTCGACAGCCCGAGCGGGGCCTTCCTGCTCTCGGACGCGACCACCCAGGTCGGCGCGGGTTCCGCACGGCTCTTCCAACTCGACATCGGATCGACGGGGGCCGTGGAGTTGCCCATGCCTCCGGCATCGGCTTTCGGACTCGCCGCCACCGCGGATCCCTTCGGTGTGCGGGTCTTTGTGCCGACCGTGTGTCCGGTGACGACTTGCCCGGCGGGTGTGCCGATCTACACCTGGAACCCGCTGTCCTCCACCCTCGATGAGGTCATGCTGGCCGCGGATCGCCGCGCCCTGCACGGGGTCTCGATCCCGAACTGACGGCAAGGCTCCCGGCGCGGGGCTCAAACCACCTCGGCACCGGAACTCGGGCCGGACACGCCCGCGGACTCCGCAGGCGTGTCCGGCGCAAGCCAGTCGCGGGGCACCAGATAGCGCGTGGAAAGCTTTTCCTCGGGACTGCCTGGCTCGGGGCGCCAGTCGTAGCGCCAGCGCACGAGCGGCGGTAGGGAAGCCAGGATCGACTCGATCCGGCCGCCGGACTGCAGACCGAAGCGGGTGCCCCGGTCCCACGCCAGATTGAACTCCGCGTAGCGACCTCGCCGGTAGAGCTGGAAGTCGCGCTCGCGCTCGCCAAAGGGCAGCGCGGAGCGGCGCTCGAGAATCGGCAGGTAGGCATCCAGATACCCCTGCCCGACCCGCAGGGTGAGTTCGAGCCCCTGGTCGAAGCCGCCGGGCAGCTCTTGGGGTCCGAAGTCGTCGTAAAAAAGCCCGCCGACCCCGCGCGGTTCGCCGCGATGGGGCAGGTGGAAGTAGTCATCGCACCAGCGCTTCATGCGCCGATACCAACCGTCGCGGAGGGGCTCCACCGCCTCCCGGGCGACCCGGTGCCAGTGGACGCAGTCTTCGTCGAAGCCGTAGGTGGGCGTCAGGTCGAAGCCGCCGCCGAACCACCAGACCGGATCGGCGCCGTCTTTGCTCGCCAGGAAGAAGCGCACGTTGGCGTGGCTGGTCGGCGCGTAGGGATTGCGCGGGTGCACGATCAGGGAGACCGAAACGGCCTCGAAACCGCGACCGGCGAGCTCCGGCCGGCGCGCGGTGGCCGCGGCGGGCAGACTCTCGCCGCGGGTGTGGCTGAACATCACGGCCGCTTTTTCGATATGCCGGCCTTCCTCCAGCACCCGGGGGCGGGCGGAGCCACCGCGCTCCCCGGGCAGTTCCTGCCGCTGGAAGCGCCCTTGCCCGTCGATCCCCTCCAGGCCCGCGCAGATGCGGTCCTGCAGTTCGCCCAGCGCCACGCGCACCACCTTGGGATCGATCTCCTGCATGGCGCCATGGTAGGCCCGGGCCGGCCCCCGCCATCCGCCCGGCCCGGGCGAACGGCCGGCAAGAAGTGTGCAACGAAGCGCCGTCGGCCCCGCCCGGGCCGGGGTGTGGCACGGTCCGGTGGGCCAACCGCGGGCCGTCCGCGCACCCCGGCCCTATAGTCGCGGACCCGAGCGACCGACGGCTACCTGAGCCACGGCCCGATGAATCCCCCCCACCTTCCGCCCCCTCGCCCCGGCCGCCCGGCCGAACTCGGCACCCGGCTGCGCGCCGGGGCGCTGCCCCTCGTGACCGCTCTCCTGGCCGTGGCCGTCCTGGGCTGCGGCCGCGCCGCCAGCGGCCCCCCCATGGCGGCCGAGCGCACGCTGCTGCAACTGCTGGGCGGCAACGCGGGTATGGAGGTGCTCGAAGAGCGGGCCGATCAACCCGTCGCGCTGGAAACCCTGGCACCGACCGCCAACCGGCGCGGCGATGAAGGCCCCCTGCCGGCCATAGCCATGGCTCCGCGGGCGCATGTCGCATTCCAGGTGCCGCGCCTGGCGCCCGACGCCGAGCTGCGCTTCGCGGTCACGGTGGATGCGCGTTCGCGCCGCGCTTTCTCCTCCGGGCGTGTCTTTTTCCGCGTCCTGCTCGACGGTCAAGCCGTCTTCGGACACCAAATCGACCTGGGCGACGGGGAAGCGCCAACCGTCTGGCAACGCGGTTCCGTGCCGATCCCGCGGGGCGGTCGCGTCGAACTGAGGACCGATTGGGATGGCCGCGGCCGCGCCCCCATCGCCGGTTTTGGCGAGGTCGAGGTAGTCGCGCCCATCGGGGTGCATCGCCGGCGCGCCACGTCCGAGCATCCGAATCTGGTCACGATCCTGGTCGACACCCTGCGCGCGGATCGTCTCGGGGCCTACGGCGCGGACACCGGCGCATCGCCGGTGATCGATGCCCTGGCCGGGGACGGCACGGTTTTCGAGCAAGCATGGGCGCCCTCCCCCTGGACCTGGCCTTCCACCGCCACGCTCTTCACCGGGCTCGCGCCGCCGGAGCACGGCGTTTTGAGCGCGGAAGCCTGCGTGCTGCCCAGGGAACTGACCACCTTCGCCGAACGGGTGCAGGATTCCGGCTGGACCACGGCGGGTTTTTCCGCCAATCCGCTGATCGCCGCGGGGCAAGGCTTCGGCAAGGGATTCGAGCACTACTGGACGGGTGATTGGGATCGGTCGCCCGCGGTGCTCGACCTGGTCGAGCCGGTGCTCGACGAAATCTCGCCGTGGAGGTTCTACCTCTATCTGCACCTGACCGACCCGCACCGTCCCTACGAGGCCGAGCCGGAGTTGGTCGCACGCTTCGCGCCGGATGCGCCGGAGGACTGGAGCGAAGCGGCCTATTCGCAGCTCGCACGCGATCTGAATCGATTCGAACCGGCGGATGCTGAGCAGGTGCGCCGTTTCGCGCGCCATGCCCTGGCGCTGTACGACGCGGAGATCGCCTCGACCGACCGCGCCATCGAACGTTTGCTCGGGATGCTTGCGGCCCGCGGTGTGCTCGAAAACACCCTGCTTGCCTTCACCAGCGATCACGGCGAAGAGTTCGCCGAACACGGTCTCTTCGCCCACGCCCACCAGCTCTACGAGGAGAGCCTGAGGGTTCCGCTCTTCCTGACCGGGCCGGGCATCCAAGCCGAACGTCGCATTCGCGAGCCCGTGGCCCTCGAGGACGTGCCCGCCACGCTGCTGGCGCGTTTGGGTGTTCCGGCCCGCGGCCTGCGCGGGCGCGATCTCTTGGCCGGCCCGTTGCCGGCGGCACCCGCGCTGTTTTTCTCGACCGAACTCGGCCTCTGGAACGAGCCGCGCCACCGCCCCCTGCGCGCGATCCTGCAAGGCGAGCGCCTGTTGATTCACGGACCGGCCGGCCCCGAAGTCGGCGAAGCCGTGGAGGCCTTCTTCGATCTGGCCTCGGACCCGGGCGCCACCCAGCCAACCACCGATCGCGACCCGGCGGAACTGCTGCGCCTCAGGCAGGCTGTTGAACGCTGGTGGCAAGAGGGCAGCGCGCGCCGCCCCACCGTCTTCGGCGGCGGACACGCGGTCGACCAAATGCTGCGCGACATCGGCTACCTGGGGGACTGAGGTCGCCGCCCGAAGTCACCGCCCCCGGGTCCCCGCACCATCGAGGGCTGCCGGGTATGCTTCGCTTATGACCCCTCCCCCCCTGGTCCCGTTTCGGGCGCGGCTTGCCCGAGGTTTTGCGCTCTCCCTCGCGGTCCTCTTGGCCCTGGCCCTCGCCTTCGAGGTCGCCGTCGCCGTAGGTCGCCTGCCCGGCCTGCGACCCCACGAACTCGATCCGATCTCGGACGAACTCTCCAAGGCCCGCATCCAGCCCCATCCCTACCTGGCGTATGCGAATCGGCCCAACTTCCGCCTGGTGCCCACCGCCGACGATCCCCTCGACATCCAGCACAACTCCCTGGGTTTCCGCGGTGCGGAGACCACCTGGGAAAAGCACGAAGGTGTCTTCCGGATCGTGTGCCTGGGAGGATCGAGCACCTATGGATTCGGGCCTACCAGCGACGCCACGAATTGGCCCACGCGCCTGCAAGTGCTGCTCAACCAGGCGCCCCTCACCCGGCGGGTCGAAGTCATCAACCTGGCCGCCCAGGGATATTCGACCTTTGAGAGTCTGATCCAACTCGCCTTGCGCGGTGTTTCCCTGGAGCCGGATTTGGTGCTGGTGTATCACGCCATCAACGACATGCGCTGCGCGCTCTACCCGGGTGTGGTGCGCGACAACAGCCACTGGCGCGCGGTTTGGCCGGTGGAGCGTCCCTCCAAGAGCGAGCAGTTGCTCGAGCGCAGCGGGATCTATCGCACCTGGCGGCGCTACGCCACCGACTGGGTGATGGAGCGCGAAAACATGGGCGCCTATTTGATCGTCGACTTCGGGCGCTGGTGGCCCGACGATTTTGGTCAACCCACGGACCTGGACCTGGGTTTTCAAAACTTCGAGCGCAACCTGGTGACCATCCTTGCCACGGCGCGTGCCCACGGTTCGGAAGTGATGCTCGTCACCCAAGGGACGCGCATGAGCGATTTCGACGACATGGGATCGGCACAACTGCAGCGGGACGGTTTTGATCGGGCCAACCGCATCCTGGCCGAGGTCTCGGAAGCGCACGGCACCTACTTCTGCGACGCACGTGCGGTCTTGGAAGCCGAGGCCGATCGCCAACGCGCCCTGCGCGGTGAAGACGATGTCTTCACCAGCACGGTCCACATGACCGACGCGGGCTGCGAACTGCTCGCGCGCACCCTGGCTGCGCGCATCCTCGAACTCGGCATCGTGCCCTGACGCCCGAAAGCCGTCAGGTTCGCTGCGCCGGGGCCAGCCGGCCGTCCGGCAGGCGGGTCGCTCGCCCTTCCCGCAGCAACTGATCCAGGGCTTCCTCGAAACGGGCCTGCACGGCCGAGGTCAAGGCGCCGAGCCCGAACAGGCGGCGCAGTTCGACCAACAGGCTCTCCGGCGGGCAGGCACCTCCGACTTCGAGCAGGTGCTCGGCGGCGTTGGCGACTTCGGCCATGGGCAATTCCTGGGTCCCACGGCGCGAATCGGGATCCTCGCCGCCCAGCCGATAACCCCGCCAACGCTCCGGGTCCAGTTCCTTCGGCCAAAGCACGAGATCGTCACCTTCCCCGCGCGGCTGCGCCGTCAGTTTCACGAGCAATTGCCCCATGCGCTCGCGCGCCTTCTGGGTGACGCGCCCGAAGCCCACCGCGCGCACCACACGCGTGATGGCGAGATCGGCGTGCACGGGCCCTTCGAGCGCGACGACGTCGCCGACCGCGCGGATCAATGCGGCATCCGCGGCAGCTTCATAGAAGCTCTCTTGGGGCACGGGAGGCCTGCGCGGTTTCCAAACGCGGTAGCTCGCACCTCGTCCGTCCTCCGCCAGCACCTCGGAGGTGTCCGCTTGGATCTCGAGCGGTTCGAGCGCCGCCGTCTGCTCGGGCTCCGCCTCCTGGAGCGCCGCCTCCAAAACCACTTCGTCCGGTGAAGCGGCGCTCGGAGAGGCTGCGTAGGGTTCGGGCTCTGGGGACTGTGCCGCCGCGCTGTCGCCGCTGCTCTCGCTCGCCGTGAATGGCCGCGCGGAGGCAACCAAGCGTTCGATGGCCGTCACCAGGCGTTCGGTTTCCCGCTCGGGCTGGCGCCACCAGTCCGTGCTCCAAACCCGCAACAGACGCCAACCCAGACCTTCGAGCACCAGTTGGCGCAGGCGATCGCGGTCGCGGGCGGAGCGCGCAGAGTGGTAGCGCGCGCCGTCGCATTCGATCCCGACCAAATAGCGGCCCGGCGCATCGGGATCGACCACACCCAAGTCGATGCGGTAGCCGCTGACGCCGACCTGGGTGTGCAACTCATAGCCGCGGGCGCGCAGGCGTTCGGCGACCTCCTCCTCCAGGGGCGATTCATGGGACCCGTCCCCCGGAGTGCCTTCTCCTGCCAGGACCAGCTCCAAGGAATCGTGTCCCCGCTCGGCGA
>JBJHAV010000087.1:7296-13524 GCA_050480685.1 Planctomycetaceae bacterium | reverse complement strand
CCAAACACTCCCCGCGCCGGACCTCCACGTCGAGACGGTCGACGGCGAGCACCGTGCGGTAGCGCTTGACGAGAGCCTCGGCGCGCACGGTGGCCTCTCCCGTTTGGAAACTAGTCAGAGTCACCTGAATCCTGTGCAATCCGGGTAGGGGTGGGGTTCGGGCAGTCCTTGCAGGGGGGGTATTTCGCCGAGCAGGCCCCGGGATTCGCGGCTTGGTGGACTCTGCAGCGCCGTCCGGCCGGCATTCATGGAGCGGACGACACGTTCGAGACGCTTTTCTTGCAGTCGATCCGATGTGCGCGGCACGTCCCATGGTCTCCATGGGAATTCACCGTCACCCTTGCGCTTCGTCGATCGGCGGGATTTTTGGCTCCCAGGCGGGCCTCTGTCTGGTGCTGCTCCTCGCCGGTCTGGTTGCTTGCGGGCGCCAGGCCCCGCCGCCGGTGCCCGCCCTAGTTCCGGTCGATCGGCAAACCGGCCTGCCCTCGGCCCGTTTGGCCATCGATGGCGACACGGTGGCGAGCTTTCCCATCGCAACCGGCCAAGGGCCTTGGGCCATCGACTTCGCCCAGGCGCGCCCGATCGAGGCCATCGTGGCCAACGCGGCGGAGCGGGGTTTGGCCGGCGTGCGCATCGATCCCCTCCCGGCGCAGCCGGGAAAAGTGCGCCTGTGGCCCCAACTGCGGCTGGACGGGCTCGAACTCAACGCGGCGGACGTAGATGTGCTGCGGCTCAGGGCGGCCTTCGACGTGGCGACGGTCGTGCGCATCTATCTGCTCAACGACGAGGACATCGCTCAACAGGCAGCCTGGCGCGAAGCGCGGCCCGGTCTGCCGGCCGAGCCGACCTTCACCGGGCAGCGCTACGTGGAACGCCAGGTGCAGCCCAGCCGTGAACTCGTCGCCCATGACTTCGCGGTCGGCCAGGAAGCGGCGTGGAGCGGAACGATCCACGCCTTGCGTGTGGATGCGGTTTTTGGTCAGCCCGGTTTGGTGCTGGAGGGGCTCGAGGCCATGCGCCAACCCATGACGGTCGGCCCCTCCGCGCGCCTCGTCGATGGGGAGCTGGTGGATGCAGGGGTGGTGACGTTGCTGCACGATCCGCCGGGGGAGCCGGGTGAGGCGCGCAGCGCGGGGCGCAGGGCCCACCCGGCCCTGGCCGGGCGACCCATGCGGCTCGACTTGCCCGAGGGACTCTCGGCCGCGGCGGCGCTCTCCTTTTCGATCGCCCTGCCGCGCGGGGTGAGGCCCGAGGCGCCGCCCGCGCGTTTCACCCTAGCGGCGAAGGACGGCCCCCGGGCCGGAGAGCTGCTCTTTGAGCGAACCCTGTCTCCCGCGAACGATGCGGACCGCTGGTTTCCCGAGCGGATCGACTTGCCCGCCGGCACCACCGCCCTCGTTGTGCGCGCCGATGCAGCCGACGTGCGCGGCGACGAACTCGAGACCGTTCGTTTGGCGGGACTCTTCGGTCCGTTCCACCTGGTGCGGCCCGATGTGACTCGCCCCCGCTCGGTGTTGCTGATCAGCGCCGACACCCTGCGCGCGGATCACCTTTCCAGTTATGCGCGCGCGCTCGGCATCGAACCCGCCGTGGAAACCCCCAACCTCGATGCGCTTGTGGCGCGGGGTGTGGCTTTCCTCGACACCCTGGCGCCGGCCAACGTCACGTCTCCCTCCCACGCCAGTTTGTTGACGGGGCTCTACCCCAAGGATCACGGCGTACTCGGCAACCGCGCCGCATTGCCCCACGATCTGCCGACCGCCGCGTTGCTCTTCTCGCGGCGGGGGTGGGCCACCGGCGCGGTGGTGGGCGTGCGCCACCTGAATGTCGAGTTGGCGCGCATGGGCCGCGGTTTCGATGTGTTCATGGACACACCTCCGCCGATCATGGAGCCGGTCGTGCGCGATCCCGAGCGGCCTTGGCTGGAGCCCTGGCCGGACTGGGGATCGCGACCGGCCTATCGCGGCGCGCGCGAAGTGCACAGGGATGCATTCGAGCTGCTCGACGAGTGGCGCGAGCTGCCGTGGTTCCTGTGGCTGCACTACTTTGATCCGCACACACCCTATGGCGCGGAGGAGCCGTTCCTCGAACGCTACGTGCCGGCGGATCGCGAGGAGGGTCCGACGTTGCTGGAGGACTTCGCGCGGCGGCGCCTGGAACACTCGCCGGGGCTAGCCCTATGGACCGACGGACAGCGTCGGCGGCGGCTCGACGATGCGGAGTTGGCCCAAAACTTCGCGGCCGATGCTCCGCACCTGGCGTTCCTCGGCGACATCCGTGATCCGAGGGTGGCGGCTGGCATGTATGCGGCGGGGGTGGCGCAACTGGATCGGGATCTGGGCGAGTTGTTCGCGTTGCTCGAAGCCCAGGGACGGCTCGACGAAACGCTGATCGTCTTCACCTCCGACCACGGCGAAGCGCTCGGCGAGCAGGACATCTGGTTCGAGCACGCCGGGGTCTACGACAGCACCCTGCGCATCCCGCTCGTGTTCGCGGGGCCGGGCGTGCCCGCCCGGGGTTTTTCGCGCGAGCCCGCCGCACTGGTGGATGTCCTGCCGACCCTGTGCGAACTTTTCGACTTGCCGGTTCCGCTCGGCATGCGCGGGCGTTCCCTGGTTCCGGCCTTTGGCGGGGAGGAACGGCCGCGCGGACCGCGTTGGTTCCAGCACGCGGAGAATCTGGATGTGGGCTTCCAGGACGAGGGTCGACACTTCGTGCTGACCCGGCGCACCCATCCGCGCGGGACCTTGCAGGTTCCCGTGGAAGCGGGCTCCGTGCAGTGGCTCGAGCTGCTCTCGCCCCAGGGCCATGGCCGCGATCTGGCGCCCGCCGAGCCGGAGCGCGTCGCGGAGCTGACCCGCGAGGTGGAGCGCTGGCTGAGCGAACGGTCCGTCGACATCGCTCCGGCCCAGGCTTCCTTGAGCGAAGCCGACCGGGAATCCCTGCGGCGGCTGGGCTACTTGGGCGACGACTAGCCCGGTCGTGGTGGTTGGGGTGCGTGTTCATGCATCCTCCGGGCTAGGGGGAGGCTGTCCGCCCGTCCGTGGCACCGGAGGGGCGTTTCGGGGCGCTCGCCCGAGGACCGCGCTTTGCCGTTTCTTTAGAATCGGCCGCGATGGAGCACGCACCGGTCCGCCTCGGCGCCCTGCAGTTCGCACCCCTGCGCGGGGACGTCGCCGCCAATCTGCGCGAGGTCGAACGCGGCCTACAGCAGGCCGCCGATCTCGGTTTGCACCTGGTGGTGCTGCCCGAGATGTGGCCCAGTTCCTTCGTCGACGGGGGCGGCCCCTTCGGCCCGGTGGGGGCTGCGGACGGGCCCGGACCGGAGCTCGAAGCGCTCTTCGCCCAGAGCGAGTCGGCCTGGGCGCGCATCGCGGAGCTCTCGGCCCTCTACCACCTGGTGGTTGCGGGCTCGGGCTTCGGACCGGCGCCCCAGGGCGGGCGGCCCACCAACCGCCTGCGCATCCTCGAGCGCGGCCGCGAGGTGGCCGCCTACGACAAGGTGCACCTGTTCTCGGGCACCGCGGAGCATCTGGCCTTCGGCGCCGGCGAAGCCCCGCCGCCGGTGGGCGACACGGCCCTGGGCCGGGTCGGCGGCCTGGTGTGTTACGACCTGCGCTTCGGGCCCCTGGTCAGCAGCCTGGGGGAGGGGCAGGTCGACATCCTGGTCGTCCCGGCCCAGTGGCCCGAAGGCCGCGCCGCCCACTGGCGCGCCCTTTTGCTCGGCCGCGCGGTGGAACTGCAGGCCTTCGTGGTCGGCGCGAACCGCACCGGCGAGGACCGGATCGGGCGCCGGCAGATGGAGCTGCGCTTTCCCGGCAACTCCCTGGTGGCCAGCCCGGAGGGTTTGCCCCTGGCCGAGGGCAAGGGCGAAGCCGGGCTGGTATGGGCCCAGGTCGACCCGGGGCTCCTGACCCGGCTGAGGCGGGACGTGCCTATCCAGCGGGACCGCCGACCGGATTTCTACCGGGCCCTCGACGCGCCCGGCCCGTGATTCCGCCGGGCCCGTGATTCCGCCGGGCCCGCGACTGCGACTGGAAAAGAAGCGGGCCGGCGCTCCCCCGCGGGGGTGCCGGCCCGTTCCATCCGTCCGTCTCTCCAGGAGTCTTCCGTCCGCGGCGACCCAGCGGGTCCCTCGGACACCTTCGTTTCGGCCGAATCGCCGTGGAGGTGGAGGGGCTGGCGGGCCGGGTCGGGCCCGGGGAGCGCAGGTGGGAACGGTTCGGGGGGAGGGGCGGGGAGCGGGTTCGGGGCACACCCCGGATGGGGCCCCGTGTGGGCTCCCGGGCGGCCTGACCCGGGACGGCGGAGGCTCCCGCGGCTATACTCTTGCGCCGCAAATGGCGGGCGGACGCGCCCCTGCGGTGCCCCCGATGGCGGCGTCGGCCCCCCCGGGGCCGGTCCCGCGGGGACCCGAGCGCCGCTGCGAGCCGCGTGTCGCTGACCGCGCCCGATTCCCTTTTTCCTCCCCCCCCAATCGGATCGCGCCCACCGGGCGCCAGGAGAGCCGTGCCCGTGAAGGACGTCGTGATCGCCAGCGCCTGTCGCACGCCGATCGGCAAGTTCCAAGGTGGGCTGGCGGCCCTGCGCGCCCCGGAGTTGGGTGCACTGGCCGTGCGCGAAGCCCTGCGCCGCGCGAAGCTCGCCCCCGACCAAGTCGAGGAGGTGATCCTCGGCAACGTGCTGACCGCGGGCCTCGGCCAAAACCCGGCGCGCCAGGCGGCGCGCGGTGCGGGCATCCCCGACGCCGTCGGCTCCCTGACGATCAACAAGGTCTGCGGATCGGGCCTCAAGGCCGTGATGCTCGCCGCCCAGGCGATCCGCGCCGGCGATGCGGACGTGATCGTGGCCGGCGGCATGGAGAGCATGAGCAACGCTCCTTACCTGCTGCCGGAGGCGCGCAACGGCGTGCGCCTCGGCCACGGACGCCTGCTCGACTCGATGGTCCACGACGGCCTGTGGGACATCTACGAGGACTTCCACATGGGCATCACCGCCGAGCTGGTGGCGGAGAAGTTCGAACTCGGCCGGGACGAACAAGACGCCTACGCCGCCGAGAGCCACCGCCGCGCGGCCGAGGCCACCGAAGCCGGGCGCTTCGACGAAGAAAAGTTTGTCGTCGAGCTGCCCCAGCGCAAGGGCGACCCGCTGCGCTTCAGCACGGACGAGACGATCCGCGCCGGCACGACTGCCGAGTCGATCGGCGGCATGCGGCCGGCCTTCAAGAAGGACGGCACCGTCACGGCGGCGAATGCCTCGGCGATCAATGACGGGGCCGCGGCTCTGGTGGTGATGAGCGCCGACAAGGCTAAGGCCCTTGGGATCACGCCCCTGGCGCGCATCAGCGGTTACGCCACCGGCGGCACGGAACCCAAGTGGGTGATGATGGCGCCCGAGGTTTCGATCGGGAAACTGGCCGGGCGGCTCGGACGCGCTCCGGGCGACTTCGACCTGCACGAGATCAACGAGGCCTTTTCGGCCGCGGCCTGCGCCCTGACGCGGGTGCTCGATCTGGACCGCGCCAAGGTCAACGTCAACGGCGGCGCGGTGGCCCTCGGGCACCCGATCGGCGCCTCCGGCGCGCGCATCCTGGTGACCTTGCTGCACGCCATGAAACAACGGGGCGCGGCCACCGGCATGGCGTCCCTGTGCCTGGGCGGCGGCAACGCGGTGTCCCTCGCGGTGGAGGCTCCCTGACCATGACCAATCCGACCTTCCAACACGTCGCCATCATCGGCGCGGGCACGATGGGCAACGGCATCGTGCAGACCTTCGCCGCCCACGGCAGCCAGGTGACGATGATCGACCTGGACGAAGCGGCCCTGGAACGCGGCAAGGGCGCCGTGGCCAAGAGCCTGGCGCGTTTCGTTTCGAAGGGCAGCCTCGCCCAAGCGGACGCCGACGCGGTGCTGGGCCGCATCCAGACCAGCACACGCCTGGCGGACGCCACCTCCGCCGGGTTGGTGGTCGAAGCGGTCGTCGAACGCTTGGACGTCAAACGTCAGGTGTTCGCCGAGCTCGACCGGGTTTGCCCCCCGGAGACGCTTTTGACCTCGAACACGTCCTCGATCTCGATCACCGCCCTGGCGGCGGCCACGGGCCGAGCCGACCGGGTCGCGGGCATGCACTTCATGAACCCGGTGCCGGTGATGAAGCTGGTCGAGATCATCCGCGGCCAGGAGAGCTCCGATGCCACCGTGGCCAAGGTGGTCGAGGCCTCCCGGGCCC
>JBJHAV010000087.1:0-7286 GCA_050480685.1 Planctomycetaceae bacterium | reverse complement strand
CAAGGAGCCCGTCGAGGTCTCGGACTACCCCGGTTTCGTCTCGAATCGGGTGCTGATGCCCATGATCAACGAGGCGGTCTACTGCCTCATGGAGGGTGTCGCCAGCCGGGAAGCCATCGACACGGTCATGAAACTCGGCATGAACCACCCCATGGGCCCGCTCACCCTGGCGGACCTGATCGGCCTCGATGTCTGCCTCGAGGTGATGGAGGTCTTGCACCGGGACCTCGGGGATTCCAAGTATCGGGCCTGCCCCCTCCTGCGCCGCATGGTGGCCGCCGGCCGCTTGGGCCGAAAGGTCGGCAAGGGTTTCTACGACTACTCGTGAGCCCAGCCGGCAGCCGCGCGCCTACCCCCTAAAGTGAACCTTCGGCGCCGCCCCGGGCGCCCTCCTTCGATCGAGCCCCCATGACCACCACCGCCTCTCTCGAACTCGACCAGGACCTGGCCATGGTCCGCGACATGGCCCGCGAGTTCGCCCAGAACGAGCTCATCCCGCGCGCCACGCGCCACGACCGCGAGGACACCATCGCCCCCGAGGTGTTCCAAAAGATGTCCGAGCTCGGACTCTGGGGCCTGACGATTCCGGAGGAGTACGGCGGCGCCGGCCTCGGCAACACGGCCCTGACCGCCGTCCTGATCGAGGTCAACCGCGGCTGCGGAGCGACGGGTGTCACCCTTTCGGTGCACAACAGCCTGGTGGGAGCGCCGATCAGCCGCTACGGCACCGAGGACCAGCGCCGCGCATGGCTGCCCAAGTTGGCCAGCGGCGAGGCGATCGGTTCTTACTGTCTGACCGAAGCCAACGCGGGCTCCGACGCCGCGTCGCTGCAGACCATGGCCGTGCGCGATGGCGATGAGTGGGTGCTCAACGGCACCAAACTGTGGGTGACCAACGGAGCTTGGGCGGGTGTCTACGTGGTCTACGCACGCACCAACACCAACGTCTCCAAGTCCAAGGGCATCTCGGCCTTCCTGGTGCCGCGCGACACGCCGGGCCTGAGCGTCGGCAAACACGAGATGAAAACCGGCATTCGCGGCTCGTGCAGCGTCGAGATCGTGCTCGAGAACGCGCGCATTCCGGCCGGCAACGTGCTGGGCGAGGTCGATCGCGGCTTCATGTTGGCGATGGACACCCTCGACGGCGGGCGCATCGGCATCGCGGCCCAGGCGATCGGCATCGGCCGCGCGTGCCTGGAGGCTTCGGTCAAGTACGCCAAGGAACGCGAACAGTTCGGGCGCCCGATCGCCGAGTTCCAGGCGATCCAGTGGAAGATCGCGGACATGGCCACCCAACTGGATGCGGCCGAGCTCTTGACCTACCGCGCCGCGCGCCTGCGGGACGCCGGGCAGCCCTGTTCGCGCGAGGCCGCCATGGCCAAGTTCGCCGCTTCCAAGGCGGCCAACTTCGCCGCCGACGAGTGCTTGCAGATCCACGGGGGAGCCGGCTACACGGACCACTTCCACGTGGAGCGGCTCTTCCGCGACGCACGCATCACCGAAATCTACGAAGGCGCCACGGACATCCAGCGCCTGGTCATCGCCCGCAGTTTGCTGGCCTGAGCCCTTTTGTCGGGCCGGCGAACCGAGAGAGCCCTTTAACCCCGTTCAGAACTCGACCGAGACGCACCGGCGCACCCGGCAGCCCTTCCATGAGCGCCCCCAAGGAGCCAGACATCCTGAACATCGACCAGGCCGCGGCCCTGTTGGGGGTCAGCATCAAGACCTTCAACAAGGTGCTGCACACCCAAAGCCTGCCGGCCCGAAAAATCGGGCGCGAGTGGAAGTTTTCCCGGCAGGCTCTGATCGACTGGGTCGGAAACGGCCGCAGCGACGAGTTCTACCGCGAAAACGGGGGCGGACACCACGAGCCCTTCAAGGACCCCAACGACGATCGGCCGCGCACCAGTGGCTGGCGCCTCGAGCTGGATTGAACCCCGGGCCGATCTCGGCCAACGACGCATCATGACGACCGCCACCCACAGCCACACCGAGTTGCCCGACATCAAACACGGCCTGGATCTGACCGAGGACCAGCGCATGGTGCGCGACATGGTGCGCGACTTCGCGCGGGCCGAAGTCGCCCCCCTGGCCCACGAGATCGACGAGCAGCACCGCTTCCCGCTCGAAACCTGGACCAAGATCTGCGAACTGGGGCTGCCGGGCATCCCCTTCTCCGAGGATCTGGGCGGCGCCGGTGGGAGCACCCTGGCCTACTGCCTGGCAGTCGAGGAAATCTCCAAGGTCTGCGGGTCCACCGGCCTGACCCTGGCGGCGCACGTTTCCCTGGGCACCTGGCCGATCTACGCCTTCGGAAACCACCTGCGCGAGGTGTACGTTCCCAAGCTGGTGGCCGGCGAATACATGGGCGCCTACGGCTTGACCGAACCCAACGCCGGTTCGGATTCGGGCGGCACCCAGACCACCGCGGTGCTCGACGGCGACGAGTACGTGCTCAACGGGCGCAAGTGCTTTTGCACCAACGCCAACCACGCCGGCGTCTTCATTGTCACGGCCGTGACGGACAGAAGCCTCGGGCCCAAGGGCATCAGCGCCTTCGTGGTGCCCCGGGAAACGGCGGGTTTCAGCCTGGAGCCCGGCGAAGTCAAGCTCGGCATGCGCGGTTCCGACTGGGCCAGCTTGGTCTTCGAGGACGCGCGCATCCCCCGCGACCACTTGCTCGGTCCCGAGGGCGAGGGGTTCCGCACCTTCATGAAAACCCTCGACGGCGGGCGCATTTCGATCGGCGCGCTTTCCCTAGGGATCGCCGAGGGAGCCTTCGAGGTCGCCCGGCGTCACGCCCAGGAGCGCATTGCCTTCGGCAAGCCCCTGGCGGCCCAACAGGCGGTGGCCTTCAAGCTGGCCGACATGTCGCTGGCCATCGAAGCCTCGCGGCACTTCATCTACCACGCCGCGCGCCTCAAGGACGCCGGGCAGCCCTACTCGGCCGAAGCCGCCATGGCCAAGCTGCACGCCTCGGAAACGGCCATGAAGGCCACCTACGAGGCGATTCAGATCCTGGGTGGTTATGGCTACAGCCGCGAGTATCCGGCCGAGCGCATGTGGCGCGATGCGAAGCTGTGCGTGATCGGCGAAGGCACCAGCGAGATCCAGCGCTTGATCCTGTCGCGGCACCTGCTGAAGGGATGAGTTCCCTCCCGCCCGGCACCGCCTCGAACCGCGTGGTGGTCGACGGTTGGACCATCGACGCGCTCAGTGACGGCAGCTTCCGCCTGGATGGGGGAGCCATGTGGGGAGTGGTACCCAAGAACCTTTGGGAGCACCTGACCCCGCCCGCCGAGGACAACACGATCCCCATGGCCCTGCGCCCTTTCTTGGCGCGCAAGGGCGATCACGTGGTGCTGATCGAAGGCGGCGTCGGCGCGCGCTGGAGCGACAAGCTGCGTGCGATCTACCACATCGAGGGCGGCGGAAGTCTGGGGGACAGCCTCAGGTCCCTAGGGGTCGAACCCGCGGACGTGACCCTGGTGGTGGCGAGTCACTGCCACTGGGATCACATTGGCGCCCTGGTGGAGCAGGGCCCGGATGGCCCCCGCCCGCTTTGCCCGCGGGCACGCCATCTGGCGCCGCGCATCGAAGTCGAGCGCTGCCTCGCGCCGGACCACGTGCGGCGGGGCTCCTACCGGCCCGAAGACCTGGAGCCGATCGCCGCCGCGGGCTTGCTCGAAACCTTCGATGGGGAGTCGGAGCCCATCCCCGGCCTGGTCGTGCACGAACTCGGCGGCCACTCGGATGGGGTTTCCCTGGTGACCCTGGGGGACCTGGAGGCGCCCGGGCCCGGGGCGGCGGCGGTTTTCTGGTCGGACGTGGTTCCCACCACCCACCATGTTCAACCGCCCTACATCATGGCCTATGACATCGATGTGGTGAGGTCCTTCGAGGTCCGCAGCCGGTGGCTCGAGCGGGCCGCCGAGCGGGGCTGGACGGGCCTCTTCTACCACGACGCCGATTTGGCCTTCGCGCGCCTGGAGCGCGCCGGCCGCCGTTTCCTCGCCGTACCGGCGACCCCCTGACCCCTCGGGCCGACCGCGACCCCCCGACCGATGCGCCTCGTCTCCCTCTGTCCCAGCTTGACCGAACTGGTGTTCGAACTCGGCCTGGGGGAGGACTTGGTGGGCATCACCGAATACTGCGTGCGGCCGGCCGATCGGGTGCACCGCATCGAGAAGGTGGGGGGCACGAAGGACCCCTGTGTGCGCCGCATCTGCGAACTGCGCCCGGATCTGGTGCTGCTCAACGAAGAAGAGAATCGCCTGGAGGACGCCGAGGCCCTGGAGGCCTGCGGAATTCCACACCTGGTGACCTTTCCGCGCAGCATCGAAGAGACCGCGGAGTCCGTGCGCAAGGTGGGGGCGGCCCTGGGCGCCCAGCGACGCGCGGAAATCCTGGCGTGCGGGATCGAGGGCACCTTGGCGCGCATGCACGCGGAGCGCAATGGCGCGCCACCCGTGCGTTTTGCCTACCTGATTTGGCGCAAACCCTGGATGACGGTGGGGGAGGACACCTACGTGTCGCACCTCTTGACGGCCGCGGGCGGTGAAAACGTGGTCGGCCCCTGCCCGGCCCGTTATCCGGCGATCGATCCGGCGCAACTCGCCCAAGCGCGGCCGGATGCCGTGCTGCTCTCCTCGGAGCCTTTCCCGTTCCAGCCCAAACACGTGGCCGAGTTGTGCGCCGCCACCGGCCTGGAGCCCTCGCGCTTCCGCATCGTGGACGGGGAGCTGCTCTCCTGGCACGGGGCGCGCACTGCGCAGGGCCTGGAGTACGCCTCGCGGGTGCTTGGGGACCTGGGCCGGGGACCGCGCGCCCAAAGGGCCGTTTAGGGCGCGCCGGAAAGGTCCCCCTGAACCGGCGGGCTTCGCCCGATACACTCCCCGGAAAGACCTCGACCCAGGGGCCGATCGGCCCCTCTCCATTCCGCGCCCGTCCCCCCCCTCCGCCCCCCCCTGCCTTGAAGAAGATCCGCGTCCAGCGCCCGGTCGTCGAACTCGATGGTGACGAAATGGCCCGCATCATGTGGGCCTTCATCAAGGAGCGGCTGATCCTGCCCTACGTTGACGTGGAGCTGATCCGCTACGACTTGGGCCTGGAGGAGCGCGAGCGCACCAAGGACCAGGTGACCCTCGACGCGGCCCACGCTATCCGCGAGCACGGCGTCGGCGTCAAGTGCGCGACGATCACCCCCGACGAGGAGCGCGTGCGGGAGTTCTCGCTCTCGAAGATGTGGCGCTCGCCGAACGGAACGATCCGCAACGTGCTCGGCGGCACGGTTTTCCGCGAGCCGATCGTGTGCTCCAACGTGCCGCGCCTGGTGCCCGGTTGGACCCAGCCGATCGTGATCGGCCGCCATGCCTTCGGCGACCAGTATCGGGCCACGGACTTTCGCGTGCCGGGGGCCGGGGTGCTCAAGGTGCGCTTCGAACCCGAGGGCGGCGGCGAGCCGATCGAACACGAGGTGCACCGCTTCGAAGAAGCCGGCGTGGCCATGGCCATGTTCAACCTGGACGAGTCGATCCGCGGGTTCGCGCGCGCTTGCTTCAACTTCGGTTTGGCGCGCAAGTGGCCGGTGTACCTTTCGACCAAGAACACGATCCTCAAGGCCTACGACGGGCGCTTCAAGGATCTCTTCCAGGAGGTTTTCGAAGCGGAGTTCCGCCGCAACTTCGAAGCCGCCCAGATTCGCTACGAACACCGCCTGATCGACGACATGGTGGCCGCGGCGCTCAAGTGGAACGGCGGTTTCGTTTGGGCCTGCAAGAACTACGACGGCGACGTACAGTCCGACACGGTGGCCCAGGGTTTCGGCTCCCTGGGGCTGATGACCAGCGTGCTGATGACCCCGGACGGCCGCACCGTCGAAGCCGAGGCCGCCCACGGCACGGTGACGCGCCACTACCGCGAGCACCAAAAGGGCCGCCCCACGTCCACCAATCCGATCGCCTCGATCTTCGCCTGGACACGGGGGCTCGGGCACCGCGCCAAGCTCGACGACAACGCCGAGCTGGCGACTTTCGGCCGCACCCTGGAGGAGGTCTGCGTGGCCACGGTCGAATCCGGCCGCATGACCAAGGACCTTGCCCTGCTGATCGGTCCCGAGCAGCCCTGGCTCACCACCGAGCAGTTCTTGGCCGTGCTCGACGAAGAACTGCGCGCCCGCATGTGAGCGGCGCGCGGCGGATCAACCCGCCAGGAACGATTGGCCGCGCGGGCTCAGGCGGTAACCGACCTCCAGGCTCTCGGTCAGGCCGAGTTCCTTCAGCTTGCGCACCTGGGTCTTGAACCAGGCGCGCTCGAAGCCGGTGGCGGCGGCGAGCTCCGCGGCCGGCGTGCCCGGCGAAGCGGCGATGGCCCCGAGCACGGCGGAGGTCCACGGGCCGCGGCGACTGGAGCGGTCCAAACGCGCGAGGGCCTCCCGCAGGGTTTCGCGTTCGGCGGCCGAGAGGCGCGCGCGGCGCCGCAGGGCCGCGCGGCTGTCGGGGCCGGCCAGGCTCAACTCGATGCGGTAGAGCCGGCCTTCGGGGCGGCGCTCCAATTCCGCCAGGAGCGAAGCGCGGTCGGGATAACCCGCGGCGAGCGCATCCGCGGCGCGGATCCCTTCGGCGCGGACCGGCTGCACCGCGCCGATCGCAAGTTCGCCGACCGCGGTGCGCAGTCGGCCGCCAGTGCGCACCGTTGGGCGTTTCCAGCGCCGGAATGCCAAGGTGATCTCACCCCGGGCAATGCGCTCCAGATCGTCCCGCCGGATCAGCACTGCGAAGCACCGGCGAGCTCGAGCCGACTCGAATCGGTTGCCGTCGCCGCGCGATCCACGGCGATCAGTGGTGGTCTTCCTTGACCAGGTTGCGGTTCCAGGAGGGCACTTCGACCACCAGGTCGCTGGTGCCGTCGGGCACACATTGGCAGGCCAGGCGCGACTGGGGTGTCAGGCCGGGTGCCAGGTCGAGCTGGTCTTCTTCGTCGTCCGTGGATTCGCTGCACGAGTCCAGGCCCTCGCGCACGATCACATGGCAAGTAGAGCAGGCGCAGACGCCGCCGCAGGCGTGGTCGATTTCGATCCCATGCCCGCCGGCGATCTCCAGGATCGAGCCGGGCAGGCCGTCCCGGGTGTAGGGCAGCTTGGCGGGGTCGACATCGACCACGCGGTCCGCTTCCTGGTCCGGGGTCCGGAACGTGATCCGGTAGGAGCGCGTCGGTAGGCGGGTCTCCGCCTGGCGGATGAAGGGGTTCGAGCCTCCCATGGGGCGGGTGGGGTGGCGAGGGTCGTG
>JBJHAV010000086.1:0-13547 GCA_050480685.1 Planctomycetaceae bacterium | reverse complement strand
ACCCGGCGTCCGCCGGGTCGTTTCGGGGGGAGGGGGGGTGGAGTGGGAGCCTGGCACCGTCCCCACCTACCGTGCACCGGGCTCAGCGGAGAGCGGCCGCGCGCGTGAGTCGATCTCGAACCGCGTCCCACTCCGGGCAATCGGGCGGAGCTTCGACCCAGATGCGGTCAACCCCCAAGGCATCCAGTTCATGCAGCGCGCCGTAGAGCGCCGCCGCATAGGCCCCCGGCTCCCGCGGCAAAAACCTGCGACGAGAAACCTCCTCGCCCCCCCGGCCCTCCTCCAAAAGCCCCAGCAACGCCGTCCCAGGCGGCGGCTCCCCGGCCTTCCCAACCTCCCTGGCCCACTCCGCCGGCCCCAGCACCGAGAGGCGCGCGCGCGGCGCGTAGTGGCTCGAGCCCATACCTGGCGAAGCCGCGGGCTGCGCGTCCCGCGTCCCATCGGGAGCGTCGATCTCCGGCCAAACCGCGCGCAGTTGCTGCAAAGAAAGACTGCCCGGCCGCAGCAGCCTCGCCCGTTCGCCGCGGGTGTCCACCACGCTCGATTCGATGCCGATCGGCGCGGGTCCGGCGTCGAGCACCAGGTCCACGCGCTCGCCCAGCCCGGCGAGCACGTGTTCGGCCCGGGTCGGCGACAGGCGGCCGGCCGGGTTCGCGCTGGGGGCGGCCAGCGGGCGCCCCACGGCGGCGAGCACCGCGAGGGCCACCGGGTGGGCCGGGACCCGCACGGCGACCGAATCCAGCCCCGCCGAGAGGGCCGCGGGCAGGTGGGGGGCACGCGGCACCACCAGGGTCAGCGGTCCGGGCCAAAAGGCCTCCGCCAGGGCTCGCGCGGCCTCGGGCCAACGGGCGGCGAGGGCCCGGGCGGCCTGGGTCCCGGACGCGTGGGCGATCAGAGGGTTCGAGGCCGGGCGCCCCTTGGCCGCGTCGATGCGCGCGACGGCGGCCGCATCGTCCGCCAGCCCGGCCAGCCCGTAGACGGTTTCCGTGGGCAGGGCTACCAGCCCCCCGGCCAAGAGCACCCGGGCAGCCTGCGCCACGGCCCCGGGGTCGGGCTCCCGTGGATCGAGGGTCAAAACCCGCGGACGGGCGGGGGCGGGCGGTTCGCTCTGCACGGCGGGGGAGCATACCGGGAGGGGGGAGCCGCCCGGGAAAGACCAAAAAAGCTCCACCACGGATGCGGCTTTTGGCGATAACCTGCGGCCGCGGTGCAGGGAAAGGTCCCGGCACCACCCGACCCCTTTTGCCCCGCGCCCCGCGCGCACCCAGCCATGACCGACCTCTACCAACGCCTGGGCGGCGCGTCCGCCGTGGACGCCGCCGTCGACCGCTTCTACCGGCGCATGTTGGCCGACGAGCGTGTCGCCGACTTCTTCGACGACACGGACATGGAGGGCCAGATCGCCAAGCAAAAGGCGTTTTTGACCATGGCCTTCGGCGGACCCCACGAATACACCGGGCGCGACATGCGCACGGCCCATGCCCCCCTGGTGGAGCGCGGCCTCGACGACATGCACGTGGACATCGTGGTCGAACACCTGGGCGGCACCCTGAAGGAGCTGGGGGTCGACGACGCCACCATCGCGGAAGTGGCGGCGATCGCCGAGTCCGTGCGCGCGGACGTGCTCGGGCGATGACGGTTGGCGGGCGGGAAGCAGCGGCCGAGCTGCGCTACGCAGGTCGCTCGGTTCCGCTCGCACCTGGGCAGAGTGTGCTGGAGGCGCTCGAAGCTGCGGGCGTGCCCCTGCGCTCCGGCTGTCGCTCCGGCGTCTGCGGCGCCTGTTTGGTGCGCGCGACGGCGGGCGACGTGCCCGCCGCGGCCCAACGCGGCCTTTCGCCGGTGCTCACCGCCCGCGGTGTGTTCCTCGCTTGCCAGGCGCGTCCGCGCGCCGACCTGGAGCTGGAGCCCGCCGACGCCCTGCCCGAAACACGCGCCTGGATCACCGCCCTGGAGGACCTCGGCCGCGATGTGCGCCGCGTGCGCCTGGTCCCCGAACGGCCCCTCGATCACACCCCCGGGCAGTTCGCGGTCGTGCGCGGACCGAACGGCGTCGAGCGCAGTTATTCGTTGGCTTCGCTGCCCGAGGAAGAAGCGCTCGAACTGCACGTGCGGCGGATCCCCGGCGGGGCGCTCAGCGAGTGGTTTTTCGCCGGCGCCGCCCTGGGCGGGGAGGTTTTGCTGCGCGGTCCCCTGGGCACCTGCTGCTACGTTCCGGACCGGCCGGAACAACCCCTGATCCTGGTCGGCGCGGGCACCGGCCTGGCGCCCCTGGTCGGCATCCTGCGCGACGCCCTGGCCCGTGGCCACCGCGGTCCGATCGCGCTCTACCACGGGGCCCGGGACGAGGGCGGTTTGTACCTGGAGGGCGAGTTGGCCGCCCTCGAACGCGCGCACGAGCACGTGCGCGTCGTGCGCTGCGCCCTCACCGGTCCGGTCTCGGACCCTTCCGTGCGGGTCGGAGGTCTGGCCGAAACGGTGCTCGCCGACCACCCGAATCTGAACGGAGTGCGCCTGTTCCTCTGCGGCGATGGGCCGCTGGTGCGATCCCTGCGGCGCACCTTCTTCCTGGCGGGCGCGGCCAGCGCGGACCTCCTGGCGGATCCCTTCGACGCCGCGGCGGCGGGCAGCAAGGCCGGCTGACGGCCGCAGCGGAACCGGGTTCGCTGGCGACGGAGCCGACCTCCCCCGCCGGCGCGGGTATGCTCCCAGCGGGGCGCGAGATCGGCCCCGTTCGCCCATGCAGTTGACCCTCCACAGCGACTACGCCCTCCGTGTCCTGATCCACCTGGCGAGTCACCCCGGCCGCCACGTGACCACCGCGGAGATCAGCCGCGCCTACGGCATCTCCAACCACCACCTGGTCAAGGTGGTGCACGGTCTCAGCCAAGCCGGTTTTCTCGACGTCAAACGCGGGCGCGGCGGCGGCATCACCCTGGGCCGCGATCCGCGCGAGATCGTGATCGGCGACGTGGTGCGCGGCACGGAGCCGCACATGCACCTGGTCGAGTGTTTCGACGACGAGACCAACCGCTGCCCGATTACACCGGTGTGCGCTCTGGCCAAGACCCTCGGGCAAGCCCTCGACGCTTTTTTGGAGGTGCTCGACCGCAAGACCCTGGCCGACGTGGTCGGACCGACGCGGGCCGCGCGCTATCGGGCGCACTTCCTCGACGCTCCCGCCTGACGGTTCGCTTTGGGCGCCGATCGGCGTCATTCGGCGTCGAGCACCGCCCGATCGCCCTCGCGGCGGGCGCGCACGAGGAGCTCCAGGCAGTCCAGACGCGCGGCGTAGCCCACGTCCTCGGCCCGTCCCAGCGAAGCCAAGTGGCGTCCGGCAGGTGTTTCCCCTAGGGCCCGCGCCAAGGGGCTCGATTCCCCGCCTGCGGCGAGCAGATTCGCCGGCAGGCTGCGGGCGAGCCGGCGCGCACGTTCGTCGAGCCGCGCGCCCGAGGTCGACGCCAGCCGCGCCGCCAAGGCACCCGCCAGGAGATCGTCTTCCGGCGCCGGCTGGCCCTCGGAGCCGGCCGAGAGCAGCCACAGCTCGCCCCCGGAGCCTTCGAGCCGCGCCGCCAAGGCCGCGAAGGACAGAAAACTGCCTAGGTACACCTCGCCGCCGCGCTCCAACGCCGCCCGCACCGCCCCCGAGCCGTTGCTCGTGCAGGCGAAGAGGGTTTTGCCCGCCACCCGCTCCGCGGTCATCTCGAAGGGCGAGTTACCGAGCGGCGCACCCGCGACCGTGAGCGCCCCGCGCTCCGCCATCCAGGTCGCCCCCGGTCCCTCCGCCGCGGCCGCGACGCGCGCTTCCTCCGGCGTGCCCACGAGCACCACCCGCCGCGCTCCCGCCGCCAAGGCGGCCGTCCAGGTCGTGCTCGCGCGCAACACGTCGATCACCACCCAGACGTCGGCGCGGCCCTCCCGCGGCAAACTCGCCGGCGTCCCGAAGGCGCGCACCCCTGCCCCCGCGTGCGGCGGCGCTGCCCGCTTCAAGGCCAGAGCGGCGGGTGCCCCATGTGGACCATCGAACTGCGGCCCTGGGCGGCCGACAACTCGTAGGGCCAGGGGTCGTCCTCGTCCCGCGCTCCGGGGTGCGCACCGGCGCTGAGCACCCGCGCCCCGCTGCCCTTGGGACAGGCTTCGAAGATCCACGGACGCCCCCAGGGGTCCAGGGGATGCCCCTGGCGCAGGGACTTCCAGGCCGCCCCCATCTCACCGAGGGGCGCACGCAACAGCCCGCCGTAGAACTCCGTCGGGCTGTATCCGCCGTCGTTGCTTTCCAGGCCGAGGGCCGAAAAGCTGACCGGATAGGTCCCGGCGTTCTCCTCGTGCCAGCGCTCCAGGGCCCGGGCCGCGCGCTGCAGGAAGGCGCGCGCCTCCGCGTCGTGGCGGCTGTCGTCCGCGTGCAGGAGCACGAAGCCGCGCAGCCCTCCGAAGACGAAGGTGAGGGCGAGCAGGCAGAGGCCGAAGGTGCGCAGGAAGGGGGCCATGGGGAGTAGTGGCGGCCCAGAGGATTCGGCTCCCCGGCGGCCGAGACTGGAGGCGGTATCGGATTCCAGGCCCCGGTGCGCCTTGACCCTGAAGGGCAGGGGCTTCCAAGATGGCCGCCCGCAGTATGAAGAGCACGATCCTCGAAACCGTTCGCCACTGGGGCGTTTACCAGCCGGACCGGCGCATCGACTTCAACGGCTTCTTTTGGAGCCGCCCGGAGGGGGGGCTGCTGATCGATCCGATGCCCCTGGAAGCCGACTCCCTGGCGGAGCTGCGCGATGCGGGCGGCGCCGCCTGGATCCTGGTCACGAACCGCGACCATTGGCGCGCCAGCGCCGAACTGGCGCGCACCCTCGGTTCGCGCATCGCGGCTCCGGCCGCGGACCGCGGGCGTTTCGGTGCCGAGGCGGCGGCCGTAGACCTTTGGTTCGAGGGGGAAGCGGACCTGCCCGCGCCCCTCGGCGAACACCTGGGTCTGCGCTGGATCGCGGGCGGCAAGTCGAGCCGCGAACCGGTGCTGGTGCTGCGCGCGGAAGGTGCGCTGCTCTTCGGCGACGTGGTGCGCAGCCACGTTTCCGGGCGTTTGACGCTGCTCCCCGACGCCAAGCTCGCCGATCGCGCCCAGGTGGTGCGCGACGTGCGCGCCCTCGCCGATCTCGAACCGAACGCCCTGTTGCTCGGCGACGGTGACTCGCTCTTCCGCGGCGCCGCCGAAGAGTTCCGCCGTTTCCTCGACTCACTCTCCTGACCCTTCGCCCGCGATGAGCGACCGTATCGCCCTCACCATCGATGTCGGCAGCCAGCCCACGGGCCGGGTGCGAGTTTTGCCGGTGCTCGAATCGGACCTGGAAACCCTGCGCGGCGGCGCCGAGTTCCGGCTCGGCTCGGGCGGCGCGCTGCCCGACGAACTGCGCGTGCGCGTGCGCGCTCTTTTGGAACTCGGCCGCTTCAGCGCCTCCGCGGGCAGTTTGCTGCCGGTGCTCGACGGCGCCGACCGGCTGCTGCTCCTGGTGGGGCTCGGGTCGCGGCCGAGCGCGCGTGCGCTGCGCGAAGCGGCGGCCGTGGCCGTCGGTCAGATTCCGGCCGGCGAACCCTGGTGTTTGGACGTGCCCCGGGCCGGCGGCGAAGCCCAAGCCGCCGAGCGGCTGGGCGCCCTGGCCGAAGGGGTGGCTCTGGGGCCCTACCAATTCCGCCAAAGCGTCCGCGGGCGATCGCCCTTGGCCGGGCCCTGCACCCTCGTGACCGACCTGGATCCGACCGTCGCGCGCCGGGCCCTGGAAGAAAGCCGCGCCCGCGCCGAGGGCATCCTTTTGGCCCGGGACCTGGTGAACACGCCGGCCGAGGAGATGGGGCCCGACGAGTTGGCCGACGCCGCCCGCCAGGTGGCGGTGCGCCACGGCATGCGCGCGCGGGTGTTGCGCGGCGACGAGGTCGAAGCAGCCGGCTTCCGCATGGTGGCCCGGGTGGGACGGGCCGCCTCGCGTCCGCCCACGGTGACGATTGTCGAAGGCGGCCCGGCGGGGCGCCCGCCCGAGGTGGCGCTGATCGGCAAGGGCGTCGTCTTCGACACCGGCGGGCTCGACATCAAAACCGGCGGCAACATGCTGCTGATGCGCAAGGACATGGGCGGGGCCGGCACGGTCATCGGCGCCCTCGAAACCCTCGGCCGCCTGGGCTGCTCCTTGCCCTTCACGGCGATCCTGCCGGCGGCGGAGAACGCGGTCGGGCCCCTGGCCATGCGGCCCGGGGATGTGCTGCGGGCCTACGACGACCAGCGCGTGGAGATCGGCAACACGGATGCGGAGGGGCGTTTGCTCTTGGCGGATGCTTTGGCCCACGGCCGGGAGCTCGGCGCCGTGAGGTTGCTCGACGTGGCGACCCTGACGGGTGCGGCGCGCATGGCCCTAGGGCCGGACCTGCCTGCGCTCTTCGGCACGGACGAGGATCTGGTCGCGCGCCTTTTGGATGCGGCCGAGCGCAGCGACGAACCCCTGTGGCGCTTGCCCTTGGTCGAGCGCTACGAGAGTTGGATCGACACGCCCTTCGCCGACGTGAACAACTCCAGCAGCGACCGCCGCGCGGGGGCGATCACCGCCGCGCTGTTCCTGCGCCGCTTCGCCAAGGACAGCCGCTGGGCGCACATCGACGTGTACGCCTGGGAGGACCGGGGCAGCCCGGGCACCCCCCGGGGCGGCAACGGCATGGGGGTGAAGACCGTGGCGAGCACCGTGCTCGGGCTGGGGGCGGACGCCCCCCGGTGAGGAGGCCGGGCGTTCTCTATCCGTTAGGGATGCCGCGTCCGGGGCTTTCCGGGGAGCGCTTTTCCGGGCGCCCAAGCCCCGGAATGGACGGCCCGGTCCTGCGCAAGATGGGGTCGCCCCGTCGCGCGCCGCGCGTCGCTCGGGTAAGAAAGAACGCACGCCCATGGCCGCGCAAGCTCCCACTCCCGATGCTCTGCCCGCCGCCGTCCCCCAGGACCCGCGGCCCGGCGAAACGAGCCCCACGATGCCCCTCCCGGGATTCGATCTAGTCGAGCGCCACTATCGCGTGCGGCTTGCCCGCGACGAGGCGGAGGTCCAGCGCGCCCTGCGGCTGCGCTACGAGGTCTTCAACCTGGAGCTCGGCGAGGGCCTGGACGCCAGCCATGCCATCGGTCTGGATTCGGACCGCTACGACGCCCAGTGCCACCATTTGCTCCTGATGGACGAGCGCACGGGCGAGGTGGCCGGCACCTACCGCCTGCAGACCCTCGAGATGGCCCGCACGGGTTCGGGCTTCTACTGCGATCAGGAGTTCCGGCTGGAGGGTTTGTCCGAGGAGGTGCTGGCCCAATCGGTCGAACTCGGCCGGGCCTGCATCGGCCCGCAGCACCGCATGGGCCACGCGCTCTTCGCCCTCTGGCGCGGGCTGGCCGCTTACCTGGTGGCCACGGGCAAACGCTACCTGTTCGGTTGTTGCAGTCTGACCAGCCAGGACGAACAGCTCGGGCTCGACGCCCTGGCTTATCTGGAGAGCCAGGGCAAGATGCACCCCACCCTGCGCGTGGAGCCGCAACCGGCCTTCCGCTGCCAGGGCGAGCCCAGCGGCCCGGAGCGCCTGGAGGGTTTCGAGTTGCCCCAACTCTTCGGCACCTACCTGCGCTACGGCGCCCTGGTGTGCGGACCGCCGGCCATCGACCGGGAGTTCAAGACGATCGATTTCCTGGTGCTCTTCGACCTGGCCGAGTTGGACCCCCGCCTGCGCCGGCTTTTCTTCGACGCCGGTTGACGGAGCTTGGGAAGGGGGCACCGCAGGGCCGATGCGCCGAAGCGCCCGCGGACCTTCCCGATTAGGATGCGCCTGCCCCCATGGGAATCGCACGCATCCTCTGGCGTTCCATCGCCGCCTTGGCCGTGACCCTAGGGGTTTGGCTGCTCTGGGGCCTGAAGCGCCCGTTCGCGCGCACGCCGGCGGCCCGGGGCCGCCTGCGCGACCAGAGCGTGCACCTTTGGGGAAAGGCGGTCATGCGCGTCTTGGCGGTGCGCGTCGAGCGCCGGGGAGAACCTCCCAAGGACGGGTTTTTCCTGGTGGCCAATCACCTGGGCTACTTGGACATCCCGCTGATCGCATCGCAGGTGCCCACGGCCTTCATTTCGAAGGCCGAAGTCGCAAACTGGCCCCTGATCGGCTGGGCGGCGCGCAGCGTTGGAATTTTGTTCCTGCGCAGGGAGGACAAGCGCGATCTCCTGCGGGTCACCGAACTGCTCGAAAACGAGCGGCGCCTGGGCAACGGGGTGGTGTTCTTCCCCGAGGGCACCAGCAGCGAGGGTCATCAGGTGCTGCCGTTCCGACCGTCCCTACTTGCGCCCGCCGCCTCGGGTCGCATTCCCGTTCATTACGCGGCGATCCGGTACGCAGTGCCCCAAGGTTGCACACCTGCTTCCGAGAGCGTTTGCTGGTGGGGCGGACGAACCTTCGGAAGTCACATTCTCGGCCTCCTGCGCTTACCCTACATCGAGGCGAGCGTGAGCTTCGGGGAGACGCCGATCCTCGACACCGACCGCAAGGTATTGGCCGAACGACTATGGGAAGCCGTCAACGAGCGATTCGAACCCGTCCGGTGAAGGAAACCGACCCAGGGACTCTCGGGTCGCATGTCGTCCGCACGAGGGAGTCGGCGCCATCCGCCGGCCCCTCCTGCGAGCCAAGTCCCTGCTCCGGCCCGCACGACCGCGAGCGGGCGCTGTGCGAGCCGAATGTGATCGCACTCGAACAGGGCTTGAGCATCTTGGGGCGGCTCGATGCGGAAAGGTACCGCGCTGCGCCTATCGGCCTGGCTCCCAGCGGTGTCGGGCGCCATCTGAGGCACGTGTACGATTACTATCAGTGTTTTCTGCACGGGCTCGACTCGGGCCACTTGGACTACGATCGACGCGAACGCGACGAGCGTTTCGAACGGGATCCCGCGTATGCCGCTGAGCGCCTTAGGGAGTTGATCGAACGTTTGGGTCGCCTCCCGGGCGACCTTCACGACCGGGCGCTCCAGGTGCGCATGGACGTGGAGCCCGAGGCCCTGGCCTCGGCCCGTTGGTGCCGTTCGACGATCGGCCGCGAGCTGCGTTTCCTGGCCAGCCACACCATCCACCACTTCGCCTTGATCGATCTCTTGCTGCGCGCCCAGGGTTTCGAGTGCGGCGCGGGCTTCGGCGTCGCGCCGTCGACCCTGCAACACCAGCGGGAAGCGAAACCGTGTGCACCGTCACCTGGTTCTTCGGACTGAACGGGTACGAGCTGTTTTGCAACCGCGACGAGCGTCCCAGCCGTCCGGAGGCGAGCGGTCCCCAGCACATCGAACGCGGACCCCGGCGGGCGCTCGCGCCCATCGACGGTCTGGCGGGCGGCACCTGGTTGGCGGTCAACGATGTGGGCGTGACCCTGTGCCTGCTCAATGTCTATGACCCGCTGCCCGGGTCGGTTGTGCCGGCCCAGCCGGCCTCGGCGGCGAACCTGCGCAGCCGCGGGCTTTTGGTGCTCGACCTGATGGATGTGGCCAATTCCGATCAGGTCGAAGCGCGGCTACAAGGGGAGGATCTGGGGCGCTACGCCGACTTTCAGCTTCTGGCCCTGGCTCCCCAGGCGCCCGCGCGGGTTTTCACCTGGTGGGGCGGGCGCCTCGACGCGCGCATGCCCGCCGGAGAACCGCCCTTGCTCGTTTCGAGCGCCTTTCGGGTGGAGGAGGTGCGCGCCGCGCGGCGCGCGTGGTTCGAACGTTGCCTGGCAGGCATCGCCGGCGAAGGGCCGCTGGGCGCGGCCCACGAGCGTTTCCACGCCAGCCACGAACCCGAACGCGGGGCCTACTCCCCGTGCATGCACCGCGAGGATGCGCATACGGTGAGCTTCACGCGGGTCCGGGTGGAGCGGCGGCGGGCGGAACTCGAGTATCGAGGCAGCTCGCCCTGTCGCTCCGTCGCGCCGCGTCGTTTGGAGCTCGACCTTCACCTGTGAGCGCCGGAGCCACACCCGTACGCAGACCGCGCCTGCGGCGCTGGTTGTTGTTCTATGCGCTGCTCCTGGCGGCCTCGTCCGCGCTGCGATACGGAGTTTTGCGCGCGGACGATCCGCCCGCCGGCGTGCTCCATGTGAGCCTGCCGGAGGTGGCGAGGGGTGCGCCGAGCGGGAGGGCGTTGCGGCTCGCGTGGCGCGAGCAGGGGCAAGGGGAGCCTGTGCTGCTTTTGCACGGCAGCCCGGGGTCGTCCAAGGACTGGCGTGCGCTGCTCTCGATCGCTCCGTCGACACGGCGCTTCCTCGCGCCGGATCTGCCCGGGTTTGGATTTTCGACCCGTTCTCCGGCCGATCTCTCTTTCCCCGCGCAAGCGGCGCACCTGCTCGCCTGGTTGGACGAGCTCGGGATCGAACGGGTCCATCTGGTTGCCCACAGCCTCTCCGGCGGC
The DNA here is from genome assembly GCA_050480685.1 of Planctomycetaceae bacterium. GTDB lineage: Bacteria > Planctomycetota > UBA1135 > UBA1135 > JBJHAV01. Next base: position 3,132 of record JBJHAV010000086.1, on the reverse strand, counting down.
CCGGCCCTGACCCTCGCGCACCAGTACCCGCAGCGGGTGCGTTCCCTGGCGCTGGTGTCCTCCATCGGCGTTCAAGAGCTGGAGTGGTTCGGCGACCACCACATGAACCGCGCGTTGCACGCGCTGCAGTACACGCTGCTCGTCGCCGCCCTTGAAGGCCTCCCGCACTTCGGATGGCTCGATGGGCGCTTCTTGGATCGAGGGTACGCGCGCAGCTTCCTAGAATCCGATCAGCGGCCCCTGCGCGCCATGCTGGCGCAGTACGAGGGCCCGCTCGCGATTCTTCACGGCGTCAAGGATTCCCTCGTGCCGGTGGAAGCGGCCCGCGAACACGCGCGCATCGCGCCCCAGGCGGAGACGGCATTTTGGCCGGACCAGGGGCACCTGACGGCGATGCGCGCGCCCGAACTGCTGCTCGAGTCCCTGGAGCCCTTTTGGACGCGAGTGGAGGCCGGGCTTGGGAAACACCGCTCCGATGTCGCGCCGGACCTGCGCGCGGCCGCAGCGGAACCCTTCGATCCGCGCAGCGCACCGCCTCTGGTCGGTTTCCCCAAGGCGGTGACGATGGCCCTCCTGGCCGCGTCCACTCTGGTGAGTGAGGACTTGGCCTGCATTGGCGCGGGTGTGCTCGTATCCCAGGGAAGGATCGACTTTTGGTCCGCGGTGCTGGCCTGTTTCATCGGAATCTGCTTCGGGGACTTTTCCCTGTTCCTGCTCGGGCGTTGGTTCGGTGCGCGTGCGCTGCGCATGGCTCCTTTGAGTTGGTTCCTCAAGGAAGCGGCGGTGGCGCGCTGCGCCGCCTGGTTCCACCGCAGCGGAGCGCTAGCGATCTTCGCCAGCCGCTTCTTGCCCGGCACGCGCCTACCCACGTACTTCGCGGCCGGCTCGGTCGGCGCGAGCTTCTGGCGATTTGCCTTCTACTTCGTGCTCGCCGGCCTGCTGTGGACCCCGGGTTTGGTCTGGCTGGCGGGTCGCTTCGAAGGCGAACTCGCCACACGCGTGGATCGACTGCAAGGGGCCTTGCCCTGGGCTCTGGCGGCGACCGTACTGGTGGTGCTCTTCGTGCTGCGGGTGCTCGTGCCCCTGGTCAGCTACCGTGGGCGGCGCACCCTTGTCGGGCGCTGGCAACGGCGCAGGCATTGGGAGTTCTGGCCCGCTTGGGTTTTTTACCCGCCGGTGATCGCCTACGTGCTCTATCTCGGTTTCCTCCGCCATCGCAGGCCGGGTCTCTTCGCCGCGGCGAACCCGGGCATCGAACTGGGCGGTTTCGTGGGCGAATCCAAGGCGGCCATCCTTTCCCAGCTCAAGAGCGCATCCATCCGCGTCGCGCGCTGGCGATGGATTCCGCGCACGTGGCCGCTGGAGAAGCGCGTTGCGGCCCTGGAAGACTTTCGGCGCGAAGCGGGGCTCCATTGGCCCCTTGTGCTCAAGCCGGATGCGGGTCAGCGCGGCGCCGGTGTGATCATCGCGAAGGATGCGCGGCAAGCGCGCGAAGCGCTGGCCGGCAGCGACGTGGACCTGATCGCCCAGGAGTACGCGCCCGGCCGCGAGTACGGCGTTTTCTACGCGCGTGGTCCCGGCGAGGCCAAGGGCCGGCTGATCTCGATCACCGACAAGCGTTTGGCGCGGGTGGTGGGCGACGGACGGCGCAATTTGGAGCGTTTGGTGCTCGAGGATTCGCGGGCGGTGGCTTTGGCTCCGCTCTACCTCGCCAGGTTGGCGGATCGTTTGGCCGAAGTGCCGGCGGCTGGGGAAGAGGTGTTGCTGGGGGAGCTCGGCACCCACGCCCGCGGGGCGATTTTCCTCGACGGCGGGCACCTGGCGAGCGAAGCGTTGCTGGCGGCCGTCGACGAATTGAGCCGCAGCTTCGAAGGTTTCCACTTCGGCCGCTACGACCTGCGCGCCCCGGACGAAGCGGCCTTGATCGAAGGCCGCGACCTAGTGGCGATCGAACTCAACGGCGTGACCTCCGAGGCCACGCACATCTACGACCGGCGCCACGGTTTGGTTTTCGCCTGGCGCACCCTGTGCGCCCAGTGGCGCCTGTGTTTCGAGATCGGCGCCGCCAACGCGGCCCGCGGGGCGAAGGTGCCGGGGTTGCTGGACTTCGTGCGCGCCTGGTGGGCCTACCGGCAGCGGGCGCGCGGCCATGCGCGCACCCTGTGAGCCCGGTCAGAGCCGGGACAGGAAAACCCGCATTTCCTTGGCGGTCTGCAGGTCGCCCTTGGCTTCGGCGGCGGGGATACCCTGTTCCCAAGCGGAGCGGGCCCCCTCGACATCGCCGGCGGCCTGGCGGGCCCGCCCGAGTTCGCGCCAGGCGGCGGAGTAACCGGGGTCCACCGACAGGGCGTGTTCCAGGTGGCCGGCGGCCTCGGCGGCCAGGCCCGCTTCCAGGAACATGCGCGCCAACCCGAAGCGCAGCAGGGTGTCGTCGGGTTCCGCGGCGATCAGAGCTTCAAACTGCTTGCGACGCGCTTCGTCCATCGGTGAATGGTACGGCGGGGGGTACGGCACCGTACCCCCCGCCGTACCATTCAGCCATGTCCGATCCGTCGACCCTCTGGCGGGCCCTCGACAGCCCCCTGGCCCGGCTGGGCGGCGCCCTGCTCGGGCTGCCGTTGATCGCGGCCTGGTGGTGGGGAGATCAGCGCCTGCGCGGTCCGGTGGATCCGGGTTTTGATCCCATGTGGCTGGCCTTCGTGGGGATCGCGGTGTTGGTGCTGGCCTTGCTCTGGGCCTGGAAAGCGGTGTTTTCCGGGCGCCGGGATCCCAGCGGATTGGCGCTCTCGGTGGTGGGGCTGCTCGTGTGTTCCACCGGCGCGGTGCTGGTCGGCGCGTTCGGTTTGGTGCTGGAGCTGTTCTTGCGCGCCGAGAGTGGGGACACGGTGACGCGCATTGCCCTGCGGGCGTTGTGGCACGGGGCCTTGGCGTTTTGCCTCTTGGCAGTGCTCTCGCCGATCACCCTGCGCCTGCTCGGTTCCCTGCCCGCGCCCCAAGAATCCCCGCGGCCCTGAATCGGTGGGTGGGGACGGTGCCAGGCTCCAACTCCACCCACCGGGTTTAGCGCGGGGTGGCGAGTTGGGTGAGCCGCTCTAGGACGGCTTCGCGTTCGGCGTGCGCGAAGAGCAGCAC
>JBJHAV010000085.1:0-13783 GCA_050480685.1 Planctomycetaceae bacterium | reverse complement strand
ACCGGGCCGGGCTAACGCGGGCCCGTTTCGTTGGGGGGGGTGGAGTGGGAGCCTGGCACCGTCCCCACCCACCGGCCGTCCTCGCGGAAGCGAGGGGCGGGCGGCGTCAATCCGGCAAGCGCTGGCGCAGTTCGTCCCGCAGAGCCTGGGCCTGGGTCGCGGCGTAGGTGCCCGCGTTGTCCCGGGCCAGGCGTTCGAGGGACGCGATGGCCGACTCGATCTCGCGGCGGTTGCGCATGCGGCTTTCGCGGATCTTTTGGACCTCACCCTGGGCGCGCACGATGCGCTGCTTGTCGCGATCGCGGCCCACGTCGTCCACCAGCTCGCCGATCCGCTCCGCTTGGGGCAGGTCGCCGAGGGAACGCAGCAGCGCCTTGCCGTCCGTGTCGACGGTCAAAAAGTCGCCGCGCTCGTAAGCCCCTTCGACGGCGCGCACGTGCAGGCCGACCAGGCCCTCGATCGCGGCCTGGATTTCCTTCGAGAGTGCCTCGTCGGAAAGCCGCCGGGCTTCGTTCATCGCGCGCCCGAAGTCCGAGCGACCCAGGTGCTGGCGCACCCCGCGGGCGGCGACGGGCCAATCCCAAAGGGGCTTGGTCAAAGCGCCCTCCAGGTGCGCCTCGACCACGTTGCCGCGCAGGGACGAAGGATGTCCGCGCCAAACGATCTTGCCGGCGGGAGAAACCAGGATGGCATGGGGAATCCCACTCACGCCCAAGGAGCGCTGGAAGCGCCCACCGCGGTCATAGGCATACGGGAACTTCGCCCCGTGCTGTTCGATCCAAGCTTCCGTCTCGCGCTTGCCTTCACCGGTCACGCCGATGATGCTCAGCCCCCGACCTTCGTACTGCTCTTGCAGTTCGTTCAGGTGCGGGACCGAGGCCGCGCAAGGGCCTCACCAGTAGGCAAAAAACTCGAGCAGGACCAGGCGGCCCGTGAAGTCCTCGAAGGAGGTCGCGGGCGTCTGGGTGAAGTCGTGCAGGTTCGCCTCGGGCAGGCTGCTGCCGATGCCCTGGGCGCCGGCGCTTGCCGCGAGGGCGAGCAACACGGGCGCCACGAGCGCCCGGGTGAGAGTTCGCATGGGATTTGGCCTCCTGGGGCGCACGGGGCGGCCCCCTGTCGGTTTCAGGTCGCCCCAGCATAAACCCGGGGCCCGGCGGCCGTCCGGACGAGGGCCGGCCGGCTCGCGGCTCTACGCACGGGGCGGGCCGATGTGCCCGGGAATCGGCGAGGGGGCCCGTCCGAAGACCGGGGAGCTTGACCGCGGGCCGCGGACACTAGCCTAGGGGCATGCAAGCGGACCAAGCGGCGGTGCCCTTCTACGTCGGGGGCGAGCGGGTGCCCATGGGCGGCGATCTGGCGGTTTTCGGCAAGGGCGACGGGCGGCTCCTGGCGCGGGTCAGTCGGGCCAACCGGGAGGCGGTCGACGCGGCCCTGCGCCTGGGCAGCGAAGCCCGCGGCGCGCTCGCGGGCCTGCCCGCCTGGCGCCGGCGCGATGCGCTGCTGCACGTGGCGCGGCGCCTGGGCGAAGAGCGCGAGGCCGAGGCGCGCACCCTCGCCCAAGAGGCCGGCAAGGCGCTCAAGGATGCGCGCGCCGAGGTGGAGCGCGCCATCGACACCTTCACCCTCGCCGCCGGCGAAGCCACGCGCATCGGCGGCGAGTTTTTGCCCCTGGACGGCTCCGCCCGCGGCGAGGGCCTCGAAGCCTGGGTGCGGCGTTTCCCGATCGGCCTCGCCAGCTTCATCACACCCTTCAACTTCCCGCTCAACCTGGTGGCCCACAAGGTCGCGCCCGCCCTGGCCGCGGGATGCCCCTTCGCCCTCAAACCCGCCAGCAGCACGCCCCTTTCGGCCCTGCGCATCGGCGACTTTTTGGCCGAAACCGACCTGCCGCGGGGCAGCTTCTCGGTGCTGCCCACCGGTCACCGGGAAGCGTCGCTCTTGGTCGAGGATCCCCGGCCGTCGTTCCTTTCCTTCACCGGCTCGGCGGACGTCGGATGGGAGCTGCGCCGGCGCGCGGGCACGAAACGCGTCACCCTCGAACTGGGGGGCAACGCCGCCTGCATCGTCGACGCGGACGCGGACGTGGAGTTCGCCGCACAGCGGCTCGCCGCCGGGGCCTATTCCCAAGCGGGCCAAAGCTGCATCAGCGTGCAGCGCATCTTGGTGCACCGCTCGCGCCTCGACGCCCTGCGCGATGCGCTCGTGGCGCGCACGGCCGCCCTGGTGGTCGGCGATCCCTTGGACGAAACCACGGACATCGGCCCCTTGATCGATGAAGGCGAAGCGCGCCGGGTGGAGCAATGGATCGCCGAAGCGGTCGAAGCCGGCGCGCGCTTGCTGGTGGGCGGCGAGCGGCGCGGCGCGTTTTTGACCCCCGCGCTGCTCGAAAACGTCCCCGAGCGCGCTTCCCTGGAATGCCGCGAGGTCTTCGGCCCCGTCGCCACCCTGGCCGCCTTCGACGACTTCGAAGCGGCCCTGGAACGGGTGAACGCGAGCCCCTTCGGCCTGCAGGCCGGCATCTTCACCGGCCGCCTCGAACACGCCCTGGCCGCCTTCGAGCGCTTGGAGGTGGGCGGCGTCGTGGTCGGCGACGTGCCCACCACCCGCGCCGACGCCATGCCCTACGGCGGCGTGAAGGCCTCGGGTCTCGGCCGCGAGGGTGTGCGCTTTGCGATCGAAGAGCTGACCGAACGCCGCACGCTTTTGCTGCGGCGCGGTTAACCGCCCGGCGTGGGCGCAAGGGGAAAACGCGCCAGCTCCACCGCCTGCGCGCCGCGCACGCTGAGCACGGCGATTTCCTCGGCCGCGAGCACGAGCGGTTCGATCGTGCGCTCCCAGTCGACGGCGCGCGCCGGCCGCCAACGGGCCAGGGTCAAGGCGGGCGCGAAGGGCTCCTTGCCGCGCCGATCCGGGCGCACCAGGCGCGCAGCGAGGCGAGCCGCGAGTTCGCGCACCGCGCGCCCGGGGTCCGCCGAGGGGAACACACACAGGGTGCGGGCCTGGTCCCCGGCCGGCCGGGGCCCAATCCGATCGAAGACCAGTTCGAAGGCGGGCGCCCCCGCCGCGGCCCGGGCCACCGATTCCAGGACACCGGCGAGCCGCGCCGGGGCGACCTCGCCCACGTGCACGAGCAGCACCCCGAAGCGCTCCGAAGGGACCGGCTCCGCCCCGGGCGGCAACTGAGGCAGGCACTCGCGCGCCAGACCCGCGAGCCGCTCGCGCTCGGCCGGGCCGGGCACGATGCGCACCTCCAACCGCCCGGCCGCCCGCACGGGCCGGCTTCGGCCTCGCCCCGGGGGCGAACTGGAATCGCGGCGGACCATCTTCGGGAGCGCGCCGGGCGGGGCCCAAAACCCGCGCCGCGAACGGCGCCGCGATTGTCCCCGGCACCGGGCGCGCGAACTAGTAGGCTCAGAACTCGCTCCCATGGACTTCTTGCTCGAATGCGTGGGCTTCCCGCCGGACTTCGACGCCGACTCGCTCCTGGAGTTGGTGCACCAACGCGGAGAAGCGATCCCCTACCGCGACCGCGGCGGCCAAGAGCGCCGCCTGGGCCTCGGCGGCGGGCTGGAACTGCGCCTCGACCCCGGCCCGACCGGCGTGCCCGGGATCGTGCCCTGGTTCAGCACCCGCGAGCGCCTGCGGGTCGCCGTCGAGCACCTGGAGGCCCTGCCGGATGCGCCCTTCGACGCCCTGCTCGCCGGGCGCGCGAACCCGCCCCTGCCGAGCGGCGCGGCCGTGGGGACGAGTTTCCCCTTCGCCACCTACCTGGCCGACCGCCGGCGCTTGCCCGAGCGATTGCCCCACGGCCACGTGCTCGCCATCTCCACCGCCGGATTCGCCCTCGACGTGGTCAGCCTGCGGCCCGAGCCCGGCGCCGATAGCCCGGACCTCATGCGCCGTCCGTGCCTCGGCCCCCTGGGCGGCCCCGAGGACCCGGCGGGCTGCATGGAAATCGACACGCGCCTCCTGCACGTGGAGCGCTGCACCAACCCGATCACGGGCCTCGACTACGACGTGCTCACCGCCGACGCCCCGGGCCGCCCACTGACTCTCTTCGCCAGCCGCTGGCAACTGGACGCCGACGGCTGGGGAGCCCCCCGCCCGGGCTGGCGCATCGAAGGTGTTTTCCTCTTCCAAGGCCGCGTCGCCGGCGGCCTGCCCCGCGCGCGCCTCGGCCACGCTTTTGGCTGACAGCGCGGGAAAATCTCGGCTCGGCCGACGCGAAGGCGCTGTCAGATGCCGTTTGGGCCGCCATCCGGCGGCCACAGAGTGTGGGAAGGTCGCTGCGCGACCCATTTTCCCACACTCTGACAGCGCGGGAGCGGCCCCGGCCCAAGACCCGATCCCATCGTCTTAGGTTGCCTGCCATGGCGGACTTCGATGTGTTGGTCGTGGGGGCCGGTGTGGCGGGGCTCGCGGCGGCTTGGGAACTGGGAAGCGCAGGGCGCTCGGTGCTGCTGCTCGACAAGGGACGGGCGGCGGGCGGGCGGGCGAGCACCCGGCGGGCCGCGCATCCCGCGCTTGGAGCGCTTTCCTTCGATCACGGTGTGCCCTTCGCGGCGGCGCGCGGGAAGCACTTCCGCGCCCTGTGCGAAGACATGCGCGCGGCGGGGGAAGCTGCGCCGTGGAGGCCCCGCTGGGCGCGCCTGGATTCCGCGGCGGTGGAGCCCGTGGAGTGCGACGAACTGTGGGTCGCGGTGCCGGGCAGCAGCCAATGGGGCCGCAGCCTGGCGGCGCGCCTCGGGGAGCGCGCGGAGCTGCGCACGGGGGTGCCCGTGACGGCGCTGGTCCGGGAGGGCGAGCGGTGGTGGGCCGTGGAGGCGAGCGGCAAGCGCCACGGCCCCGCGCGCGGCGTGCTGGTGACCGCGCCGGCCGCCCAGGCCCGCGCGCTGATCCAAGCCCATGGGCCCGATCTGGCCGAGGCCCTGGCCGGAGTGACCTACGCCCCCTGCATCGCCGTCCTGGCGGCCTGGTCCGCGCCCCTCGATCTGCCCTTCGACGCGGCGAAGGGCGTTTCCCCCTTGGGCCTTTGGGTGCGCGAAACGAGCAAACCGGGACGGCCGCCCGCGGAGGCTTGGGTGCTGCACGCCGCTCCCGACTGGTCGGCCGAGCACCTGGACCGCGATCCGCTCGTCTCGGCCCGCGAACTGCTCGCGGAGCTCGCGCGCCGCCTTCACCGGGAGCTGCCCCAGCCGAGCCACCTGGACGCCCACCGCTGGCGCTACGCGTCGGTGCTCGCCCCCCTCGGCCGTCCCCACGCGGCCGCGGCGGGCTCGCCGCTCTTCGTTGCCGGGGATGGCTGCCTCGGTCCGCGGCTCGAAGGTGCCTTCGAAAGCGGGCGGAGCGCGGGCGTGGCGATGGCGGCGCTTTAGTCCCCTGTGCCGCCGCCCCGCGCCCGGCCCATGAATCCTCCAAACCCGGCGGGCGGCGGGGATAGGCTCTGCAAAGTGCGGACCCCGGACGGCAGCGGCGGAGCGATGGAGCGCGGCGCGCCCTGTTTGACCGGTCGGGCCCGCTGGGATGCGGCGCTGGTGGCGGGCGGCCTGGTGTTCGTTTTCGCGGCGCGCGGGGCGGCGCGGGACGTGACCTTCGAGGATGCCGGCTTGCTCGTGGCGGCGGCCCACGCCCTGGGGGTGCCCCACCCGCCCGGGTATCCCCTGTGGACGCTGCTCGCCGCCGGCGCGGGGCGTGTGGGCGCGCTTTTCGGCCTCGGAGCGGCCCACGCCCTGGCGCTCTTCAGCGCCGCCGGGTTGGCGGCGGCGGCGGCCTGTGTGGCGGCTCTCGTGCGCAGCCGAGGTTCCGGGCCGGCCCTGGCCGCGGCCGCCGGTTTGGCCCTGGCTCTGGCTCCGACGCCAGCCGCCCAGGGCACGGTGGTCGAGGTCTACGCCCTGGCCCTGGCCCTGCAGGCCCTCTTCCTGGCCCTCGCCCTCGCGCCGATCCCGCGCCCGGGCTGGACCGCGTTTCTCTTCGGCCTCGGGCTCTGCGCCCATCCGAACACGCTCTACCTGGCCGGGCTCTTGCCCTACGTGTTTCTGCGAGCGCGCGACCGGGCCCGGCCGGGTCGCCTTTTCGCCTGGGCGGCGGCCGGGCTCGCTCCCCTCGCGCTCTACGCCTACGTGCCCTTGGCCGCGCGCCGCGATCCGGCGGTGAATTGGGGCGAAGCCAAGGGCGGCGAAGCGCTGCACGATCCCCTGCGGCGCGCCCAGTACCGCACGGGCCTGGAGCGCGATGTGGCCGCCCAGGGGGCTTTCCTGTGGGAGCAAAGCGCCGGCCAATGGCCGCTGCTGGTGGCCGCCGCCGCTCTCTTGGCGCTGGCTTTCGGGCGGCGCCTGGCCGGTGGACCGGGGGCGCTCCTGGCCCTGGTCGGAGCGACCCTCGCGGGCGCGGGCCTCGCCTTTTGGGCCGTGAACTGGCCCATGGAACCGGCGGCCAAAGCGCGTTTGGCGGGCAGCTATAGCCCGCTGCCGCTGCTTTTGGCCGCGGGCTCGGGCCTGGCCTTCGCCGCCGCGGCGCGCGCCTTTGCGACCCGTTTGGGATCGCTTGCCGGACCGCTCTTCGCCGCGCTGCTCTTGGCGGTCGCGCTCGTGCCCTCGCCAAAGGCGCGCTTCGCGGCCCTGGACGCGCGCGCGGAGGAGGTGGCGGGCGAATACGCGGACGCGCTGCTCGGGGCGCTGCCGGCGGATGCGCTGTTGGTGGTCAATCGTTTGGGCCACACGGACGTGCTCGGTTTCCCGTTGCTCCACCGCCAGGTGGTGCTGGGACTGCGGCCGGACGTGGTGCTCGTGGATCGGGGGTTGCTCTCGACGGCCTGGTACCGCGCACAACTGGCGCGGCGAGCGCCCGACCTGGCCCCGGCGCTCGTGCGCTTCGAGGCCCACCTGGCCGAACGTTTGGCCGCCGATCCGCGCGCGGCCCGATTGGCCCAAAGTGTGTTTTTCGATGGCCTTTGGGACGGACCGCGCCCGCTGGCATTCACCGATCGGCCCGGGCCGGCCGTAACCCGCGGGCGCGAGTTGCTGCCGGGGCCGGCCCATTGGGAGTGGGTGCCGCCCCAGGCGGACCTCGGGCGGCGCGCAGCGCTGCGGGGCGCCGAGACGTGGCGCCCGCGGGACGCAGCCCCATCCGGCGAAACGAACCTTTGGATCGAGTTGGTGCGCGAACTCGCCGAGGAACGGGAACTCGCTCGGCGGGCCTGGCTCGCTGAGGAAACCCGTTAGCGCGAAGCGGGCTGGGGTGTGTTTTTGGGCACACGCACTTCGATGCCGGCGGCCACTCGCTCTGCTTCGCCTTCCGCGAGGTTCACGAAAGCGAGCCAATGCACGCGGGCTTGGGATTCGTCGAGGGTGAAACGGTGACCGGCCGAAAGGACGCGCTCGGCGCCTTCGGCTTCGTCCTCGACGGAATCGAGCAGGTGGCGCGCGAAGCCTTGGGCGGCGCGATCGAAGTGTTCCTGTTTGGCCGTGAGCGCTTCGTGAAGGCGCGTCGCCGCCGCGGCGTCGTCCATGCGCAGTTCCGCGAAAAACACGCGCGCCGGGCCCCTTTCCGCCATCCCGTGGCGATCTCCGCCCCACCCTTGCGCGGCCGGATGGGTGAAGCGCGCGCTCAAGATCTGCCCCGTGCCGCGCAGGGGTTCGGACGGCGGCCCCACGGCCATGGCCAGCACCAACTCGCCGAAGGTGTCGTCCCCGAGCCAGCTCCACCCCTCGGGCAAGGCGCGCGGCACCAGGTGCACACGCTGCGGTAAGTCGACACGCTCCGCATTCCAATAGCGGTCCGGGTGCAGCACCTGCTCGGAGCTCGCCGGCGGATCTTGGAAGGCGCGATCGATGTCCCGCGGGGACGGGCGCGCCATGGAACCGCGCAGCACACTCGAAGTGCGCGCCAGGAAGGACGCGCCCCGGTAGTAGGCCCCCACCAGGGGTTTCCAGAAACGCTCCGGCGCCGCTTCCAGCCCCGCGTCCCCGAGCTGCCCCATGCGCTCCAAATCCTCCGGCGAAAAACGCTGCAGGTTTTCCACCGCCCAGGTGTTCATCACCGCCGTGGCCGAACCCTCGACCACCGCCATGTAGGCCCACAGGGCGTCGCTGTTGCCGCGCCGGGCGGCCAGGCCAGCGTCCAGATCGAAGTGCTGGTCGTCGAGTGCGTGGACCAACTCGTGGGCGGCGATCATGCGCACGAGCGCCTCGGGCAGATCGTCGAGCACGAAAAACGTCTTGTGGGTTGGGTCGTAGAAACCCGCCGCCTGGGATTCGAGCAGTTCTTCGACCAGAGCCGCCGAATCGACCTCGGCGTCGACGAATCCGAGCAGCTTGGAGACCTCGTCCTCGAAGCGTCGCTCCCTGGCCGAGGAAAAACGCTCCTGGCGCTCGTGCATGTAGTCCAGGAACTGGTCGCGGTCGGCCCAGGCCACACGCACCGGCTCGCGCCACTCGAGCCCGCGCAGGCGCGCCACGTCCACGGCGATCTCCCGGGTCCAAGCCTCCAGTTGGGCCTGGTCGCGGGCCGGAGCTTCGACCTGGGGATCCTGGAGGGCGGCGGCGGGAGCGGCCCAGAGCGCCGCGCCGAGGGCCAAAACGGCCACCAGGGTCCACGGGAAGCGGCGGGCACGGCGAATCGAAGGGCTCATGGGGCCATGGTCCCGGGGCCTGCGATGGGGTGCAAGCTCCGGACCCGCACGCCGCGCGGGTGCCGGCCGGAAGGCCCCGGGGCCCGCAGGCCCGCGGCCCGCCCGTGCGAGGGAACCGAGCCCGCGCGCCGATGCTCTGGCGACACCCGGGGCACCTTGGCAGGATGGCCGCGCCGCGGTCCGCGATGGGGCCCCGGCCGAACGTCCCCACGCGCGCCGCCCCCGAGGCGCGCCCTGCCAGAGCGAGACCCGCGCACGATGCCCACGTCCCCCCCGACCGGCGCGTTCCCGGCCCCGAAGGCCGTTCCCGTCCCGTCCGCCGCGAGCCCGTGCGCCGATCCCGGGGCCCGCCGCCCGGCGACGTCGCGGAGCCGCTCGCTCGGCCTTTGGGCGGGACTGCTCGCCGCCGCGCTGCTCTGGCTCACGCCGCCCAGCGCGCACGCCAACGCGCCCGCGGAACCGACCGCCGCCGCCCTCGTCGCCCAGGGTGAAAGCGAACCCCAGGCGTCGACCTGGCGCCAATGGGAAGCGCGCGCCGACGGCACCATGCAGCGCGTCAACGCCGGCATCGAGACGGTCTTCTTCTACCCGGTGCCGCTGCCCTTGCCGCGTCAACCCCAGGCGGAAACCATGGGCGATCTGGCCGGTGAGGATTGGCCCGAGGGTGTCGAAGCTCGGGTCGCCACTTGGGATGTCGAGGTCGGCGACCGGGTCAAGGAAAACGATCCGATCGGCACGCTTCAGATCGGCATCGACCGGATCGTTCTGAAGGCACATACGGGCGGTCGCATCGACTCCCTGCCCCACGCCGTGGATCAAACGGCGGACCGCGACGGGTCCGTGGTGATTCTGAGTCGGCCCACGATGCCGATGGCCGTGCTCTGGCTGGTCTTCGGCGCGGTGTTTTTGACCCTGCGCATGGGCTTCGTCAACCTGCGCGGCTTCGGACACGCTTTGGCTGTGGTGCGCGGGCGTTTCACCAATCCGCGCGCCCAGGGCACCGGTGAGGTCAGCCACTTCCAGGCCCTGACGGCCGCGCTTTCAGCCACGGTCGGCCTCGGCAACATCGCCGGCGTGGCCATCGCCATCAGCGTCGGCGGACCCGGCGCGACCTTCTGGATGATCGTGGCCGGCCTGCTCGGCATGAGCAGCAAGTTCGCCGAGTGCACCCTGGGCCAGCGCTACCGCCAGGTGCGCCCGGACGGCTCGGTCATGGGTGGGGCGATGTTCTACCTCTCCAACGGCCTCAAGGAGATCGGCCTGGGTGCCCTCGGCAAGGTGCTGGCCGTGTTCTTCGTGGTGCTTTGCATCGGCGGCTCCCTGGGCGGTGGCAACAGCTTCCAGGTGCGCCAATCCCTCGATGCCGTCTCCCAGTCGGTGCCCTTCCTGCAAGAGCACGGCTGGATCTACGGCGCGCTGATGACCTTCCTGGTCGGCATCGTGATCATCGGCGGCATCAAACGCATCGCCCAGGTGGCCGAGAAGGTCGTGCCGTCCATGTGCCTTCTGTACATCGGCGCCTGCCTCTTCATCCTGTTCGCGAACTTCGGGCAGATCGGCTGGGCCTTCGGCACCATCCTCGCCGGGGCCTTCACCCCCGAGGCCGGCCTGGGCGGACTGATCGGCGTGTTGATCCAAGGTTTCCAGCGGGCTGCTTTCTCCAATGAAGCCGGCATCGGCTCGGCCGCCATCGCCCACGCCGCGGCCAAAACCGACTACCCGGTGCGCGAGGGTTTCGTGGCGCTGCTCGAACCGTTCATCGACACGGTCGTGATCTGCACCATGACGGCCCTGGTGATCATCATCACCCAGGCCTACGCCGACCCGCAGTACGCGGCCCTGCGCGCCGATCGCCAGGGGGCGCTCCTGACCAGCCAAGCCATGGGGTCGGTGATCTCCTGGTTCCCCTACCTGCTCTCGGTCGCGGTGGCGCTGTTCGCCTTCAGCACCATGATTTCCTGGAGTTACTACGGCGAACGCTGCTGGTGCTGGCTGGTCGGGGACGGTTATTCCCTGATCTACAAGGTGATCTTCCTGATCTTCACCTTCCTGGGCTCGGTCATCACCGCCAAGAGCATCCTCGACTTCAGCGACCTGATGATCCTCGGCATGGCGCTGCCCAACCTGCTAGGTGTGCTGTTGCTCTCGGGGCTGGTGCGCAGTGAGCTCGACGCCTACTGGAAGCGCCTGCAGCAGGGCGAGTTCGAAACCTACAAGTGAGCGGCGCGCCGCGCCCAAAAGCGACCCAACCACGATCCCCCATGGCCACCACCGACACCCAAAAGCGCATCCAACCCGTGGACCTGGCCGCCGAGCGCGCCGCCCTCGGTCCGGCCCTCGAGGAAAACGTGCTGCGTGTGCTGCACAGCGGTGCCTACGTGCTCGGCCCGGAGGTCGAGGCCTTCGAGAAGGAGTTCGCCGCCTACCAGGGCACACGCTTCAGCATCGGCGTCGCCACCGGCACGGATGCGCTGATCCTGGCCCTCAAGGCCATGGGCGTGGGACACGGGGACGAGGTGATCACCACGCCCTTCACCTTCTTCGCTTCCGCCGGCGCGATCGCCTGGCTCGGCGCCGTGCCGCGTTTCGTGGACGTGGACCCGGACACCGCCCTGATGCGCATCGACCAAATCGAGGACGCCATCACGCGCAAAACCCGCGCGATCCTGCCGGTGCACCTTTACGGGGCGCTCTGCGACATGGACGCCCTGCGCTCGATCGCCGACTCCCGCGGCCTCGGCCTGCTCGAGGACGCCGCCCAGGCCCACGGCGCCGAACGCACCGGCTCCGACGGCCCCCCCTACCGCGCCGGCGCCCGCGGCCACGCCGCCGCGTTCTCGTTCTACCCCACCAAGAACCTGGGCGCCGCCGGCGAAGGCGGCGCGATCCTCACCGACGACGGCGAACTCGCCTGCCACCTGGCCCGCCTGCGCGACCACGGCAGCACCGCCAAATACCAACACGGCGAGATCGGCACCAACTCCCGCCTCCAGGCCATCCAAGCCGCCGTCCTGCGCACCAAACTCCCCCACCTGGAGGCCTGGAACAACCGCCGCCGCGAAATCGCCGCCGCCTATACCCAAGCCTTCCAGAGCTCCGACCACCTGCGCCCGATCCAGTCCGAGGCCGGCTCGCGCCCCTGCTACCACCAATACGGCCTGCGCCTCACCGCCGGCCAAGACCGCGCCGCCACCATCGCCGCCCTCTCCGCCCAGGGCATCTCCGCCGCCATCCACTACCCCACCCCGGTCCACTTCCAAGCCGCCGCCCAGACTTGGGGCTACTCCCCCGGCGACTTCCCCGGCGCCGAACGCCTGGCCAGCGAGATCCTCTGCCTCCCCGTCCACCCCTTCCTCTCCGCCTCCGACGTCGAGCGCGTCACCACTACCCTGCTCGCGCTGAAGCCCTGAGGCGCTGAGGTCTACTTCGCCACCCTATATTCGCGGTGCGCGGTTCGCGGGCCTGCGGCCCGTTGGGGTCCGCGAACAGCGGCGCGGCGAAGCGCCGCTCGCGCACTGTCAGTTCCCTTCGCCGCGCAGCACGATGGAAAAGCATCGGTCGGCAGCGTGCGATCGAGGGACAAACGCCCCTCTCGGGCCCGCAGCGTGAGCGTCAGCTCCCCGTGATCCGGGCGAGCAGCGAAAACGAGGCTCCCCGCCTTGTCGGTGAACACCCCGCGCTGTCCCGTGAGTTTCTAAGCCCCCATTTCGATCCATGTTTGCGCTCCTACTCGCCCTGTTGGCTCTGGCCGATCCCTTTCCCCAGCGGGCCGCGCTGATCGAGGGTGTGGTGGAGATCGCCGCGCCGGGGGTGCCCGGGGCGATCGTGCCCTTGGGGGAGCAGGCGTTTCCGGTTGTCGCCGGGCGGGCGGGTGACTCGGATTTGGTGACGGTCGCCGCTGCGGAACATGGGCGGGGCCGTGTGGTCGCGTTTTCCCACAGCGGCTACGCGGATCCCGCGGCGCTGGCGGTGGCGGATACGGCGCGTTTTGTGCGCCAGGCGATCGTATGGAGTGCGGGGGATCGGCGCGGATCTCGCAGCACGGCGGAGCGGCCCTTGCGCGTGGGGCTCTTGCGCGCGGACGGGGTGCGAGACGTGCTCGACGAGGGCTTCGAAGTGTCCGCTGTGGGCGACGGTTGGGTCGATTCCTTGGGCGGGATCGATGTGCTTGTCTGTTTCCATGCGGACCTGGACGAGCCGCAGATCCAAGCGCTGCTGCGTTTTGTGGAGTGGGGCGGCGGTGTTGTGGCGGGCATGACCCCGTGGGGTTGGGTGCAGATCCACGGCGGCGCCGACCTGCGGGGCAACGGCCTCAATCGCTTCGCGAACGGGGTCGGGCTTGCCTGGACCGAGGACTACGTCTCACGGACCGGCGAGGCCGGATTCCTCGTGCCTTCCGCGCTGCCCGAAGGCCTTCACGGTGGGCGCGCGCTTGCCCTGCTGATCGCCGGCGCCGAGGGTCGAGGCGAGCTCGACGCTCAAGCGCGGGAGGCCCTGGCCGCCACGGCGCTGCGCGCGGTACGTGCGCTGCCGCCCGACGAGCGCACCCTTCGCCGGCGCCTCGACGGGCTCGTGCAGCGCCGCTCCGCGGATGACCTTCCCGCCCCGGGGCGCCCCCTCGGCGCCAAGCGCGCGCTGGCGCGCGTGCTTTTGGCCCACGAACTTCGCACCTTCGAATCGCTGCCGCCCGAACGGGTACGCGCCCACCCGGCCGCCGCCGACTTCCCGGGTCGGCCCGCACCGAACGCACGCCGGGCCCGGGCGACGATCGACATCGACCTGGCCCGCTGGGGCTGGCACGGCACCGGCCTGTGGGCCCTGGCGGGTGAAACCGTGGTGATCGACGTGCCGCCGGCTCTCGTGGAAGCCGGTGCGAGCGTGCGCATCGGCTGCCACACGGACGCCCTTTGGCATCTGCCGGGCTGGGAGCGCGTGCCTGAAATTTCCGCCGCCTGGCCGCTCGAAGCGCCCCGCACGAGTGTCGCGTCGCCCTTCGGCGGCCTGATCTACATCGAGCTGCCCGCCGCCCCCGGCGGTGCGGCCCAGGTAACCGTGAGCGGCGGCGCCGTCGCGGCGCCGCCGTTGGGGGGCGGCCCCCCCACCCCCCCCCCCGTGGCCCCCCCCCCGCCCCCCCCCCCCCCCAGGGGCCGGGGG
>JBJHAV010000084.1:0-14011 GCA_050480685.1 Planctomycetaceae bacterium | reverse complement strand
CGCCAGGGCTGCGTCGCGCTTGCCGAGCCGTGCTCATTGGCCCGCAAAGGCCGCCTCCTCCGTCTCGGCGGCGCGCTCCTTGCCCCGGCGCACCCCGCTGAGCCTCGCGACGCGATTACCCCGACAGGCTGCTAGATTGCACTCCGCGAGTCGCATCCGTCCCGTGAAGATCCCCGCTCCTCTATCCGTCGATCGCACCCCTGCCTGCGCCGGCACCACCGAGTGGATTGGGGGGCTGCTCGCCCGCCCCCGACCGCGCTCGGTGGCGGTTTTGCGCGGCGGCCGAAGCGCCGAGCGGCCGATCTCCCTGGCCAGCGGCGAGGCGGTGCTCGGAGCCCTGCGCGCCGACGGGCGGGTCGAGCGGCTCTTGGACGTGGTGCTCGAACTCGACGGCCGCTGGCGGATCGACGGGGAGCCGTGCTCCTTGGGGAGCGCCCTCGAGCGGCTTGCAGAGGTCGACGTCTGTTTCCTGGCCCTCCACGGCGGCGACGGCGAGGGCGGAGGTGTGCAGGGGCTGCTGGAAGCGGCCGGCCGGGTGTACACCGGCTCGGGCCAGGCGGCCTCGGCCCTGGCCATCGACAAGTGGCTCACGCGCCTGTTTTTGGGCGAGCTGGGCGTGCGTTTCGCACCCGGGTTCCTGGTGACTCGGGGCGAAGGCCAGACCCCCGCGGCCGCAGCCTCCCAAGGCGCCGCGCGGGTGCTCGGTGCACTCGAAAGCCCCAGCGGCTGGTTCGTCAAACCCCGCCGCGGCGGTTCGTCCTTGGCCACCCTGCGGGTCGAAGCCAGCGGCCCCGACGCGGCGGACGCCCTCACAGGCGCCATCGAAGCCGTGCTGCGCGCCGGGGACGACGCCCTGGTGGAAACCCGGGTGGTCGGCGTGGAGCTCACCACAGCGGTCCTGGGCAACGCTCCCGGCCCGCTCTTCCCCTTGCCCGCCGTGGAGATCGCGCCCCGGGGCCAGGCCTTTTTCGACTACACCCAAAAGTACGCCGACGACGGTGCCCACGAGCTGTGCCCCGCCCCGAGCCTCGATCCACTCACCGCGGAGCGGCTGGGAGAGTTGGCCGTGTCCGTGCACCGCGCCGTGGGCTGCCTGGGCTTCAGCCGCAGCGATTGGATCCTGCCCCCTGCCGCCGAGGGCGCTCCGCAGCCGGTCTGCCTTGAAGTGAACACCCTGCCCGGCCTGACCGAGCGCTCCCTCGTACCCCTCGCCGCCCGCCAGGCCGGCTGGGGCCTGGCGGACGTGTCCCTGGCCCTGTGCGCCCTGGCTACCGAGGCCGCCTCCCAAATGCACCCCGCGTGACCCCTTGATCGGCGCGCCCTCGGGCCGCACTCTGTGCCCTCGGGATCCTCGGATCCGAACACACCCGAGCCGGGGTGGCGAAATGGCAGACGCGACGGATTCAAAATCCGTTTCCCGCAAGGGAGTGTGGGTTCGACTCCCACCCTCGGCACCAACCGCTTCTATGCCGGGCCCCCGCTTCGCGGGGTAAAGAAGGCGCCCCGGAGCCCGGCGTGGAACGCGGGATCCGGGGCGAGGTGTCAGGGGTCAGCGATTCGCAGTAGCGGCGGCGCGGATGGTGCTGCGCCGCGGCGCGGCGAACCCTGTCGGCGGAGAGTTTTAGAGCACCGCGGTGGTGCTGGTTCCGCGCAGGTTGCCGGCGCCGTCGAGCACGAGCCATTGGGCGGCTAGGACTCCCAGCAGGCTTCCGTCATTGAAGAAGGGCAGGGCCACCGAACCGTTGCCGTCCACCTGGAAGAGCGCCGGGAAAAACTGCAGGGCGATGGGGGAGATACCCGCAAAGCTCGGCACCAGCGGGTCGAAGAACAGCGCCTGCTCCACCGGCAGCACGTCCGCGGGGGTGGCGTAGGCCAGCCAAGCGAGTCCGCCGGGTTGGCCGCCGTTCAGTTCGAGGGTTACCACCCCGGCTCCCGTGGTTCCGGGTCCGCTGAAGGCGGCGGTGGGACGGGCGGGGGTCAACACCCTGCGGGCGGAGACCGTCGCGAAGTCGTTGTAGCTAAAGCGCAGGGAACCGCCGCTTTCGGGCTGGAAACCGGCGAACACCGCCGGACCCGTGGACGGCAGGAACTGGCCGACGCTGAGGAAGGCGCCCGGGGGACCTTCGTAGAGCACGGGCGACGCGGCCTGGGAGAAGCCGACCCGCCGGATCTTGGAGAGATAGCCCGGCGAGAAGTTGGTTTCGCCGAAATAGAGCTGGTTCGAGTTGGGATCCAGGGTCAAGCCGCTGCCCCCGTCGAGGCCGGTGAGCACCACGAAGGCGTCCGAAGCCGTGAGCAGAACGGGAGCGTCCAGTTGGAATCCACTCCAGCGCAAAATGCTCAAGGAACCCAGGGGAGTGGGGAACGAACCCGACTGGGTGATGTAGTAGAGATCGCCGAACAGGTCGAAGGCGAGCGGCCCCGCGGGCCCGCTCAAGACCACCTTCAACTCCGAAGCGCCGGTCAGCGGGTCGACCCGGTGGATGCGGTTGGTGCCGATGCCGTCGGAGGCGGCGCTGACGAAGACATCTCCGCTGGGGGAGAAGTCCAGGTCAAAGTTCCACAGCAGGGTGACCAGGAAGGTGATGTTGCCGGTGTCGAGATCCAACCGGAACATGTCCCCGAAGGAGGATTCGCCGAAGATCGCGTAGCTCTCGTCCGGCGCGACACCGAAGGCGCCGGTGAAGACCGCGGGATCGAAGGTGGCGAAGTTCTGGATCAGCGAGCCGTCCGCAGCAAGGCGATCCAAACTCGCGCCGTTCCAGCGCAGGAGATCCCCGTTCGAGAGCACACGCGTGCCCGAGACGGGGACCGGGTCCAGGGGACCTTGCCAACCGGGGGCCGCATCCTGGGCGACGGCGGCGGGCAGCCACACGGCGGCGATCAGGGACAGGGCGGCGGAGCCGAGGAGAGCGGGCAACGTGCCCACGAAGTGCTCCCGGGGGGAGCGAAGCGATGAGAGGTGCATAGGTCGTTCGATTCACACGTCGAACGCCGAACACGGAGCCCCGGGGGCACGGCAACCACTGCCGCACGCCGCCGGAACCTTGACCCGAGATTCGGCTGGCCAGCACCTGTGGCGGGTCTCCTGACTCCCCGCCGGGCCGCCG
Organism: Planctomycetaceae bacterium; assembly: GCA_050480685.1. Lineage (GTDB taxonomy): Bacteria > Planctomycetota > UBA1135 > UBA1135 > JBJHAV01. The sequence continues at coordinate 10,901 of JBJHAV010000084.1, read as the reverse complement.
CAGCCTTCCCAGGCTCCCCGGCCTACGGCCGCTTCGCCCAGTGACCCGCGCCCCTTGGAGGAGCCGGCAGAACCGGCCCCCTTCGCGGCGCGCCCGGCAGCCGAGGCCGCCGGTCGACGATCCGTTGCGAGTCACAGTGGCGGGACCGTGCCGGATTCACACCGGACTTCCCCACACACGGGTGCAACGTTTCGATTCGCAGCAGCCTACCCCGCCCGCGGGGAACACGCCACGCACAAGGGACACAAAAGCCTGCAACCCGCCGGACCGCCGGACGCCACCACCGGCCCGACATCGCGCCGGCTGCCCAGCGGCGACGCGCCCCGCCGGGCCTCGCGACACGATCGCCGGGGCAGCCTGCTAGAGTTGGCGCACCAGCCGAGGATCGGCGCGCGTTCTCCCGCTCCGGTCCCCCGCAACCCATGTCCGCACGCGCTTTCGTCCCCCTCCTTCTGCTCGCGGCGCTCGGCGCCACCTTGGCCTGGGTTTCCTGCGCGCCTTCCGGGGCTCAGAAGCGCTCGGACCTGCGCCTGCTTTGGACCGGCGCCGTGATGGGGTTCGTGGAACCCTGCGGCTGCACGGCAGGTCGCCTGGGCGGCCTGGACCGCATGGCCGCCTACCTGCGTGCGGAGCTCGAGCGACACCCCGACGCGCTGTTCCTCGACGCCGGCAACCTGATCGCGCGGCACCCCACCCACGACGGCTTGCTCGAACAGCAACTGCCCATGAAGGCCGAAGCCTTCCTGCGCGTCTTCGGCGAGCTCGGCATCAGCGCCCTGGCGGTGGGGGTGAACGAACTGGCCGTGGAGCCTGAGACGCTTGCCGAACTCGGCCGGCGTCACCGGGTGCCCCTGGTCAGCGCCAACCTGGCCCGCGTGGACGGCAGCCCGGCCTTCGCGCGGCACGTCATCGTCACGCGCGGCGGCAAGCGCATCGGCATCACCAGCGTGATCGCGCCCTCCCTGCGCGGCGATGACATGGACAACCGGCGCACCTTCGACGTCGCCGCCCTTGCCGCGCGCCGCGGGTTGGTGCTCGAACCCTGGGAAGCCGCGTTGGAGCGCGAGCTGGCCTACCTGCGCGAGCAATGCGACATGATCGTGCTCGCCAGCCACCTGGGCCATGCGCTCAACCGCACCCTGCCCGCGCGTCTTGCCGGCATCGACCTGATCCTCGGTCCGCACTTCGATGACGCCGTGCGCGCCTTCGAGGTGGTCGAGAACACACCCGTCTTGGTTTCGCCCCTGCGCGGCGCCAGGGTGGGTGTCTTCGACTGGTGGTGGCCGCGGCCGCAGGAGTTTTTCGGAGCGAATCCTCGACCCGCACTGAACGACGTCTCCGACCACCTTTGGTTGCCCCTGGAACTCGAACTGCACCGGCGCAACCTGGCCCTCCTGGAGGGACGCGAGGCCGCATTGGGCGGCGCGGAACACGCGCGCCAACGGGCGCAGCTCGCTCTTTCGATCGCCGAAGGGGAACGGCGCCTGGCGAACCCAGCGCCTTGGCCGGCGGGCAACGCCTTTTCGAGCATGCTGGTGCCCCTGAGCGCCGCCGTGTCGCGGGACGAAGGCGCGCTCGATGCCCTGGATCACTACCACGAAGCGGTGCGCGATCACTGGGAGAGCCACCCGGCCCAGGTTCTGCATCCGAACGAACGTTTCGTCGGGCCCCAGGCGTGCAGCGACTGCCACCCGAAGCAGCTCGACTTCTGGTACACCACCAGCCACAGCCGCGCGATCCACACCCTGGAAGCGTCGCTCCAGCACCGCGATATGGAGTGCATCGCGTGCCACACGGTGGGGCACGAACAACCCGGCGGCTTCCGCAGGCCGGAAACCATGTCGGGCTTCGAAAACGTGCAGTGCGCCGCCTGCCACGGGGCGGGTGGCCCGCACATGGAAGGCGGCGCGAGTTTCCTCAAGCGCGAACTCCTGCGCGTGCCGATGGCCACGTGCCGCACGTGCCACAACAAGGAACACGACCCGAGCTTCGACACACACGCGGCGGAAAAACTCGCGCGCGTGGCTTGCCCGCCCATGGGCCCTCCCCACGAGCGCACCCAGGCCCATCGCCTGGCCCTGCACGGGGCCGCGGTCGAGTTGGCGGCGACGGCGGCGCCCGATTGGGGGCTGGTTTCCGACGCCTTCGCGCGCGCGGGCGACGGCCCGGCCGCCCTGGGCGCCGCGGAGCGTTGGTTGGCCCAGGAGCGCGGCTCCATCCCCGCCCACCTGAAGCTGGCCCAGCGGCGCATCGAAAACCAACAGCCTTCCGAAGCCCTCGAACTGGTGGCGCGGGTTTTGAGTCGCCAACCCCAGAACGGTGTCGCCTGGCAAATGCGCGCCGCGGCGCTGCTCCAAGCCGCCCCGCGCGAAGCCCTCACCGCCGCCCTGGAGGCCTATAGCCTGCGCCCGGACGACGTGGAGAGCATCCGGCTGGTGGGCACGGCCTACGCAGCGGCGGGTCAGCGCCTACAGGCCCTCGAGGCCCTCCGCCAGCACCTGGAGCGCCGCCCCCAGGACCGCGAAGCGCTCGCGTCGCTGCTGGAACAACTGCGCTGATCCGCCCGTCGGGGGCCTCGAATCAGCGCACACGCGGCCCGGGACGGGGCTCCGCACCGGAACCTGGATTCGACTCAGGCGCCGGCGGCAGCGGCGCGGGAGCCGGAGGCCCGCCCTGGGATTCGATCTCCTCGGCGGGGGGCCCCGGGCCCCAGGGGTCCCCGTCGGGGGTCCAGCCGTGCTCCGGGGGCGGCGGCGGTCCGAAGCCCGGTCCGTGGGGGTCCTGCCCCCCCGGGGGCCAACCGCCCGCCCGGTGGAAGGCCTGGGCCGCCTGGCCGGGCGGCGCGGCCAGAAGGGCGCGCACCCGCTCGGCGGTGCCGCTATCGAACAGCAGCGGGACCTGCTGCCCCAGGGCCACCATCAGCCGCTCCGAACGGCTGCCGTGCACCGTGCGTTGGGCCCACTCCGCCGGTCCCAGTTGCACCAGCACCGCCACCAAGGCCGCGTGCAGCAACAGTCCGGTGATCGCGCCGGCGACCAGTCCGCCAAAGCGGTCCAGGGGCCCGAGCTGCATGGCGCGCAAAAGTTGCCGTCCGAGCCGCCCGACCCACAGGGCCAGGGCCAAGGCAGCCAGGAAAACGATCAACCAGGCGCCGCCCAGGGACAACCTGCCGTCCAGGTCCGGCCACGGGCCCGCGGCCCATTCCGAAAGGCGCGGACCGAAGGTCTTGGCGGCGAGCACGGCGGCCGCCAGGCCCACCAGGCGCATCGCCTGCCACCACCGCCCGCGCCATAGGCCCAGCGCCGCGAAGACCAGCAGCACCGCCAGCCCGAGACCGTCCAGGTGATCGAGACCGGCCAAGGGGTGCTCGGGATCGAGCCCCACCAGGGAGCCCTCGCCCGCACCCGCGTGCGCGGGGCCCGCGGGCGCCTCGGCGGGCAGCGCCCCGTACCCGGACGGATCCCCGGAAACGGGGGCCGTGGTGGGGGCCTGGTGGTGGGGGAAGCGGGACACCCCCCCAGTATGGGCAACGGGCGCCCGACCCGTCGCGCCCGCAGGCCCGACCGGTCCCTCCCGTGCCCACCCGCGCACCCTGACCCCATGGATTGTTAGAGTGTCGCGCCCACGACGGCGGGGACCCCATGGCGAGCACGGCCCACCCGATCGAGCGCGGAATGGCGCTTTTGCGCGCGCTGATCCTCGAAAACTCCGCCCTGGCGGAGGAGTTCGCCGGCAGCCGCGGAGCCTTCTTCGGCGGCCAGGACCCGCGCGGACGCCTGGAGGGTTCGGCCCTGCGCATGGCCGAACACCGCCACCTGGAGTGGTTCGCCCTGGAACGCCCAAGCCGCGCCCAAGGGGAGCTGCCCCTGGAGGGCCTGGCGGAGCTCTGGCGCCAGCGGGCCGACGCCGAGGAACGCGGTTTCTACGACGCCCTGCACCAATCGGTCACCGGTGTCTTCGAAGTGCGCGACGTGGAAGCCGGCCGCGGATTTTGGCTCTCGGACCTGCTCGGGTTGGGTGTCTATCCGGTGGACGAGGCCGAGGCCTCGCGCATGTTGGCCGACGGCGACGTGCTCGCCGGCCGGCTCTTCCCCCTGGGCGACGGTGCATTCCGGCTGTCGCCGGCGGTGGGGGTTTTCCGCAACCCGGAACTGCTCGCCGCCTTGCAGCGCGACCTGGGCGCCCTGCGCGAAAACCGCGGGCGCACGACCCTGCGCATCGACCAGGTGGAGATCGAGCGCATGTTCTTCCGCGCACCGTCTCAGGCCTCGGCCCATGCCGCGGGCGGCGATCCCGCAGAAGGGGAAACCGCGGGAGTGGAAACGAACGGAGGCGCCGGCGACGCGGGCGCGGACCTCGACCATCGGGCGCCGGATGCCGAAGCGCCGGCCCGTTTGGCCGAATGGCTGGAGCGGGGCGGCATGGATCCCGGCGAGGTGCGCGCTTTCTTGGCCGAAGTCCAAGCCGTGCTCGCAGCCGGCGGCGATCCCGGCGCCGTGGTGGGGGAGTACCTGGATCGGGTGGCCTTCGACACGGAACTCGATTTGGAGCGCACCCGCGAGTTGGTGGTCGAAACCCTGGCCGCCCTGCGCGACGCTTTGCGGCCCAAGCAGGTGCAGGCGCGCGAAGCTCCGGCCGCCCAGCCCCGCTCCGAAGTTCAACGCGCGCACCGCGGCAAACAGCGCGATGCGGGCAAAGGCGATGCGGGCGAAGGCGGCACGGGTGAGCGCGGCGTCGGCCGCTCACAGGTGGCTGGAGCCCTGGAAGCCTTCGACCGCGGCCGCGCTCAAGGGCGCGACTTGGACGTGCTCTTCCGCCAGCTCGAGGAAGAACTGGAGCTGGACCCGGAAGCCGAAGAGGATCCGGGTCTGGCGCCCGACTTCCCCGGCGTGCTCGGCGCCATCGTGCAGGAGTTCCTGTGGGAAGTCGGCCTCGTGGAAGGCGAACGCCAAGCGCTCGCGCACCGCGGTTTGATGGGCCTGGCCACCTACGGCGAAGCGATCGGCGTCTTCGAAAACTTCGGGCCCGAACACTTGCTGGAGTTTTTGGCCCGTTGGTCCATCGAACGCGGCGACCTGAGCGGAGCGCGCCAAGCGCAATCGTTGCTCGAATCGGTCGAGAAGTTTTGCCGCTGGATCGAAGAACAACACCACAGCCCGCTGTGGACGCTGTTCGCGCGCACCCATGCGGAACTGGAGCGTTCTTTGCCGCGCATCGCGGAACTCAACGACGAACTCGGCCCCAAGGCGCGCCGCAGCGCACAAGGACGCCGGCCCACTCCAATCGAAGTCGGCGCGCCGGCTCGCCCGTCGGGGGAGTTGGGCCTCTGGGACGAAGCCGGCGACTACCAACCGCTGGTGGCCCCCGCCGCGGTGCTCGCCGCCCTGGAGCGGGGCGACCTGGTCTATTGGGAACCCACGCGGGAAGGCGCGCAGGTGCTGCTGGCGCTGCCGCCGGAAGCGGCTCGCTTGACCGGCGAAGCGGATCCTCAGTAGATCGCGCGCCAGGCGATCTGCACTTCGGTGATCAACTCCTCGGGGCTGCGCACCGAGAAAGGATCCACCAGGAAACTCTCGCGGATCGGACCGTGCATGGCCCAGCCGCGCTCACCGAGGAAGCGGAAGAGCCCCGGGTAGGAACCCTGGGCCTGGCCGTAGGGCCCGGCGACTCGGGCGTACACCACGTTGTCCGGGGCGAGCACGTCGAACCCCAAGGGAGCCGCGACGGCCGCCTGGGGAGTGCTCACCGGAACGGCCAAACGCGAGCGCAGCTCCGCCTTGGGCGTGCGCGCCGGATCGTCGTAATAAAGCGCGAAGGGCGCACCCGCGGGCGCGAGCCCCTGGGCCGCCACCTGTTCGAGCAGCACTCCCATCCAGCGCAGCACGTCGGCGTAGTCGCCCTCCAGCTCCACGAACACGTAGGGCTGTTCCAGGCGCTGTTTCCACTCCACGTGGACCTCCCGGAAGGGCGGCCGGCTGATCGCCACGTCGGAGCGGACCGCGGAGGCATCCGGCCGTGAGGCGCGGCCGGCCAGGGGCGACGGCGTCGATGCGCAGCCCGCCAGCGCGAGGCCGAGGGCCAGGGACACGGCGAAGGATCCGGCCAGGGCAGGCGATCCGAGGAGCGACGCGAAGCGGCGGAGTTGGCGCGACATGCAGCCTGGATCGGCGAACCGGCGGCGCAGCGGGAGAGCCGGCGGCGCGGCGGGCGCGAAGAGTGCCCGGGAAGGGACCCCAGGGGCCCCAGGGCTGTTTTGGACCCCATACAACGTCTGATAATCTAAGTTCCGTCACAACAGGATCGGGGCGCGGCCGGCGGGCACCGCAGCCTCGGGCGAGCCTTCCCAGCGAACCCGGACCCGAAGGCACCTGGAGCGGCCGGATCGCTTAAGCTCGCGCGCCGAGGTGAGGCTTGAGCAACCACGAAAAACACTGCTTCTTCGATCACGACCGGCCCTGCGACCTGACCTGCAAGGCGGCCTTCGAGGTCGACGATCCGGTCGACAACATCGACTGCCACTTCGTCTGGCTGTCCTACCACTTCGGCGAAGCCCTGTTCGAGGTCAAGCGCGTGCTGGAGACCATGCGCGGCTTCCCGGGTGGGCCTCCGGTGGGCGGCAAACCGCCCGGGGCCGGACCGAAGGGTCCCAAGCCGCCCTCCAGCAACTAACCGGCGAACCCGGGCGCTTGCCCCGGGGCCCGATCGAGCCCGAATCCCACGAGGCGTGCGGCCGAGGCCGGCGCGGGGCCCTCCAGCGGACCCTCCAGCGGACCCTCCAGCGGACCCTCCAGCGGACCCTCCAGCGGGCCTTCCGGCGGCCCCTCTAACTGCACGTCCAGGGCAGCCCAAGCGGCCGGCGGGATCACGAGCCTTTGGACCTCGGCGCCTTCCAGGCCGAGCACGTGCCCGATCAGGGCGCGCAGCACCCAACCGTGGGCAACCAGCGCCGCCTCGGCTCCCGCCGCCCGTTCCGCGAGCTTCGCGAACGCCGGCTGAATCCGCGCGAGCACGTCGCCCAGGTGTTCGCCGCCGGGCGGCCGCAGGCGCTCGGGCGCTTCGGCCCAGGCGGCCCATGCGCCGGGCGCTTCGCGTTCCAGTTCCTCGAAGCGTTTGCCCGCCCAGGACCCGCGAGAGATCTCGCGCCAACGGGCATCGACACGGGCCCGAAGGCCCGAACGCCCGGCGGCGATCGCTTCGGCTCCGAAGCGCGCGCGCTCCAAATCGCTGGACTCCACGGCCACCAGCGGCACCCGGGCGAGCCGCCGCGCCACCTCCCGCGCTTCCTCCCGGCCGCGCTCGGACAAGGGCACGTCCAGGTCTCCGTAGATGCGTCCGTGCCAGGCTTCGTCCACGCTGCCGTGGCGGATCAGATGGATGCGAGCCCAAGGCATGCGTCAACTCCCAAAACGGGCCGGGGCATCCTAAGGATGCGCCGTGCACACGACGAGCGGCGGCGCGGGTACGGCGGCAATCCTGGGTTCGGGCGGCTCGAGCCGACGGGTGAAGCGCCTGGACCTTGGACGGCCCTGGACGGGGCCGCTAGAGTGCCCGCGGTCGGCGGATGGGCGTCACGGGGCCCAGGGCCGATTCCGGGGCTCGAATCCGAGCCCCCCACCGCTGGATCCCACGTTTCGTCCCTCCCCATCCCCCCATGGCGCCCGGGGCCCGCGACCCCCGGCGAGGTAGCAACCATGCTTCAGTGGCTCGGCCGCTTCCTGGCCTCGTCGATCGGCAAGAAGTTCACGATGGCGGTCACAGGACTGCTCTTGGTGGGCTTCCTGGTGGCCCACCTGGGCGGAAACCTGCTGCTGTTCGCCGATGCGGACGGTGAGCGCTTCGATGCCTACGCCCATGGCCTGCACGCCCTCGGGCCGCTGCTTTGGGCGGCCGAAGCCGGCCTCTTGGCGCTCTTCGGGCTGCACGTTTTCTACGCCGTGCAAACCCTCCGGGACAACCGCCGCGCGCGGCCCCAGCGCTACGCGGTGCCCTCCAGCCACGGCAAAAAGACCCTGGCTTCGGCCAGCATGCCGCTGACCGGCGCGATCGTGCTCGGCTTCTTGATCGTGCACATCTGGCACTTCCGCCTGGACGCGCGTTTCTCCGACGGCCCGGCCGCGCTCGTCAAGGAAACCCTCTCGTCGCCGCTGGTGGCCGCCATCTACCTGATCGGCCTGGTCGCGCTGACGTTGCACCTCTCCCACGCCATCCAGAGCGCGCTGCGCACCCTGGGCGCCGATCACCCGCGCTGGAGCCCCCTGCTCAGCAAACTCGGACTCGGTCTGGCCCTGCTCCTGGGCCTGGGTTTCGCCGCGTTCCCCATCGTCGCCCTGATCGCCTGGGGCGGAGGTTCCCTGTGACCGCCAACACCTCGTCCGCGCTGCTCGACTCGAAAGCGCCCGGCGGCCCGATCGAAGGCCGTTGGGACAGACACCGTTTCGACCTTAAGCTCGTCGCCCCGGCCAACCGCCGGCGCTTCGAGGTGCTCGTGATCGGCACCGGCCTGGCCGGAGCTTCGGCCGCCGCGACCCTGGCCGAACTCGGGTATCGGGTTAAAGCGCTCTGCATCCACGGCAGCCCGCGCCGGGCCCACTCGATCGCCGCCCAGGGCGGCATCAACGCGGCCAAGAACTACCAGAACGACGGCGACAGCATCTACCGCCTGTTCTACGACACGGTCAAGGGCGGCGACTTCCGCGCGCGGGAGAGCAACGTCTACCGCCTCGCGCAGATCAGCACCTCGATCATCGACCAGTGCGTGGCGCAGGGTGTGCCCTTCGCCCGCGAATACGGCGGAACGCTCGCCAACCGCTCCTTTGGCGGAGCCCAGGTCAGCCGCACCTTCTACGCCCGCGGTCAAACGGGCCAGCAACTGCTGCTCGGGGCCTACAGCGCGATGATGCGCCAGGTCGGCGGCAAACGCCTGAACCTGTTGCCCGACCGCGAGATGCTCGACGTGGTGGTGGTCGACGGGGTGGCCCGGGGCGTGATCGCGCGCAACCTGCGCACGGGCGCCATCGAACGCCACGCGGCCCACGCGGTGCTGCTCTGCACGGGTGGCTACGGCAACGTCTTCTATCTGTCGACGAACGCGATGAACTCGAACGTCACCGCCACCTGGCGGGCGCACAAGCGCGGCGCGTTCTTCGCGAACCCCTGCTTCACGCAGATTCACCCGACCTGCATCCCGGTTTCCGGCCACTACCAGTCCAAGCTCACGCTGATGAGCGAGAGCCTGCGCAACGACGGCCGCGTGTGGGTGCCCAAGGATGCCGGCGACCGCCGCGCGCCCCACGAAATCCCCGAAGCCGATCGCGACTACTACCTGGAGCGGCGCTACCCGAGCTTCGGCAATCTGGTGCCGCGGGACGTGGCCTCGCGTGCGGCCAAGGAGCGCTGCGACGCGGGTTTCGGCGTGGGGGCCTCCGGGATGGCCGTCTACCTGGACTTCCGCGACGCGATCCAGCGCGACAGCGAGGAGGTGATCCGTTCGAAGTACGGCAACCTCTTCGACATGTACCAGCGCATCACCGGCGAGAACCCCTACCAGGTGCCCATGCGCATCTTCCCGGCGGTGCACTACACCATGGGCGGCCTGTGGGTGGACTACAACCTGGAGAGCACCGTGCCCGGGTTGTTCGTGCTCGGCGAGGCGAACTTCTCCGACCACGGCGCCAACCGCCTCGGGGCCAGCGCCCTGATGCAGGGTTTGGCCGATGGGTACTTCGTGGTGCCTTACACCATCGCCAGCCACCTGGCCGGCCGCAGCCTGCCGGAGGTGACGACCGAACACCCGTCCTTCGCCGCGGCCGAAGCGCAAACCCGCCAGCACGTCGACCGACTGCTCGCCATCGGCGGCTCGCGCAGCGCCGACAGTTTCCACAAGGAGCTCGGCAAGCTGATGTGGGACCACTGCGGCATGGCGCGCAACCGCGCAGGCCTGACCGCCACCCGCGAACGGGTGCGGGAGCTGCGTCAGGCCTTCTGGCAGGACCTGCGGGTGCCCGGTGCCGGCGAGGACCTGAACCAGGAACTGGAAAAAGCCGGCCGCGTGGCGGACTTCCTAGAGTTCGGCGAGCTGATGCTGGAGGACGCCCTGGTGCGCGAAGAATCCTGCGGCGGGCACTTCCGCGAGGAACACGCCACACCTGAGGGCGAAGCCAAGCGCGACGACGAAAACTTTTGCCACGTCGCCGCTTGGGAGTACCGCGGCGAAGGCCAGGCCGAGGCGCGCCACGCGGAGTCCCTCGATTTCGAGTACGTACCCCTGACCCAGAGGAGCTACAAGTGAGCGCATCCCCCAGCAAGGCCGCTTCCCCCGGCGCGGGCCAAGCAGCGGCGCAAGCGGGTCCGCGGACCCTGCAACTCACCCTCAAGGTCTGGCGCCAAGCCGCCCGCGGGGCCCCCGGACGCTTCGAGTCCTACCAACTCGACGACGTCTCGGTGGACATGTCCTTCTTGGAGATGCTCGACGTTTTGAACGAGCGCCTGATCTCCGAGGGCAAGGACCCGGTGGCCTTCGAACACGATTGCCGCGAAGGCATCTGCGGTTCCTGCGGTGTGGTGATCGACGGCCGAGCCCACGGGCCCGATCCGCTGACCACCACCTGCCAGCTCCACATGCGCCGCTATCGCTCGGGCGAAACGATCGTGATCGAACCCTGGCGCGCCAGTGCGTTCCCGGTGCTCAAGGACCTGGTGGTCGATCGCAGCGCCTTCGACCGCATCATCGCCGCCGGCGGCTACGTCTCGGTGAACACCGGCTCGGCGCCCGAAGCCAATGCGCTCCCCATCGCCCGCGACGACGCCGAACGCGCCTTCGATGCGGCCGCCTGCATCGGCTGCGGCGCCTGTGTGGCTGCCTGTCCGAACGGCGCCGCCATGCTCTTCACCAGCGCCAAGGT
>JBJHAV010000083.1:0-14091 GCA_050480685.1 Planctomycetaceae bacterium | reverse complement strand
GTCCGAAGGCACGCCGAAGCAGAGGCGCTTCGTGGATGCGCTGTACGAATCGCCGTGTCATGTCCTCGCGACGATCAGGAGCAAGACCCCGTTGGGCAGCGCCCCGGCACCGCGCCCGCCCCCAACCAGCAGGCCCAGGGCCAGCAGGGCGAGAACCACGGTCACCCCCCCGGGCCGGGGCCTGCGCTCCACCTGCAAAATCGCCGCCCGACGCTGCCCCAAAACCTCACCCGACGTGCCCAAGGGGAAGGCGTCCAGGCGCCACAGCCCGGCCTCCAGGCGCCCCACCTGGAGCACCCGGGAGTCGAACCACAGGGCCCCGGGGGGCGCCGCGGCCACGGCCTCGGGGGCGCGCAGCCGGGCCCGTTCGCTGGGACCCGGCCGCGGATCGGCGCTGACCCTCGCCACCGGCGGGCCCACGGCCGCCCCGTCGGGCCCGGCCGGACGGATCTCCAACCGCAGACCGCTGGCCGGCAGGCCCGGGGCCAACCAGGCCTCGAAGGCCCCCTCCACCGCCCCGCCCTCGACCCGTGGAACCAGGACGAATCCCAGGAGGTCCCCCTGCTCGGGCCCGCGGTCGACCCCCGGCGCCAGGGCCGAGCCCCCCGCCGGCAGGGCCAGGACCAGCGCCAGACCCGCGCACAGGGCCACCCCGGCCCGCCTGGCCCAGGGCCCGGCCGCCGCCAGCGCGTCCGCCGCCACGAGCGCCAGGAAGAGGGCCGAAACCGGCGCCAGGCGCACGGTCGCCCCCAGCCCCACCACCGGCAAGCGCTGCTTGAGCTCCAGCAATCCGGGGCTGCGCAGCACCAGCAGTAGGGCCACCAGTCCGATCCCGAGGGCCAGCCGCCGCCCGACCAGCGGCCCGCGCGCCGCGAAGGGCGCCGCCAGGGCCAGGGCCAGGGCGGCGCTCGGCAACCAGGCGCTGGCTTCTTCCGCGTAGATGCCCTGGCCCTGGTACCCCCCGCGCCCGGGGTGGCCGAAAAGGTCCGGCAGGAAGGCCAAAACCGCCGTTTCCGGCAGGCCGGCCTGGCGGGCGAGCCACGCCAGCATCCCACCCAACAGGGCCACGCTGCCAAGCGCCGCGAAGCGCACCCCGCGCGCACCCGGCTGCCCGCGGTCGCCGAGCGGCCGAGCCGCGATCACGAGCGCCGCCGCGCCGGCCAAGGTCACACCCAAAACCACCGGATCCACCGGGTTGGCGAGCACCAGGCGCTCGCGGATGGCCTGGGCCGCGGAGCGCGACAGGTATTCGAGGAACGGCAAAACCGCCGGCAGGGCCAGCAGGCTGCCCGCGAACATGGCGCCCAGGGCCAGGGCGCCGGCTCGCCGATCGCGGGCCAAAAGGCCCAGGGCCCACAGCCCGCCGGCCACGCCCACGTAGAAGCTCGTTTCGGGATGGCCGCCGAGCACGATCAGGAGCACGAGGGCCGCGATCGCCGCAGCCGCCCGAGCAGGGCGCGGGCCGCGGCAGGCTTCGATCCCCAGCAGCAACCAGGGCAAAAGCGGCGCCACGTGCCCCAGGCTGAAGTGCAGCCAAAGCTGCACGAAACCCGAGACCTGGAACACGACCCCCGCCAGCAGCGCGGGCCCCGCCCCAAGCCCCAGCCGGCGGGCCAAAAGGAACGCGCCCAGGCCGGCGGCGAAGAGGCGCGCCCAGCCGAACCAGGCCAGCCCCAGGTGGAAACCGTCCAAGCCGAAAAGCGCTTCGAGGGGCCACAGGGCGAGCACCTGTGGGTCGAGCACCCCCATCTGCGGATTGCCGAGGGCCGGCGCCCCCAAGTAGATCAGCGGGCACCAAAGGGGCGGATCCCCGGCGCGCCAACTCTCTAACGCCCAGCGGTAGAAGGGGTAGAAGCTGACCCCGTGGTCGGAGAGCTCCCCGTTGCGCGGGCGCGTCACCTCCGGGTCGAGCCGGTCCGCGAGCGCCGCCGACCAGGGCAGGTGCACGCTCGCCGTGTCCACCGAGAGCACGATCTGCCCGGGATTCACCAGGGCCGGCCCGACCAACAGGGCGGCCAGGAGCGCGAAGAGGGCCGCGGCGAGGGACGCGCGCGGGGCGGCGGAGGGAGCTCGGTCCTGGCTCAAGGGTGGTGGGGACGTGGCCGAAGGGGGGGCTCGGCGACGGCCCGCTCGACCCCGCCGGGGCACGGGATCGGCCCGAGCGGCTGCCCCGGGCTGCGCCACGAGGCAGTATAGGGCGCCATGTCCGCCCGAACGCCCCATCAGGAGCCCGCCCCCGGCGAGTCCCGCGCGCCCGCCCCCGGCGCTGCGGGCGCCCATGGAGAGGCCGCCCCGGCGCTCAGCATCGTGCTGCCGATCTACAACGAAGCCCTGGTGCTCGAGCGCTCCCTGGCGGAGCTTTTCGCCTATCTGGAGGGCCTGGGCGAATCCTTCGAGGTGGTCGCCGCGGACGACGGCTCCAGCGACCGCTCGCCCGACATCCTGGCCGCCTGGGCCGCGCGCGAGCCGCGCCTCGTCGTCACGCGCCACACCCCCAACCGCGGCAAGGGCGCCGCGGTGCGTGCGGGCATGGCGCGGGCGAGCGGCGAGTTGCAGGTTTTCATGGACGCGGACCTCTCCACGCCGCTGGAGGAATTGCCCGGGCTGCTGGGCGCCCTGCGCTCGGGCTACGACGTGGTGCTCGGCAATCGCCGCTCCCCCGGCAGCCGCATCGAACGCCGCCAACCGTTTTTGCGCGAGTGGCTGGGCCGCGGCTTCACCTTCCTCACGCGCACTCTGCTGGCGCCCGGTGTGCAGGACTTCACCTGCGGCTTCAAGGGCTTTCGTCGCGAAGCGGCCCAGGCGATCTTCGCGCGCTCGACGCTCGACGGCTGGGCATTCGACGCGGAGCTGGTCGTGATCGCCGAGGTGCACGGCTTCAAGCTGGTGCAGGTGCCGGTCGCCTGGCGCCACGAGGACGACACGAAGGTGCGCCTGCTGCGCGCCGTGTTCGGATCGGCGCGGGAACTCGGCCGCATTCTCGTGCGGCGCTGGCGCGGGGCCTATCGCTGATGGATCCGGCGGCCTACGAGGAGATGCGCCGTTTGGAGGACCACCATTGGTGGTTCGAGGGCCGTCGGCGCGCGGTGCTGCCCCTGGTGACCCAGGCCCTCGCCGGGCGCGAACGGCCGCGGGTCCTGGAGGTGGGCTGCGGCACCGGGGGCAACCTCGCCGCCCTGGAGCGCCGGTTGCCCGGGGCGAGCTGCCTCGGGCTCGATCTCGACGCAGGCGCCCTGGCCCTGTGCACCGGGCGCGGACTGGGCGCCGGGTTGGTGCGCGCCGACGGGGCGCGGTTGCCCCTGGCGAACGGCAGCATCGAACTGATCCTGGCCTTGGACGTGATCGAACACCTGGAGGACGAAGCGGCGCTCCTGGCCGAGTTCCGCCGGGTACTCAGCCCCGGGGGCCGGCTGGTGGCCTCGGTGCCGGCTTATCCGGCCCTTTGGTCGCCCCACGACGACTTTTTGCACCACCGCCGCCGCTACCGCCCCGGGGAGCTGGAGCGGGGCCTGGAACGGGCCGGGCTGCGGGTGCGCGCCCGCCGCGGCTTCAATTGCGCCCTACTTGGCCCGATCGCGCTGCTGCGCTGGGCCAAACGTCGACGAGCCGCGGCCGGGGCAGCCCCCAGGAGCGACTTCTTCGAAGTGCCCGGGCCGGTCAACCGCGCCCTGGCAACCTTCCTGGGGCTCGAGGCCGCGCTGGCCCGCCGATTGCGTTTGGGCCACGGGTTGAGCTTTCTAGTGTGCGCCGAGCGGGAGCGGCTCGGATAACATCCTCAGCCAGCATGTACGAAGGCCACGCAGTCACCGTCGTCGTGCCCGCCCACAACGAGGAGGGCACGATCGCCGACGTCGTGCGCGAGTTCCTGGCGGAACCCTGCGTCGACCGGGTTCTGGTCGTGGAGAACAACTGCCGCGATCGCACGGCCGAGTTGGCGCGCGCGGCCGGAGCCGAAGTGATCGCGGAATCCGCGCCGGGTTACGGCTGCGCGATCCGCGCCGGGCTCAACCACGTGGTGTCCGAAGCCCCCGGTGCGGCCTTCGGGCACACCTCCGATCCGATCCTGGTGATCACCGAAGCCGACGGTTCCTTCCGCGGGCGCGACGTTTGGAAACTGCTGGTCTACCTGATGGATTGCCAAATGGCCCTCGGGACGCGCACGACTCGGCAAATGGTGGAGCAGGGCGCGAACATGGACGCCAAGCTGCGCTGGGGCAACGTGCTCATGGCCAAGTGGCTGGAGCTGCTTTGGTACCTGCCCCACGAACCGCGCCTGACCGACGTCGGCTGCAGCTACCGCGCCCTGTGGGGCAGCACCTGGCAGCGCATCGGGTCGGGCACCCGCGAGGCCGGGCCGCAGTTCAGCCCGGAAATGATCTGCGAGGCCTACCGCCAGGGTCTGCGCGTGATCGAGGTCCCGGTCCACTACGGCGCGCGCCTGGCCGGCGAATCGAAACACTCGGCCTCCTTCTCCAAGGTGGCCCGCACCGCCCTGGGCATGTTCCGCACGATCTGCCGCAAGCGCTTGGAGGGAGGAGCCGCCCCCACGGGCCCCGCCCGGCGGGCCGCGGAACGCCCTCCGGTGGGAGAAACCGCCCGGCGGAGCACATCTGGGGTATCCACCCCAAGCGAATCCGGGAATGCTACGGGACGATAGACTTACCGGCCGGCACTGATGTCCAGGCATGGTCCCGAGGTATCCAGCAACAGAACACCATGTCTCCCCCCAAAACCCAGACGATGACACCCTCCACGAACGCCTCCTCTCCCGCCACTGTCGGCCGCGTCCTCATCGTCGAGGACGAGGAGCCCCTGGCCCTCGGTCTGCGCGACGCCCTGCAACACGCCGGACATGAAGTCGAAGTCGTCGGCGATGGCCCCAAGGCCCTCGTCCGCATGAAACAACAACCCTTCGACCTGGTCGTGCTCGACCTGATGCTGCCGGGCATGAACGGCCTCGACGTGCTCAAGCGTCTGCGCGAGGAACAGCACGAGGTACGGGTGGTCATCCTGACCGCCCTGTCGGACGAGGACAGCCTGCTCAAGGGCTTCCAACTCGGCGCGGACGACTACGTCGCCAAGCCCTTCTCGGTGCGCGAACTGATGGCCCGCATCGAAGCCCAGTTCCGCCGCCGCCACATGGACCAGGCGCCGCCCCGCCTGATCAACCTGCCCGGCGACATCCAAGTCGACCTGGCGCGGCTCGAAGTGCACCGCGGCGACGAAACCCTGCCGCTCACCCCGCGCGAAGGCGACATCCTCGAGTACCTGATCACGAACCGCGACCGCGTCGTGACCCGCGAGGACCTGCTGCTCGACGTTTGGCACTACCAAAACGCCAACATCGAGACCCGCACCGTGGACATCCACATCGTGGGCCTGCGCCGCAAGGGGGAACCCGATGCCGCCAACCCGACCCTGATCCAGACGGTGCGGGGCAAGGGATACCGCTGGTTCAACGGGTGATTCCCGGGTGATCCTTCGGCCGATCCTCGGCGGCCCGGCCCGCCATCGGCTTCGCGCCCCCGGGGCGGCCCCTTGCGAGGGGCCGCCCCGCGCTTCGTACCGGGGCGCAGCTTCGTTCAAGGCGACGGGGGGGCGACCCTAATGCCGCGCACGCTGATGCCCCTGCGGCGCCTCTTGAGCCAGCGCGCGGTCCTGGGGCTGTATGCGCTGCTCTTGGTTTTGCCCTCGGGCGTTTTCGGAGCGCTGCACTGGCACCAACTCTGGCTTGACCACCGGGTCGAAATGGAAGCGCTGCCGGAGGTCGCGGAAGCCGCCGCCGAGCGTCTGACCCAGGCCGTGCGGCGGCGTCTCGACGACAGCTTGCGCGAAGAGGCTGCGCGACCGTTCCACGAGTTCGCCCCCAAGGTCTTCCAACAGCTCGGCGCAGACGGGAGACCGATCTACCGCCCCAGCTCCCTGATCGCCCCCCCGCGCCAGGCGCACGTAACCGCCTGGTTCGGGTCGGACCTCATGCCCTACATCGGCCGGCGCCATCCCGTTCCGATCGAGGACGCGCGCGTGGATTTCCTGGCCCTGCGTCCGGGGATGACGGTGGAGGAAGAGGCCCGGCACGCAGCGGCCGCCCTGGGCTTCGTCCGGCGCAACCTGGACATCGGTTTCTTCGGCCGCTCCATGCGCATGGGGCGCTTTCAGCCCCATCCGACCAACATGGCCGTGGTGGGCATGTTCCTGGCCCAGTTCGAATACCCCCGCGGCCGGCCGACCGAACTACCCGAGTGTTTCCTTGCGATCGTCGGGCAACTCTTGGCTTCGGAAGAGCCCATCGTCTCGACCCAATTTCACTTCGAACTGCTGCCCGCCGAGGGCGAAGAGATCTGGGCCGCCGCCACCCGGCGTGTGCTCCCGGAGTCGGAGTACACACCGCGCTACGACCTGGGAGACTGCCCGCGGGTCCACAACCGCGATTTCAGCCTGCTGCAAGGGGTGTTGCTCGACACACGCTGGCTGTTCGATTACCTGCCCCGCGAAGTGGCGGGCGCCAGCCTGGGTCGTGGGGAGCGCCTTTTGCAGCCGGGCGATCCCGAGGCCCTGGCGGGGGGCCTGGTGCTCGCGCGCCTCGACCTGCCCCAGGCCCTCGGGTTCGAGACGTCCCTACCCCCGCATCTGCAGCCCGGACAGTGGATCGTCGGCTTGGAGCCCAGCCACATCGAACAGCGCTTCCGCAACCAGATGCTGCGCTTCTTCGGCATGGCGAGCATGTTGGTGCTGCTGCTCGCCACGGGCCTGGGACTCTTGATCCACAGCGTCGGCCAAGAGCTCGAACGGGCCGAAGCCTCCCGCAACTTCGTCGCTGCGGTCACCCACGAGCTGCGCACTCCGCTCTCCACCATCGCCCTGCATACGGAGATGCTGCTGGAAGGCTGGACACCGGACCCGGCCAAGCAGCGCGAGTACTACCTGCGCATCGCGCGGGAAACCCAGCGGCTCTCGAACCTGGTCGAGCGGGTGCTCGAAAAGGCCCGACTCACCAACGCGCAGGAGTGGAACAAGCCGATCCTGCGGCCCCGAGCGGGCGACCTGAGCGCAGCGGTCGGGCAGGCCCGCCACCTGCTCACCCCCATCGGGCAAGACGCCATCGACGACGTAGCCTTCCGGCTTGCGAACGACCTGCCGCCCGTCGCGCTTGCCCCGGAGGCCGTCACCAGCATGGTGGTCAACCTGGTCGAGAATGCGCGCAAGTACGCGCCCGTGGCGCCGGACGGCGAACCGATCGAGGTCCGCACCGCAGCGGACGGTCAGGGTGTCTACCTGGAGGTCTCGGATCGGGGTCCGGGTATCCCCGACAGTGAAAAAGTCCGGATTTTCGACGCCTTCTACCGCCTCGGCAACGAGGCCACACGGACGGCCACGGGCACGGGACTCGGCTTGCACCTGGTGGCCCTCCAGGCGGAGGCCCTGGGCGGCCGGGTGACGGTGCACGACCGCCCGGGAGGGGGCGCCAGCTTCCGGGTCCACTTCCGCCGCGGCGAGTGATCGCTGCGCCGGCCCGGCCCCGGCCCGGTGCCTACCTTCGGGCGCAGCGTCGAAACCCCGGGCGCGGTCCGTCTCGCTTCCACGACGCGGGGAAGCCCGCTCGGCGGCAGCCGGGTAGACTTTCGGGCCCCAACTCCGGCGCACCCAGCGGGGCGCCGCAGCCCCGTTTCGGCTCCCCCCCTCGCCCCCTATGCACGTCGTCGTCCTCGGAGCAGGCCTGGCCGGCCTCGCCACCGCCTACGAGCTCGCCAAGGCCGGCGTTCCCGTCACCGTCGTCGAGCGCGACGATTTTCCCGGGGGCATGGCCTGCTCCTGGCAAAAGAACGGCTTTTGGCTCGACCACGGTCCGCACCGCTTCCACAGCCGGGACGAGGACATCGTCAAGCACTTCTACGAGGTGCTCGACGGCGAGGTCGTGACCCGCGACCGCATGAGCCGCATCTACATGCAGGGCAAGTTCTTCGACTACCCGCTCAAGGCGATGAACGTGCTCAAGAGCCTCCCGCCGAGTCTCCTGGTCCGCGCCTGTTGGGACTACGCCTGGATCCGCTTCAAGCAGGTCTTCAAGCCGATCCCCGACGACAACTTCGAAAACTGGGTGCTGAAGCGTTTCGGGCGCACGCTCTACGAGATGTTCTTCGGCACCTACACGTCGAAGGCCTGGAAGATGCCTTGCACCGAGATCAGCGCCGACTGGGCTAGCCAGCGCATCAGCCAGGCGAACCTGTGGGACACGATCGTCAAGACCCTGAACCCGCCCCGGGAAGGCGAGGTGCGCAGCCTGGTCAGCGAGTTTTGGTATCCGGCCCACGGCGGCATCGGCCAGCTCGGGCGCAAGTACGCGGAGAAGATCGAACAACTCGGCGGCAAGGTTCTGCTCGAGTGCCCGGTGGAACGCCTGGAGATCGAAGGCGGTCGCGTGCAGCGTGTCGTTTGCCGCAAGGACGGCAAAGAGCTGGTGCTGGAGCCCAGCGAAGTGGTCAACACGATCCCGATCCAACGCGCGGTTGAGGCGCTGCACCCCAAACCCGCCCCCGAGGTGCTGGCGGTGATCCCCAAACTGCGCCACCTGGGCATCGTCTTCGTCTACCTCGAAGTCGACGTGCCGAGTGTGTCCCCCGACCACTGGGTCTACCTGCCCGAAAAGCACCTGACGGTGCACCGCATCTCGGAGTTCAAGAACTTCTCCGATGCCGCCGTGGGCACGGCCTCCGGGGACAAAACGGTCGTCTGCTGCGAAATCACCTGCAACGTCGGCGACGAGCACTGGCAACTCTCCCTGGAAGAGGGCGCGCGCATCGCCATCCGCGACCTGGAGACGGTCGGGCTGCTGAAGCCCGGAACGGCGCGCGGCATCGACATGCACAAGCTGCCCTACGCCTATCCGGTCTATGACCTGACCTACAAGGAGAACCTGGAGACCCTCAAGAAGGAGCTGCGCAAGGTCAAGAACCTGCGCACGACCGGGCGCCAGGGCCTCTACCGCTACAACAACATGGATCACTCCATCGCGATGGGGCGCCGCACCGCCAAGACGCTCGCCAAGGGCGTCGATGCGCGCGCGGAGGAGGTCGCCGCCGAGCAGGAGTACTTCGGGTGATCGACGTCCCCGGACTGGCCAGGCGCGTCAGCCCGGACGAGTTCAGCGAAGTCGCCTGCGGGCTGTGCGGCAGCCACCGAAGCGAGGAGCGCTTCCGCGACGGGCCCTTCCGGGTGGTGCGCTGCACCGACTGCGGCTTGACCTACGTCACCCCGCGCCTGCAACCGAGCGCCCTGATCCAGGAGGTCTACGACGAGGGCTACTGGACCTCCTCGGCGGCCAAGGACCGGGGCTATTCGGACTACCGCTCCGACGCGCCCCTGTACCTCAAGACCTACCGCCGCCGGCTGGCCGTGGTGCGCCGCCACTTCCCGCGCCCGGGCAGGGTGCTCGACGTGGGCTGCGCCGCCGGCTACTTCCTGTCGGTCATGGCCGAGGAAGGCTGGCAGGTGACGGGCATCGAACCCTCGGACGCGATCCGCGCCCAGGCGATCGAACGGCTGGGGGCCGAGCGGGTGCACGGGGGCCTCTTGCACGAGGTGCCCCTGGAGCCCGGCTCCTTCGACCTGGTCACCTTTTGGGACGTGATCGAACACGTGCCCGACCCGGTGGCCGCCCTGGCCCACGTGCGCACGCTGCTGGCCCCCGGCGGCAAGCTGCTGATCGAAACCCAGAACGTCGAGAGCCGGGCGGCGAAGCTGCTGGGCAAGGCCTGGCAGCACTACAAACACGCCGAGCACATCTACCACTTCGATCCGCGCACAATTCGCGACCTGATGGGCCGGGCCGGATTCCGCATCCTGGAAAACAGTCCGCGCCTGGGTGGCAAGTACGTCTCGCTCGGTTTTGTGGCGGAGCGCGCCGCGCGGCTGCACCCGGCCGTCGCCTGGATGCTCAGCCCCCTCAAGTTGGTGGCCGGCTGGTCGGTCTACGTGAACCTGTTCGACGAGATGATCGTGGTCGCCGAACCCGCGGCGAGCTGACGCGGGCCCCATGGATCCGAAGGCCTACAAACAGTTCTTGGAGTTGGAGCGGGACCATTGGTGGTTCCGCGGGCGCCGAAGTGTGTACCTGGGGCTGCTGCGCCACGAACTGGGCCGCGAACGCCCCAAACGCGTTTTGGACCTGGGCTGCGGCATGGGCGGTTTCCTGGCGGGCCTGGGCGAACTCGGCGAACGGATCTATCCCAGCGACATCAGTGTCGAGAGCCTGGTGCGCTGCCGCGAGCGAGGTTTCGACGGCGGTGTGGTCGCCAGCGGTTACGCCCTGCCCTACCGGGACAGCAGTTTCGACCTGGTTTGCCTGTTCGACGCCATCGAACACATCCCCGACGACGTGCGGGTGATGCGCGAGGTAGCCCGCGTGTTGACCCCGGGGGGCAGAGTGTTCGTCAGCGTGCCCGCCTACCAGTTTCTCTACGCCAACAACGACCGGGTGGCACAGCACGAGCGGCGCTACACCCGGCGCAGCCTAGCCCGGGTTTTCCGCGAGGCCGGGTTGAACATCGAGCGCAACAGCCACGCCAACGTGTTTCTCTTCCCCCTGATCCTGCCCGCGGTGTTGGCGGTCAAGGGGCTCGAAATCCTGCTGCGCTCGGAAGCCAAGAGCGACCACACGAACCTCTCCTGGCCGATGCCGAAGTTCGGCCACGACGTGCTGCACGCCCTGTTCGCCGCCGAACTGCCCCTGACCCGCAGGTTCGATTGGCCCGCCGGCCACTCGATCGCCGCCCTCGCCCGCAAACCAATGGCATGAGGCTCCCCGCTGCCCGGCAGGCCCGCTACGTAGTCCTGGGCGCAAGGCTCCCTGCCGGTAGCTTCGACTCAGCCTGCGCAGCACCCTCTCTCTTCCTTCCTACCTTCTTTCCTCCCTTCTGATCTCCCCTTCTCCGTGCCTCTTGTGGATCTTCTTCTTCTTCTTTTCAGAAAAAACAGGAGCCACGGAGAAGGGGAGATCAGAAGGGAGAAGAAGGCAAGGGCGGCGACGAAAGCGAGGGAAGAGTTTGCGGCGATTGAGAGCGACCGGGAGCCCAATGCCATCGGCCCGAAAACAGCGCTGACGGCGTGGGAGAATTCTGCTCGGCCGACGCGAAAGCGCCGTCAGGTGCCGTTTGGGCCGCCATCCGGCGGCCACAGAGTGTGGGAAGGTCGCCGCGCGACCAAATTTCCCACATTCTGACGGCGTGGGAGAATTCGGCTCGGCCGACGCGAAAGCGCCGCCAGGTGCCGTTTGAGCCTGCGGCACCGATCCCAGCCCGCGTGCGTAGGGCCCGGTTCACGGACCTCCGGCCCGCCCTGGCGGGCGCCGGAGGTCCGTCCACGGACTAAAAGTCGCCCAGGTCGTTGTCGAACTCGTCGTCGGGCAAGAGTTCGGTCGTCCCTTCGTCGGGCAGGCTCAGGTTGTAGGTCGCGGCCAGGGTGGCCAGGGAGAAGGGTCCGCCGCCGCTGAAGGCCTGCTCGAAGAGCGCACCCTCGGCCGCCTGGCGGCGCAGGTTGGCGAAGTCCGCCGGCTGCATGCGCTCGATCGGCACGGCGCGCCGACCCGCCAAGCGGGCCAGGACCGCATGGCGGCCGTCGCTGGAGAGGCCGGGCAGGGCCAGGGTGCCCTCTTCCAGATCCCCGAGGCCGGCCTGGGCGCGCAACCAGCGGTGCCCGGGCAAGTCCGCGCCGGGATCGTCCGTGAGCGGAGCGCGCCGATCGAGCCAGTCGCGGCGCATCAGTTCGAGCCCGGCCGCGGCGCTGAGTTCCTCGAACGCTTCGCGCTCCACCGGAGCGGCGTCTTCCCAGCCTTCGTCTTCCGGGCCGACTCCCACCAACCGCGCGCGCAAACCTTCGAGTTCGGCCAGGGCCAACTCCTTGGCGCGGTCCTCGACCCAAAGGTCCAGCACCCCATCGCGGATCTCCGCGAAGGGCGGCAGGCTGGCGGGCACGCGGTTCGTCACACGCACCACCGCCAACACATCCCGGTCGACGATCACCGAAGTGCCCAGTTGACCCGGGTCCAGGCGCATCACTTGGCTGCCCACGTAGATGCCGCGCAGGCCCTCGGCCTCGCGCCACTCGGCCGCGGTGCGCGGTGTGCCCGGATCCTCGTAGATCAACCCCAAGCGCTCGGCCTCGAAGGCCAGGTCGACCTGGGCGGACTCGGCGGATTCACTGCCCGCGTTGGCGATGCGCGCGCGCAGTTCCGCGTGCCAGGCGCGCAGGGCCGCCAGCAACCGCGCGTCGATGGCCGCCTGCTCGGCGACTTCCTCGAAGGCGAAGTACAGGCGCTCCTCATCCTCGCCCGGCGGGACGGTGTAGCGCGCGAAGTGGTATTCGTCGTAGAAGCGGCGGGTGCGCGCCTCCAGGTCCACGTCGTCGGCGTCCGGATAGGCTTCGAGCAGGGCGGCGTGCTGCTGGAGGGCGTCCGGGCCCAAACGCACACCGGCCACCTCGGCGGCGATGCGCGCGGGGCCGAGGAAACGATTGCGACGGGATTCGGACTGATCCGCGAGCCACGCTTCCAGGACCGCATCCTCGGGCGCCTCGGCCCGGGCCGCGTCCTGGTAGGCAGCCGTTTCGACCACCACGTAGTCGAAGGCCAACTCCCGGCGCTGTTCGTTCCAAAGCGCTTCGACGGCGGCGGGATCCGGCAGGGAACCCAGGTAGGTGCCCAGGCTGCGCAGCTTCTCCACGCGCATCAGGCGCCGCAGGGTCGACTCGAACTCGGCCACGGAGATGCCGCGCCGGCCGCGGAACATCTCTTGGTAGGCCTGGGGCCCGCCGAGTTGGGCGACGAGCGGACGCAGGGTCTCGCGCAGTTCGTTGTCGGTGACACGGATGCCGGCCGAGCGCGCCAGCTCGTCCATCAGGATGAGTTCCGCCACCTGGGCCGGACCGAGGGACGACCCCCGCTGACCGGTGATCATCGAAAGTGTTTCGCCGAACAGGCGCACCTGGCCCTGGACCGCGACGCCGCTGAACTCCATCCGGCCGGCGCCGCCGGGCCGGTCGAAGGCCACCGGCGTACCGCCGCGGCCGCCCGAACTGCCCGGGTTGACCACGTCGAGCACGACGAAAACCGCCGTCAGCACGATCAGCAGGAAGATCAGGAAGGCGTAGGTCAGCTTGCTGCGCCCGCGCGGGATCTTGAGCAGCTCCTCGGCGTCCAGGAAGTCCTTGGCCGTGGGTTCGGCCGGCTCCACCTCGGGCTTCTTGGCGGCCTTGTGGGCCCCCTGGGTGGCGGGGACCTTGGATCCGGAGGAGGAGCCCTGGGGCGAGGGCTGGGAGGACTTTCGCGACTTGGACGACATCGGCAGGTTTCTCGCTTTGCGCGGGAATGGGGGCGGGGATTGTAGCCTCGGCCTCCCCTCGGGTCGCGGGCCTGCCCGCTCTCCAAGACCGATCCGCGCGAGCCCGGCCGGCCTCGCGCGGCCCCGCCTCAGTCCCGGGCCAGCTCGGCGTCCCGGGGAAGGTCCTCCAGGCGCGCCAGGCCGAAGCGGTCCAGGAAGGTGCGCGTGGTGCCGTAGAGCAGGGGCGCCCCGGGCTGTTCGGCGCGCCCGGTGACGCGCACCAGGCCGCGATCGACCAGGGAGCGCAGCACGGGCCCGGCCTGCACCCCGCGAATGGCTTCGATCTCGCCCTTCGTGACCGGTTGGCGGTAGGCGATGATCGCCAGGGTTTCGAGGCCGGCCTGGCTGATGCGCTCGCTCTTGCGGCTTTGGAACAGTCGCCCCACCACGGGCGCGGTTTCCGGGTCGCTCACCAGGCGCCAGCCGCCGCCGATCTCCCGGGCCAGCACCCCGGCGCCCACGGCGTCCAGGCGCTCGGCCAGGCTGCGAAGCGCGCGCCGCACCCGGCCGGCGCTGGGTTCTTCCAAGAGGGCCTGCAGGCGGGCCACCCCAAGCGGCTCGACGCTGGCGAAGAGCAGGGCCCCGACCGAACGCACCAGGGCCTCGCGCTCCTCCTCCGATTCGGGCTCCTCCGCTTCAGGCTCTTCCGCCTCGATCTCAGTCGCCTCGGACGCTTCGGCCTCCCCGGCCGCCGCCGCCCCCTGGGGCTCTTCGGCCG
>JBJHAV010000082.1:0-14133 GCA_050480685.1 Planctomycetaceae bacterium | reverse complement strand
AAGGTGGCGCGCACCTCGGTGCGGCGGCCGAGTCTGTGTCGGTTTCCCAAGGAGGGCGGCAGCTCCTGCAACTGGGGGCCTGCGGGGCCCATGCGGGGCACTTTTATCTGCTGATCGGGTCCTTCTCAGGCACCCAACCGGGGCTGCCCCTGGGGGCCGCGCACCTGCCGTTGATGCTCGATGCTTACTCCCAGTTCGGGCTCTCGAACCCGAACTCGGCGATCCTGCAAAACTCCCTGGGAGTGCTCGACCCCTGGGGCCGAGCTGTCGCGCGCTTCAACCTCACCGCCGGTGTGCTCGACGCCAGCGCCGCCGGCCTCGTCGCCCACCACGCCTACGTGGTCTTCGACCCCACGACCCTGGCGATCAAGCTAGCCAGCAACCCCACCCCTCTCGTCTTCACCCACTGACGGCCAGGCGCACCCGGTTCGCGGTGGGCCCGCGAACCGGTGTGGCCCGCGCTCAGTGGGGGGCGAGGGGCGGCGGGGGAGCGGAGGGGGCGCCGGTGCGCTGGGATGTGGCGCGGGAGAGGTGGGAGAAGTCGAGGCCCAGTCGGGCTTCGAGTTCGGCGCGGCGCGGGGTGGCCGCGAGTTGGGCGAAAGCGGCGGCGGCGCGGGTGTAGAGGGAACTTGCGCCGGAGGTGCGGCCCCGGCCGGCTTGGTCGGCGGCGGCGGTGAGTTGGATCAGGGCTCGCAGGGCGCGGCCGAGTTCGGGGTCGCGTGCGCGGTGGAGGCGCCATTGTTCTGCCCACGCCTCGTGGGCTTCGGGGGGGCGGCCCGGGTCGGAGTGCCGGCGCCGGAGTGCGAGGCGGGGTTCGTCGGGGGTCAGGGGGGTGGGGGCGGTTCGGCCGGTTCGCGGGCCGGGGGCCCGCGAACCGGGTGCAAGGGGCGAACCGCGCAGGCGGCGCCGTTTTTAGCGGGTTTCGGTGGTGAATTCGGAGCGCAGGAGGCCCGACATCAGCAGTTCGGCTTCGATGCTCTGGCTCTCGCCGAAGAACTCGATCGAAGCGCGCAGTTCGACCTCAAGGCCCATGTCGCCTTCGAAAGTCGCCCCGTGCACGTGGCCCGCGGCGAGGTCCCAGAGCGCTTCGCCCTTCAGCCGGAGCTCACCGCCCATGCGCGCCACGTCGAGTCGGATGTCGATGGGCAGGTCCGCGTCGCCGATCAGGCTCGACAGGTCGCCCAACATGGATGCCAAATCCATGTCGGCGGTCAGGTCGATGTCGACGGCGAGCACACCCATGGCGCGGCCGTCGAGTTCACGGGTGCCCACGAAGGTCACCTCGTGTTTGCCCCGCAGCATGGATCCCAAGCTGGACGGATCGAACATGTCTGAGAGGCGCTCGAAGATCTCATCCAGTTCCCCATCGGTGCTGTCGGACGAATCCTCGAAGGCCAGGTCACCGCCGGGCAGGATCAAATCCAACAAGCGCTCCAGGGGCAGCTCCCAACTGGCTCCGGCTTCGACCGGGCCGTCCGGCAGCAGGAAACGCAGGTCCATGTCCTCTTCCAGGTCCGCGAGCAGCGCCGCGTCCCCACCCGACCCTTCGGCCCAGGTCGCCGTGTACTCCTCCCGGCGCGGATCCCAGGTGAAGAGCACCGAGCGCCCCTGCAACTCGCTGCCCGACTTGGTGTCCTCGGACTCGCTCTCGCCGAGCATCGACATGCGGTATTCCGTGCGCGACTCGAGCTCCTCGAAGGTGCGTGCGAGTCGGGTCGGACGTCCCTCGGCCACGGCCAGGTACTCGTCGGAGACGGTCATGTCCCAGGAGAACTTCATGCGGACCTGGGGTGCTCCCAGGCCGTCGAGACCATCGTCCCCATCGACGGAGACGGACATGTCGTCGAGTTCCATGTCCATGCTGCTCCGGAAGGTTTTCACCACGGTGGTGCCCGCGGCGGGGGCAAAGCGCGGCGAGGCGTCTTGGAGCGTCGGAGCGGCAAAGAGCAGGCCGGCGGCGGCCAGGAACACGGGAAGCGTCGGGAGGGTGCGCATGGCAGTTGGATTTCAGGGTCCTTCGTAGCAGGCAGGGAAAGGGCCCGCGCTCGGCCGGTGGGGGGGCCGGGCGCGGGCCCGTGGGAAAGGATCGGGGCGGCGGGGCCGCGCGCTGCGCGTGCCTTCGCCGACAGGGATCAGTCGCGGGTCGCTTGGGCCTTCATGACCAGGTCCGCGCTGAAGCGCATGGACTGCTCCATGTTCATGGTGTCGCCCATCATCGACATGGACATGGCGGTGTCCATGGCGGTGGTCATTTCGCCCTTGAACTCGAAGGCGTGGAAGTGGTTGCCGGCCAGATCCCAGTGGAGCTCGCCCTCGCCGCGCAGGGTCAGCTCGATGTCCGCGGCTTCGACGACCATCGTC
The DNA here is from genome assembly GCA_050480685.1 of Planctomycetaceae bacterium. Lineage (GTDB taxonomy): Bacteria > Planctomycetota > UBA1135 > UBA1135 > JBJHAV01. The sequence goes on along the minus strand of JBJHAV010000082.1, from coordinate 11,772 downwards.
CCGCCCATGGGCATTTCCTGGTCGGCCATCATTTCCTGCATCTTGCTGGTCAGGTCGTTGGCGCCTTCCACGTCCACCAGGAGGCGCATGACGGCCACGCGGCGTCCGCCGATCTCGCGCACGCCCATGAACTCGCCGCTGGCGCGGCCGCGCAGCTCGCCGATCATCTCGGGCAGGCTCATGTCCATGCCGCCCATGCCCATGGAGTCCATGCCGTCGGCTTTGAATCCCAGGTTGCCCCCGGGCGCCAGGACCGGGATCAGGTCGTTCGGGGCGATGGTCCAGGTGTCGCCTTCCGAGACTTCACGCCCGGGCAGCAGGGTGCGGAAGTCCATGTCCTCGGTCAGCCCGTCGAGCAACTCGGCGTCGCCGTCGTGGCCTTCGGCCCAGCGCACGTCGTAGTCACCGTCGTCCCAAGTGAAGACCACGGCCTTGCCTTCGAGGGCGCTGGTGGCGTTGGAGTCGCTTTCTTCGCTGCCCATTTCGCCCATGTCCACCCGCGAGGTGCCGCCGGACTCCAGGGAGCGGAAGGTGCGCTGCAGGCGTGTCGGGCGGCCTTCGGCCACCGCCACATAGCGGTCGACGATCTGGAACTCTTGCTCGGACGTGATGTCCATCTGCATGTCGAGCTCCATCGGCAGCGGATTGCCGTTCATGAGCATCGACATTTCGTCCATGACCATGCTCATGGTCATGGTGAACGTCTTCGAGAGGGTCGTGCCGTCGGCCGGCGCGAAGGTCGGGCGTTCGCCGAGTCCGGTGGAGGAGGCGAGCAGGGGGGCGGCCGCCAGGGCGGCCACGAGGGGCGTCAGGGTTTTCATGGGAGAGTTTCGCGGTGCAGCGCGCCGGCGGTCCGGTCGACGGGCGGCCCGAGGCTTCGGGCCCGCGCGGGTGTCCGGACCCTCGGGAGTGAGGGTGGCGGCGCGCCGTGGTCGTGCGTGAGGGGATCGGAGGGGAGGGGCTCGGCCGGGGCCCCGCTGGGGGTCTTCGGGAGGAAATTGGGCCTGTTCGGCGTTACGCAGCCGCACGCCCGCCATTGCGGGCCGGGATGTTTCCGCGGGCGAGGCCCGGGAAAACGGCCAGCAGTATAGGAGAGCAGGCCCCCCTCTCGTCACGGCGGGGTAACCGGGGCGGGATTCCGCAGCCCCGCGGGCGGGGAGCGCCTATGCTCCCCACCATGATCCGGACCGAATCCGGCGCCCGGCGGCGCCCCGCACATCTTCCCCTGTACCTGGGTTTTGCGCTCCCCATTGTCGTCTGTGGTGGGGTGTTTGGTGTTTTAGGCGAAGCTGAGGCCCAGCGCGGAGCCCCCGCCGGGGGCCCGCGGGACTTCACCCCGGAGGTGGGGGTGATCGGCACCGTGTATCCCCAGCCCTCCCGGGTGCTGCTGGAGGCCACGGTGGTGCACCAGGACACGGAGGGGGGGACCGACCAGGTGCTGCTCGCCCTGGAGGCCGGTCCGGCGGGCTTCGGCGCCATCTGGCAGGACGCCCGCCACGGGAATATCGGGCTCATGCTGGGCCTGCTCGATCCCTCCGGGGAGCGGCTCAGCCGCGAACTCGAGATCAACCAACCGCGTACCTCGCGCCAAATGGACCCGACCCTGGCCATGGGCCCGGGGCGGCACGTGGCGGTGGCCGGGTTTGGGCAGGACGCGGGCCTGGCCCAGGCGCGCCTGAGGGACTTGACCCTGCCCCGGGTGGCCCGGGGGGCCGAGCGACTCCTGGGTTCGGGATCCGGGCGCGATGTGGGGTTGCCCCGGCAGGGGCCGGGGGCGGAGCCGAGCCGGCGGCCGGCCGTGGTTTTGCGCGACCCGGGGGGCTTTGCCCTTTGGCGCCAGGGGGGCCGTGTGCTCGGGCAGGAGCTCGGACCGCATCCCGCCGGCCGCAGTCCGGTCGGGGAGCCCCAGACCATCGACCCGCGCCCTGGGCCCGCGGCCGGTGCCCTGTTGGCGGCTGGGACCCTCGACGGCGGGGTGCTCGCCGCCTGGGAGAGCGAGGGCGGTGTGGTCCTGTGGCATCGCTCGGGCTCGGGCGAGGCCGGAAGGCCCGTGGATGCCGGGACCGGAGTGCCCCTCTCCCTGACGGTCGACCCGCGCGGGGCCGGTTGGCTCCTGGTGCAGCGGGAGGGAGAGATCGCCTTGCAGGCCATCGGCCGCGATGGGACGCCGCGCGGTGAGGCCCGGGTGCTGAGGCGCGGCCAGCCGGTGGTCGAGGCCGACCTGGCCGGCTTCGCCAGCGGGCTCGCCCTGGCCTGGCGCGCCCCGGACGGAGAGGCGCAACTGGAGCTTCTCGGCTGGAACCTGGAGCCCCTGGCTCCGCCCCTGGAGGTTTTTGGATCCGATGTGGTCGACCCCAGCGGCCTGCGCATCGCAGCCGAGGGGCAGCGGCTGATCCTGGCCTGGACCGACCGGCGCCGGGGCAGCGGGGACGTGCGTTTCCGCGTGCTCGAATTCGCGGACGAGCGCTGGCGCGAGGTGCGCGGCGACAGCCGCTGGGCCACGGACGAAGCCAGCTCCGACCAGACCTGGGGCCGGGTCGCCAGCGACGGCAGCCGGCGGGCCGTGGCGGTTTGGGAGGATCGGCGCTCCGGCGGCGGCGAGCTCTACGCCCGGCGGATCGAACTGGCGGACGGGGCCGTGGATTTCGCCGGGGAGGAGTTCCGCGTGGGTGACACACGTGCCCCCGGGGTCGCGCGCATGCCCGAGGTGGCCATGGCCGCGGATGGTTCGTTTGCCCTGGTTTGGATGCAGTCCCACGACCGCGAGCACCGCATCCTGGCTCGCACCTACGACCCGGCTTCGCGGCCGATGGGCGCGACTTTGGACCTGTGCACCGTTCGCGGGCACGCGGCCAACTGGCCGGTGGGGCTCAAGGCGCTGCCCGGCGGTGGGTACGCGGTTCTGTGGGGCGCCGACGATGGGGCCCGCCTGGCTCGTATCGGCCCCCGGGGGACCCTCATGGGCCGCGTGCAGTTGATCGAAGCCGAGCCCCAGGGCACGGTGCGCCATCCGCACCTCTCGGCCCTTGCCGACGGGCGCCTGCTGGCCCTTTGGGACGAGACGGCGCGCGGACGGCCGGGGCGTTTGGCCGGGCGTTTCCTCAGCGCGGACCTGCGGCCTTTGGGACGGAAGCTGGAGTTTCCGCCGACGCCGAATGGCACCGGCGACATCGACCCGGTGGCGGCACCTGCCCCGGACGGCGGCTTCCTTTTGGCCTGGACCGGCAACGACAGCCCGACACGCAGCGTGTTCGCCCGGCGCTTCGACCGGGAAGGGCGCCCCGTGGGCCCCATGCTGCCGATCAGCGTGGCGATCAACGAGCAGGACTACGCCGAGCTCGTCGTCCACCCGGAAGGGGGCTGGATTGCGGTCTGGGAGGACGACATCAGCTTCCGCGACCACATCCACGCCCGGCGTGTGGGCCTCGACGGCAGCCTCGGCAGGCGGGTGACCGTGAATCCCCGCGAGACCGTGTACGTGCCCGATCGCACCTATCCATCGGTGGCGCTCCTGGAGGGGGCCCTGATCTGCCTTTACGGCGATCGCAGCCGCGGCCAGGGCCTGGATGTGTTCGTGCGCGTGCTGGGGCTCGACTTCGACCGCGATTTGCCGCCGGAGGTGGTGATCGACCACGACGGCCGGGTCGTGGGGGAGCCGGGGGAGGATGCCGGGCCGGCCGAGCGGCGCCGCGGACAGCGCTGAACCGGCGGGCGCCGACGGGCGCCGGCGGGGGGGAACCCCGGCGCGCCCGGGCACGTCCAGATCCCAGGAGGGACGTGCCGGTTCTTCGCCGGGTCGGCTAGGGCGCGGAACCGCTTCAGGAGGTGCGTCCTTCGCACGCGGCCGATCGGACCGTCGTCCGATCGGCCGCGCTTCGTTGGGGGAGCGCCCGGGATGTTCCATTCCCCGGGACCGGGGACGGGTAGCCGGGCGGCGGCGGGCGGCCGCGTGCCATGATCGCTGCGGGCGCCGAAGCGCTCCGCGGCCATGGCATTGATCCTCCCCGAAACCCTGCGGCACGAGCTTTTTCGCCACGCCCGCGAGGCCCTGCCGGCCGAGGCCTGCGGGCTGCTCGTCGGACTGCCCGAGGGCTTCGGCCGGGACGCACGCGTGGTGCGTGTCGCGGCGATGCGCAACGCGACTACGGGTGTCGCCGCGGACACCTTCGAGCTGGATCCGCTCGAGCACCTGGCGGTCGAAAACGCCGCCCGCGATGCCGGCCTGGAGGTGCTCGGATGTTGGCACTCGCACCCGGCGAGCGGCCCCCGCCCGTCGACCACGGACCTCGCCCGGGCGCGCCTCGGCGGCCTGCAGGGCTGGTCCTACCTGATCGTCGGGCCGGCCGCCGGACCGGCTCCCGAATTGCGCTGCTGGCGCCTCGCCGGAGCGCTCTTCGGCGAGGAGGTTTTGCTCCTGGAAGCCCCCCAGCCCGGGCCGCTGCGCCCGGCCGAAGTCGCCGCCCCATTCGCCCTTTCCCTCTTGTCCGCCGCCCCATGACCGCTTCCGCCGCTGCCCACCCCCTCGTTCGTGTTCCCGGCCCCCTGCGCGCCTACACCGAAGGGCGCGGGGAACTCGCCGTCGAAGGTGCCACCGTGCGCGAGGTGCTCGCCGGTTTGGTGGGCGAGCACACCGGGCTCGACGGGCGCATTTTGGACGAGCGCGGCGAGCTGCGCCGGTTCGTCAACGTGTTCGTGGGCGAACGCAACGTGCGGCAATTGTCCGGGCTGGACACGCCGGTGGGGCCCGGGGACGTGCTTTCGATCCTACCCGCGGTCGCCGGCGGGGCTCCCGGCCGGTGACTCGCGTGGGCTCTCCTCTCCCCGCGGGGACGGCGCCCGAGGCGCTCGCCGGGGCCTTGGACCGGCGCGCACGGGAGGCCTTTGCACGGGTGGCGCGCACCACGCTGGTCGAACTGCGCGATCTGCCCGGACAGCCCGCGGGCGTGCGCATCGTCGCCAAGCTGGAGAGCGTGCAGCCCGGCGGTTCGATCAAGGACCGGCCCGTGGCCGCCATGCTGCGCGGCGCGTTGGAACGCGGGGACCTGGTGCCGGGCGGGCCCAGGCGGTTGCTCGACAGTTCGTCGGGCAACGCCGGCATCGCCTACGCACAGTTCGGCGCGGCGCTCGGGCTCGGTGTGACCCTGGTGGTTCCCGGCAACGCCAGCCGCGAGCGTTTGGATCGCATCCGCGCCCACGGGGCGGAGTTGGTCTTGACCGATCCGCTGGACGGCTACGACGAAGCCGTGCGCACGGCGCGCCGCCTGGCGGCCGAAAGTCCCGAGCGCTTTTGGTACGCCGATCAGTACGGCAACCGCGACAACTGGACCGCCCATCGGGACGGGACCGGGCGCGAGTTGCTCGAACAGTGCTTGGAACTAAGCGGCGCGCCGCCGGATGCCTTCGTCAGCGGCGTGGGGACCGGCGGCACCTTGACGGGCGTGGGCCGCTGCCTGCGCGCCGCGAAACCGGACGTGTGCATCGCGGTGCTCGTGCCGGACATTTTTCCGGGCATCGAAGGGCTCAAACCCCTGGGCGCACCCGGGGACATCGTGCCGGCGATTCTCGACGAGACCCTGATCGACGAGCGCATCGAGGTGCGCCAGGAGGAGGCCGTGCCCACCTGCCAGGTGCTGGCGCGCCAGGGGCTGTTCGTGGGGCCGTCCTCGGGGGCCAACGTCTGGGCGGCCCTGCGGCTCGCCCAAAGCGGCCGCTTCGGCACGATCGCGACCCTGCTCTGCGACACCGGCGAGCGCTACGGCTCCACCGGCCTCTGGACCCCGCCCACCTGACCGGGGGGAAGTTGGAGCCAGGCACCGTCTTCCCCCCGGGGGGAGAGGGAGAAGGGCAATTGGGCTCCAGGCGGCGGGGCCGAATGGGCGATTTTCTCCCCGCACCCCAACCCCCGACCTTGCCTTGAGTCCTCCGAATCTAGACGCCTACGTGGGCCGTCAGCCCATCTTCGGTCGCAAGCTCGAAGTCTACGGCTACGAGCTGCTCTATCGCGCCGGCCACACCGACCAGGCGGAGTTCCTGGAAGGGGATGACGCGACCTCCCAGGTGCTCTTGAACGCCTGCTGCGAGATCGGCCTCGACCGCATCGTCGGGCAGCGGAGGGCCTTCGTGAACCTCACCCGCGCCTTCGTGGTCGGCGACCACCCGATCGGGCTTCCGCCGGACTCGACCGTGCTGGAGGTGCTCGAATCGGTGGCCTCGGACGAGGAGGTTCGGCGCGGGCTGGAGCGCCTCAAGTCCGCCGGATACGCGATCGCCCTGGACGACTATCGCGCGGACCTCGCCAGCGGCGGGCTGGCCGATTTGGCGGACATCATCAAACTCGACTGCCGGGCCTACACCCCCGAGGAACTGGGCGCGGAGGTGGCCCGCCTGCGCGGCCTCGGCCTGCGCCTGGTGGCGGAAAAGGTCGAAACCCAGGAGGAATTCGAGCGCTGCCGCGACCTGGGCTTCGACTACTTCCAAGGCTACTTCCTCTCGCGGCCGAGGTTGATCCACGCGCGCACCCTGCCCTCCAACATGGTGGCGTTGCTGCAACTGCTCTCGAAGTTGCAGGATCCCGACGCGGAGCTCGACGAGATTCAGGATCTCGTCGCCAAGGATGTGACCCTGAGCTACCGCCTGCTGCGGCACATCAACTCCACGGCCTACGCACTGGCCCGCCCGCTCTCCAGCGTGCGCGAGGCGGTGATCTACCTGGGTCTCGCACGGGTGCGCAACCTGGCGAGCCTGTTCGTGTTGACCCGCCTGGAACAAAAGCCGCCGGCGATTTTGTCCACCGCGATGCTGCGGGCGAGGGCCTGCGAACTGCTCGCGATCGAGGCGCAGTTCGAGCGCCCGGACGCGCACTTCACCGTCGGTATGTTCTCGGCCCTCGACATCCTGATGGACTGCCCGCTCGAACGCGTGCTGGAGTTCCTGCCGCTGGCACCGCCGCTGACGGCCGCTCTGGTGCGCCACGAGGGCCCCATGGGCAAGACCCTGGAGTGCGCCCTGGCATACGAAAGGGCGGATTGGGAGAATGTGCGTCTCGACGGGGTCGGGCCGGCCGCGATCCGGGAGGCGTACCTCTCGGCCGCCGCCTGGGCGGAGGCGACCAGCCAGCAGGCCCAGGCCATCGCGGCCTGAGTCGGTCCCGGGACTCGCGCCCGCGGGTCCGGCGAGGCCCCCGGCCCGCTCGGTCCTTCGCCCCACGCCGGGGGACCGTTAGCCTGGTCCCCTGTCGAGGCCCCCGCGCCGCGCGGTTCTCCCGAAGGCACTGACCCCATGGCCCCGTCCGACGCAGCCGGTCCCGCGAATCGCCCCTCTTCCGCCGAAAAACCCGCGGAGGGAGCCGGCGCCGCTCACCTCCTCGGCGCCGAATCCAGCCCCGAGAGGGGGCCTGCCCGAGCCATGGAACCCGATTCGTCCCCCGCTCCCCCCGGGTCCACCCCGCCGGCATCTCGCGCCCCCGGACCGAGACTGCGCGGCCGGCGTGAGCTGACCTCCCACACCAAGGTTGTCGCCACGATCGGGCCGGCGTCCGAGGGGCGCATCGGCGAGCTGATCGAAGCCGGCATGAGCGTGGCGCGCATCAACTTCAGCCACGGGGAAGCCGACGAACACCGCCGGCGGGCCGACCTGATCCGCCGCGAGGCCCGCTCGCGCGAACGGGCCGTGGCGCTCCTGGCGGACATCCAGGGCCCCAAGATGCGCATGGGGCGCTTTGCCGAAGGCCAACTGGCGGTCGAGTACGACCAACTGCTCGAAGTCCGCGAGGGCTCGGGCACGGCCGGACCGGGGCAGGTCCTGTTCGATTTCGAGGGTTTCCTCGACCGCGTAGCCGAGGGTCACCGCCTGCTGCTGGCCGACGGGGCCGTGGAAGCGGTCGTCGAAGAGGTGGCCGCGGACCATGTGAAGGCGCGGGTCGAACGCGCGGGTGTGCTCGCCGACAAACGCGGCGTCAACCTGCCGGACACCGAGGTCGCGATCGACTTCCCGACCAAGAAGGACGTCTTCGACATCGCCGTCGCCCGCCAGATGGGCGTCGAAATGCTCGGCGTCAGTTTCGTCTCCAGCGCCGCGGACATTCAGCGCGTGCGCGATCTGGCGCCGGAACCCTTCATCGTGGCCAAGATCGAACGCGCCGTGGCCCTCGAACGTTTGGACGAGATCCTGGCCGCAACCGACGGCGTGATGGTCGCGCGCGGCGACCTGGGGGTTGAAGTCGACCTCGAACAGCTCCCGATGGTGCAAAAGTCCGTGATCCAGTCGGCCATGCGCGCCGGTCGCTTCACGATCACCGCCACGGAGATGCTCGAATCGATGATCCATTCTTCGCGCCCCACGCGGGCCGAGGTCGCGGACATCGCCAACGCCGTGCTGGACGGCACGGACGCCGTGATGCTCTCGGCCGAAACGGCGGTCGGCCGATATCCGGTCGAGGCCGTGCGCATGATGGTGCGCATCGCCAACGCGGTCGAGGGCAGCCAGCGCTACAGCGATCTGCCGCGTATCGAGTTCCGCAGCTCCGAGCCGACCTTCTCGAACGCCATCGCCATGGCCGCGGTGCAAGCCGCCGAAGCCCTGGGCATCACCAAGATCATCGCCTTCACCGAAACCGGCAACACCGTGCGGCTGCTGTCGCGCTACCGGCCCCAGGCCGAGATCATCGCGCTCACGCCGCACCTGCGCACCCTCAACTCCATGGCCGTCTTGGCCCACGTGCGCCCGATCCTGCACCCCAGGGACCACAACCTGGAGGACATGCTTTGGAACTCCAGCCTGTTCCTGCAAGGCAGGGGCCTGGTGAAGGGCGGCGAGCAGGTGCTCTTCGTCGCCGGCGTTCCGCCCGGCGTGGCGCGCACGACCAACGTGCTCAAGCTGCACCGCATCGGCGAGCCGGTGCGTTTCCACTGATTCGGCCGTTGGGCCGCGGCCCGATGCCGAACCGGCCCCGGCGGCGAAACGCCGCGGCGGGCTGTGTTGTGGCCCGGTGTGTCGCGGCCCGGGTGTGCCAGCGGTCGGGCCTGCGTCCGCCCGCCGTTGGGCCGGGCGCCGCCAGGGTCCGATCGGCTAAACTCTTGGCCCGGCCGCGAGAGGTTCGGGCGGTTTCGAGCCGGCCGCCCGGGCCGGCCCCCGGACGACCGGATCCCTCCACCGGAACGCGCACGTGAGCCCTGCGACGAGCCCCGCCACCCACCTGATCCCCGCTAGCGCCGCGCGGCCCGGCGACGACCCGATCTTCGCCCTGGACGCGGAGGCCAAGCGCCGCCAGCGGGCCGGCGAGGACGTGCTCAACGCGACCCTCGGCGCGCTCTTCGAGGACGACGGGTCCCTGGCCCTTTTGCCGAGTGTCTTCGAGGCCTTGGCCTCCGTGCCCGCCGCCCAGGCCGCCGGATACGCGCCGATCAGTGGGCCGCGGCCTTACCTGGAGGCGGTCGTGGCCGACCTGTGGGGCAAAGCTCGACTGGCCGAAGCCGCGGTGGCCGTGGCGACCCCCGGCGGCACCGGCGCGGTCTATAGCGCCCTGGTCAACTTTTTGGAGCCCGGGCAGAAGCTCCTGACCAGCTCCTACTACTGGGGGCCCTACGCGATCCTCGCCGACCACGCGCGGCGCGGCGTGGCGACCTTCGAGATGTTCGATGGCGCGGGCGGTTTCCATGTGGACGCCCTCGAAGCGGAGCTCGCGGCTCTGATCGAAGCCCAGGGACGCGCCCTGGTGGTGCTCAACGACCCCTGCCACAACCCCACCGGTTTCTCGATGGACGACCGGGAGTGGCAGGCGGTCTGCGACGTCCTGCAGCGGGCCGCCCAGCGCGCGCCGGTCACGCTGCTGCTCGATCTGGCCTACGAGAAGTTCGCGCACCCGTCCGGCGCCGATTGGCGCGGATACGCGGAACGCCTGGTGTCGGCGGGCATTCCGGTGCTGTGCGCCTGGACCGCGTCGAAGGCCTTCACCCAGTACGGCGGCCGCATCGGCGCGCTGGTGGCCTTGAGCGCCGATACGGCCGAGCGCGAGCGTTTCGCCAATGCGCTCGGCTACACCTGCCGTGGGACCTGGTCCAACTGCAACCACCTGGGCATGCTCGCCGTGGCGAAGGTTCTCGGCGACGACACCCTGCGCGCGCGCTCCCTGGAGGAGCGTGAAGCCATGCGCCGTTTGCTCGACCGGCGCGTGGTGGCCTTCAACCGCGAAGCTTCCGCCCACGGGCTCGTCTATCCGCGCTACGAGGGCGGCTTTTTCGTCTGTGTTTTCGCCGCCGACGGGCCCGAAGCCGCGCGCCGCGCCCGCGAGCGCGGTGTGTTCGTGGTGCCGCTGCCCGGCGCCGTGCGTGTGGCCCTGTGTTCGACCCCCGAGAGTCAGGTCCCGCGCCTGGTCGCGGCCTTGGCCGAAGCGATCGAGCGTCCGGAGGGCCGGTGAGCGCCCCCGCCCGGCCCACGGCCGCGGGGGAGTGCGCCCACGCCTATGGGCCGCGGGTGCACCTGCTCGACAACCCGCTGCTCAACAGCGCCGTGGCGCGCTTGGGCGCCCCGGAAACCTCGCGGGCCGAACTCTTCGCGCTGCTGCGCGCCGTCTACGACGGCTTACTGACGGCGGCCCTGGGGGCCGAGTGGCCGCGGGTCGAACGCCGCGTGCCGACGCGCATGGCGGCGGTGCACGGGGAGCGAGGTGTTTGGACCGGTCCCGTGCTCGATCCGGCCCAGGGCCTGGTGGTCGTGGATGTGATCCGCGGCGGCATCGTGCCGAGCCAAATCTGCTTCGAACTGCTCAGCCTGGTGTTGCCCGCGAGCGACGTGCGCCTGGACCACCTCAACGTGGCGCGCCGCAGCGATGAATCCGGGGCCGTCGTCGGCGCGGACCTGACCGGTTCCAAGATCGGCGGCAGCGTGGAAGGGCGCCTTTTGGTGCTGCCCGACCCGATGGGCGCCACGGGCGCGACCACGGTGCGTGTCATCGACCACTACCTGGAACACCACGGGCGCCCGGCGCGCATCGTGGCGCTGCCGATGATCGCCACGCCCGAATACCTGGCCCGGGTGCTCGACCACTCGGAGTTGGTGCACGTTTGGACCGTGCGCCTCGACCGGGGTTTTTCCCCGCCCGACGTGCTCGCGTCGCTGCCCGGCGAGCGCTGGGCCGAAGAACGCGGTCTCGACGACAACGGCTACATCGTGCCCGGCGCCGGCGGCGTCGGCGAAGTGATCAACAACGCCTGGTGTTGATCCGGGCTCCCACCGGCGACCCGGACCGCGGGATGCGCCGATGCGCGCGCCCAAGAGCCCTCATCCTCTCCCCACGACTACGCATCCCCCGATCCGATCCATGCGCCTCCGTTTGGTCTGGGCCCTCCCGCCCCTCCTCGCTTTTGCCGCCCTGGCGTGCGACGGCCGCCAACCCGCGTCCTCCTCCCAACCCGCCGAGCGCCTCGGGGAAGCGCCCCAGCGCCTCAATCCCCAGACCCTCTACCGCAACGCGGGCTGCGCCACTTGCCACAACATGCCCGGTGACACCCGCGAACCCATTGCCGGCCCGCCCCTGCGCGGCCTGGCCGAACACTGGAACCGCGAGGACCTGGCCGACTTCATCGCCAACCCCGAGCCTTTCATCGCCCGCGAACCTCGCCTGGCCGGACAAACGGCCCGCTACCCCATGCGCATGCCCGGCGACGCTTCCCTCTCCCGCGAAGCCCGCCTCGCCATCGCCGACTGGATGCTCCAGCACTGACCACTCCGCACTGCCCGGGGGGGAAGCCGGTGCCAGGCTCCAACTTCCCGTCC
>JBJHAV010000081.1:0-14139 GCA_050480685.1 Planctomycetaceae bacterium | reverse complement strand
CCGCCGATCCCCTGCCGGGCCGGGCCGGGGCCGGGCCCGGCCCCCGGGCGGGCTCCCCCATGGCGCTGCCGACCGGCGAACCCGTGGGCGTCGTCCTGGGCGAGTTGGTCGGGCCGAACGTGCCCTTGGACGTGACTTGGAAGCTGCGGCTCGCCCCCAGCCGGTCGCTGCCGGGCCGCGAATTGGCGACGTCGAAGACCATCGAGTTCGCGGCGGGCGAACTCTCCTTCCGCCTCGATGGGCTGCCCCTGGCGGGGTACGACCTCAGCGTGGAAGCCGACGGCTTCTACTCGCGCCCGCAACCGGTGGTGCTCGTGCCCGGCGCACCCCAGGTGGTGGCCATGATCGAGGTGCTGCGCGCGGGTTTCCTCTCGGGCCAAGTGATCGACGAAAACCTGGACTTCGTCGAAGCGCTGCCGATCTACCTGGCGCCCCTGCCCCAGGGCACGCGCAAGAGCGTGCGCACGGCTCCCGACGGCACTTTCCGTTTTTCGGACCTGGCGGAGGGTGAGTACCGCCTGTTCGTCGGCTCGCCCGAGCGGCCGCTGCTGGAGCCGCTCGAAGTCAGCTTCCGGCCGCCGAGCCTGCGCCTGGAACCCTTCCGCGTGCCGCGCCTGGCGGGCTTGGTGGTGCGCGTGGTGGACGAACGCGGGGCCCCCGTGGCCGGAGCGAGGGTGCGCGGCCTCGGGGATCGCGGCGGACAGGTGGACGTGGTCACGGACGCCTTCGGCGAAGCGCGCACGGCGCTGCTCGTGGCCGGCACCTACCGCCTGCGGGCGCACCATCCGGACTTCGGCGACGGCTTTTTGCTCCAGGAGGTGGACCTGGAGAGCTTCCCGCCCGAGGTCGAGATCCGCCTCACCCAGTGAGCGCCGGCTCCGGGGAGCGGCCCGGTCAAGCGGCAGAGGTCGGGGGCTCCTCCTCCCCGGCCGAAACCGCGGATTTGGCCGAGCGGCTGGCCAGCGTGCGGCCCGCCAGGGTGCGCCTTTTGATCGCCCTGGCCTGGCCGATCGCGATCAGTTACCTGCTGCAAAACTCCTACCGCATCAACGACCAGTTCTGGGTGCAGGGCCTGGGGCCGGAAGCCCACGCGGCGATGGGAGCGGCGCTGTTCGTGGCGATCATGAACTTCGCCCTGGGTTTTTTGCCGGCGGGCGGCGCCCTGGCCCTTTGTTCGCGCGCATTCGGCGCCCGGGACGAGGCGCGTTTCGCCAGCCTGGCGCGCCACGCGCTGCTCTTCGCCCTGCTCGTGGGCGGCGCCATGGCCGCCGTGGGACCGGCGCTGACCCCGTGGATCACGGGGGTGCTCGGGCTCGAAGGTTCCCAGGCCGAGATGGCCGAGGCCTACCTGATCGCGCTCTACCTGGTGGCTCCGGCCCAAACCGTGGCGCTGATCGTCGAGTTCCTGTTCCTCAGCCGCGGCCGCACCGTGGTGCCGATGGTGTTGCAGGCGATCGCGATCGTGCTCAACTTCCTGTGGACACCGTGGCTGGTCTACGGGCCACGCGCGGCCGAAGCCCTGCCCTTCCCCGGCGCCGGAGTCGCCGCCTGGTTGGCCTCCGCCACGGGCACGCCCGAACTGGGCATCGCCGGCGCCGCCTGGGCCACGGGTTTGGCGCGCCTGACCACGGCGGGTTTGGGGCTCGTGCTCTTCGCCATGCTCTACCGCATCGGTCCCTTCGGCGGAATGCGCCCGCGCCTGGGCCGGATGCTGGAGCTCGCGCGCATCAGCTTGCCCGTGTGTTTTTCGATCGCGCTCTACGCCGGGGTGTACTGGGCGCTGCTCGCCCTGGTGCTGCGCCAACTTCCGATGGAAGTGACCGCTGGCCTGGGCCTGGGCTTCCAGATTTTCGAGGGCCTGGCCTACCCTTCGTTCCTGGCCCTGGGCATGGCCGCCGCGTCCCTGGTCGGCCGCTACCTGGGTGCCGGCGACTCCCAGGCCGTGCTGGAGACCGTCGCCAGCGCCCGCGTGATCGGCCGCTGGCTTGGCCTCGGCGCGGCGCTCGCTTTCCTGTTCGGCGGCAGCCTGCTCGGTCCGCTCTTCACCGACGATCCGCGCGTTCTGCGCGAACTCGTGCTCTATGTGGTCATCCTGGCCTTCTCCCAGTACCAGGTCGCCGTCGAAACGGTCAACGAACGCATCCTGCTGGGCGCCGGCCGCACCCGCTCGATCCCCTGGATCAGCGGCATCGGCAACGCCCTGCGCATCCCCCTCGGCTGGGCCCTCGCCATCGGCGCCGGCCTCGGCGGCCCCGGCGTCTGGTGGGCCATCAACCTCACCACCTGGCTGAAATCCTGGCTCTTCTGGCGGGAAGTCCGCCGCGGCGACTGGCTGTAAAGAATCGTCTCTGACACCTTTTTTCCGCCTCAGCGACCTGCCCCCCTCCCGGACCAACGGCGACGAAATGCTGGTCTTCTCCTGCAATGGGGTCCCGGACACCCTTTTTGGGTCGGCCAGCAGCCAGCCACTGACAAGTCGGGGGTAAGCTGGCGGGAGGCCTCTCCGTTAGGTCCGTGTGCACCCTCTGTCCCGGCGCCCTAGTCCCGCACCCGCGGGCCGGATGCCGGGGGAGCCACAACCCCGAACCTCCGAGGAACCCGCCATGCGCGCGCATCTCCCCGCTACCGCAGCTTGCTTGGCCGCTTTGGCCCTCCTGCCCGCCCCCCTCGCCGCCCACTTCAACGACGGGCGTCCCGAGCGCGGGGACGTGGCGCTCGAGTTCTCCGCGCCGGTGTGGTTCAACCACGTGGGCCAACCGCCGAGCCTGCAGAACTTGCGCGGGCAGGCGGTGCTGATCGATTTCTGGGCCACCTGGTGCGGCCCCTGCGTCGCCGCCTGGCCGCACTTGCAGGAGTTACACGACGAGTTCGAGAAGGATGGCTTGGTGCTGGTCGGGCTCTCCGATGAATCCGAGAGCACCGTGCGCGGCTTCGTCGAGGAGTACGGCTACACGGCGCGCATCGCCGCGGGCTCGCGCTCGGGCGACGCCTGGGGCGTGCGGGGCATCCCCGACACGATCCTGATCGACCACGAGGGGCGCATCGTCTTCCGTGGGCACCCGGCGTCCCTGCAGTCCTCCCTGGTGCGCGATACCGTGCGCCGGGCGCGGCGCATCGACGACAGCTTCGCGCTGCGTTACGTGGTGGCAGGTGAGCTCCCGCGCGGCCTCGGCAGCGTCGCCGATGCCGCTGGACAGGGTCAACTGGGCCGTGCCTACACCCATCTCGAGCGCACCCTGGCGCGTGAGGACAGCCCGGACCTGGAAGCCGCCAAGGCGCTCCAGGCGGAACTCGACAAACACGTCGAACTGCTCCTCTCCCAGGCCTCCAGCCTGGTCGAGGCCCGGGACGTGCTGCGGGGCCAGAAGGTTTACGCCTCGCTCGCCAGCGAGTTGCGCGGCCGACCGGCCGCCGAGACCGCCCAGACACGCCTGGCGGCCATCGCGTCCGACGAGGGCCTGCAGAAAGAACTCCAGGCCCAGGAGGCCTTCGAACGCGCCCTGCGCACCAATAGCCGGCTTTCGAGCTCCCGCGCCCGCCAGGCCTGGGAGACCTTCGCCCAGCGCCACGCCGGAACCCGCGCCGCCGAGCGCGCCTCGCGCCTGGCCCGCCGCGCGAACTGATCGCGCAGCGCGCAAACGGTTCACCAAAAAGGGTGCCGCGGCCCGCTGTTTCGCCGCGCGTCTTCCTCCCTAGAGCGGGAGCGTCGTCGTTTCGCCCGCGTAGAGGTGCGCGCGGCGCAACTGCCCGTCGACTTCCACTTCCACTTCGCCGACAGGCAAAACCATGCGGGCGGAGGTGCCGGCGTCCATGGAGCGCTCCCAAACCGTCGCTCCGCGGACGCGCACCCGCACGTCGGCCGGCGGCGCTTCGCCAGTGCGGGTGAGCAGCAGGTGACCGCCGGGCAGCAGGCGCAGGGTCACCGGGCCGGTGGTTTCGCCTGCGCGCACTTCGATGCCCTCCGCCATGGCGACCAGGTCGCCGGGCCCCGTGGCGACGAGGGTCCAGGTGCCGGCCGTCACCTGCCGTCCCTCCCTGTCGCCGCGGGAGAACAGCACGGCCTGGCGCGAGAGGAGCTCGCCACTCTCACCCATGCGCAAAAGCTCGACCCTCGCGCTGATCGGCTCGTCACTGCGGCCGTCGAGCAGTTCGAGGACAAGGGTGCCCTCGGGCGATTCGAAGGACAGCTCCACATCGCGGTCGCCTGCCCGGGCGGGCACCTTCGCCGAGCGGAGCGAACGGCCCACAGCCCAGGCCTCCAGTTCGAGTTCGCCGGACGGGAGCGGGCCGAGGGCAAAACTGCCGTCCGTTTCCGGATAGGCAAGCACGAGCCCAAGTTCGCCTGCGAGCGCGGCCTGCACCACGGCCAAGGGCAGCTCTGCTTCGTCCGGCGCGAGCACACGTCCGCGCACGTACAGGCCGCGCCAAAGGACCAGTTCGAGCCAGACCGACGCGCCGCTCGGGCCGACTTCGAAATGCGTGGGCACGGGGGCGATCAGGTCGTCCCCGGCGTCGGGCATGGGCGTGCCAGCCATCGGCGAAACCACCCGTGGATTGACCGGCACGAGTACCCAACTCCCGGCGGGAACGGCGTCGAGTCGGAAAGCCCCGTGGGCATCCGTGCGCACCCGGCGCTCGGCGCCGGCGCGACGATCCGCGACCCCGTAGCGCAGGTTCGCCGCGTCGGCGCGCAACAACAGCAGCTCCGCATCGGCGGCGGGGGCCCCGTACTGGTCCTTGGCAACACCCTCGACCTGGGCGACAGCAAGCAACGCGAACGAAGCGCTGCGCCGCTCCCCGGGCTCGAGCGGCGCCAGCCTAGGCTCCACGCGCTGCCACTCCCCTTCCCCACCGGGACCGCGCAGCCAGACTTCGATCGGAACGTTGGCCGTCAACCCTTCGAAGCGGGCCAGTCCTCGGTCGTCGGCGCGAAGCCGGATGGCATGTTCCCCTCCGAGCAACCATCCGCGCTGCGCATCCGAGCTCAGGTCCGCGAAACGCGCCGTGATCCTCACCTCGGCGCCCGCAACCAGCGCGCCGCCGCCGTCGACAACCGTCGCATGAAGTGCCGCATCGCCCGCCAACCGCACCACCAGCGCGCGCTCGGCCACATCCGAAGCCGCGTCCGCGGCGAACACACGCAAACCCCGCCCGGGTGCACGCGCGGCGAAACGCCGCTGCACCAGGGGTGTGATCGGCAGGGCCGCGACACCCTGGGGACCGGTCGTGGCGAGTGGTTTCGCGTCCGACCAGCGCGGCTGCTCGATCGGCGCGCGGGTTTCGAGTCGCTCGCCGAAGGCATCGATGACCAACAACTCCGCGCCCACAAGCGGCCGGCCGTCTTCCTCGGCCACGACCCGCACGAAAAAGCGCGACAGGCGCTCGATGTCCACCTCCATCGCCAGGGAGCGCGTTTCCCCCGGCTCCAAGGGTTCGACGTGCTCCACAGCCAGGGGCTCGTCGAGCCCGATCCCGTGCACTTGTGCGCGAAAGGCCACACCGGGATGAAGTTCCGCCGCAAGCTGGCCCCCCCCGTCCGTTTCGCCGGCCCAGTAGTGCACCCACCGCGTGCCTCCCGCCGGCATCGCCCCCGGTTCGATCCCCACAGGCTCCAACTGCAAGAAGAGCCCCGCCACCGGCTCGCCCCGTTCGCGATCGGTCACGGTGACCCGCAGCCGCCCCCACGCCGCTTGCGCGTCGGCTTCCTCGCCCTCACCCGCCGACGGCTCCTCGACGAGCGCCAACCGCCGCTCGCCGCCCCCTCCCATCACGGGAGTTTCCCGCGCCCCCGAAAGCTGCGCCGCGGCCCCTTCGCCTGCTCCGGCATCCGGTGCACTCCACGTGAGCGCCCGCGCCCCCCCATCACCACCGCCATCCCGGCCCCACAGCAACCAGCCCGCAAACACGGCGCACACCAGGGCAATCGCCCCAAGAATCCAAGCACGGCGGTTCATGGCTGCAAGTCCTGATGGCCGCTCCGAGCACCGCCAAAAGTCGATGCGCACGGCCTTTGTGAAGGATGCGGTGATGGATTGGCCGGGTAGCCCTTGTTGGGCCCGAGCCGGAAAGTGCGCGCACTGGCCCGAGGGATCGGGATCGGCGGAATCATCGCAGGCGAGTTGGCTGGGGTGGAAGGACCCGCTGGAAGCGCCGTCCCCGCCGGCCGGCGAGGCGCGGTGCAGCCTAAGTGAATCCCCGGGACCGGGCCAAGCGGTCGCCGCTCGGCGACCCCATGGCCGCCATGTCGGCGGCAGAGCCGGGGGCTTGAGGCCGAGCCGTTACTCGACGACGTCGATCGTCAGTTCCGTGACCTTGCCGATTTCCAGGGGGAGAGGCGGGGTCAGCACCTGGTCCAGCGCGAGGTCCGGGATGGCGGCGCGGTAGTAATCAAAGGCCTCGATCACGGCGTGCTCCGGAGGGAGGAGCCGCAGGTCGTCCCGCGCGGGCAGGGCGATCAGGTCCTGGGTTGGCGAACGCCCGGCGCCGAGGCCCAGCGTTCCGTGGGTGAACAGCCCCCCGCTGTCGCTCGTCGCAAAGAGGTACAGCTCGAAGCGCCCCACGGCGAGGTGATCCAGTGGCGTCGACGGAAGGCGCAGGGCCAAGAGAGCGAAGTTCGACACGACCAGGTCGTGCCCCCCAGCGAGCGCTTCGCGGTCGAACTCGTGCAGGGGATCGCCGCGCCAGGCGCACGCGGCGACCACCAACGTCTCGACCCAACCCGGCGCGAGCAGGTCGAACGACTCGCCGAGTTGGATGTCGTTCAGCGTCCACTCCGCGGTCCCACCCGAGCCGCTTCCCGTGACCCGCAACCCGCCGTGGGCGGCGAGACGGCCCCGCACGGGGCTGTCGATCCTGACCCGGTGCCGGCGCCAGGGCTCCTGGCCGAAGACACTCTCGAACGGCGTGAGGGAGGAGAGCTGAGCCGCCGGCACCAACTCGAGCGGTCGCTCGGCAGCTCGCCCCAGGACCGAGATCTCCGCCGCCGAAACCGATTCGTCCCGGGGGTCCCGCTGGTGCCGGAAGAGCAGGAAGGCGGCCGAGTCCAGCAGCGCCTGCGTCGACGGCGACTTGAGCAAATCCACGGCGAGTTGGGCGAAATGCGGCGACTGGTGGAAGAACCGATCCTGCGCGGGGGCCGACAGGGGCGGAGTCCCATGGATCCGATCGGGCAGGACCGTGCGCACGCCGGGCACCATTCCGGTGGTTTGCAGGTCCGAGCGAGTGGGTCGCGGTTCGTGTTCCGGTGGGGCAATCGCGCCGATCAGCAACCTGGATGTCTCCAGCTCCACCACCCCGCCCGCCAACGCGGAGGTGTCGACCACCTGGAAACCGACCTGCACCTCACCGGGACTGACCGCCTTGAGCATGTAGTCGGCGCCGAAAGCGAGCCCGGTGAGGCGAGTCCGGCCGCCCTCCGTCGTCCATCCGGTGCGCAGCGGCGAGGCTCCCCCGGCCCGCTGGGGCAGGACCGCCATGTGGAGCGCCGTGGGCGGCGTGGCGCCTTCCCAGACCATCACCAACGAGCCCGCGGGGGCCGCGCTCCCCGAGGACGTCCGGACAAACACCTCCAGGTCGAAGCCCCGTTCGAGTTCGACCGTCACGACCCGATCGCTGCCCTCCGGCGGTGCGACGCGGCGGCTCGCAAACCCATCGGCGGTCACCAGGATCCAGGTATCGGCCTCCAGTTCGAGCACCTCGATCCACCCGTCGGCCCCGGCCGTTCCCAGCAGCCCCGTTTGCCCCCACACCCTCGGCCCCTCGGTGGCAAAAGCGGACGCCCCGGCGACCGGGCCGCCGGCTCGCGCTTCAACCACACGCAGCCCAAAGCCACCCAGACCACGCTCCGCATCCGCCCGGGGAGGAACCTCCCGACGCGCCGAGCGCTCGGCAGGACTGCGAATCACCTCACCCAGGGCCCCGAGTCCGACAGGTTCCGCCGTCGCCCCCCCACCGGCAGCGGTCGCGGAACGCGAGGCCTGCTCCGGCCTCGGCGACTCGCGCCACACGAGCGTAGCGAGGAGCACGAGCGCTCCCAGCAACAGCCCCGCGCCGATCATCCGCGCCTTCATTGGCAAGCGGCCTGGAACGTGCGCGGCCCGGTCGGGACCATCTGGCAGACCCCGGTGACGCTACAGGCCGGACAGGAGCCGTCCGCCTTCAGCTTGAAGCCGCTTTCGTTGTAGACGACAAAGC
This sequence comes from Planctomycetaceae bacterium, assembly GCA_050480685.1. Taxonomy (GTDB): domain Bacteria; phylum Planctomycetota; class UBA1135; order UBA1135; genus JBJHAV01. The sequence continues at coordinate 5,946 of JBJHAV010000081.1, read as the reverse complement.
CGCTCTCGTTGATGAACAGAGTGGTCTCCGTCACCAGGTGGCAGCACGGATGCGGCCCCTCCAAGTTGCACCCGCAGAATTTCTTCAGCGCTGCCCCCTCGACCCAACCGGGGTCACCGGGCCACATACTGAGGCGAATCGCGCAGCGGATCTTGCCAGGGCAGAAACCACTGCAGCCGTTCAGTTTGTCGGACTTGAACCACCCAAGCGTGGTTCCACCCGAGTCCACGCAAGTGGGCGACACCAGGGTCCCCGGGCCGACCACATCGTCACGACCCTCGGCAGAGCCGGCCACGGCCCAGACGCCCGCTGAAACGAGCACCACTAGCAATGTTGCGAGCCACCTCATCTTCTTCGCTCCCCATTTCCATTGATTTTTCACCTTAAGTGCCCGGCGCCCTGGACAGAGCGCCGCTGCTGGCGCCATTGGGATGTGCGGCACCATGGGTAAGGACGCAATCCTCTTCTCCCCGGATCAGGATTTCAGGCGGAAAACTTGCTGCTCCTTCGTAAGCGTCTGCCGCGAATGGACCTAGGAACAATAGTGAACCTCGGGCATTTCCATGGGTTCTTGCGTCAGGGGCCCAGCTGGTCAGATATATCTCCAACTCGGCCCGCTGGTCCACTCGAGCACGGGATGGCGGCGGCCCGGGCATCTGGTTTCGCCATCCACCGCACCAACTGGCTCGAATCCTGGCTTCTTGGCACGAAGTCAGCCGCGGCGACTGGCTGCGTGACCCTCCCCCCCCGCTCGCGTGAGCCGAGTGGTTCGCGGGCAGCGGGCCCACAGGCGATAGGAAGAAAGGGGAGCGTGGGGAGGCACGGACCAGCAGTTGCGCTTCCTCCCACTACGGGCGCGGCCCGAGGCCACGCGAACAGCGCGCGCTCGCGGTGAGGGCTTGGGCGAGGTCGGCTTGGAGGTCTTGGGGGTCTTCGATGCCGACGGAGAGGCGCACGAGGCCGGGGTGGATGCCGGCGGCGAGGCGGGCTTCGGGGGTGAGGCCGGAGTGGCTCATGCGGGCGGGCAGGCTGACGAGGCTTTCGATGCCGCCGAGGCTGGCGGCTTCGAGGATCAGGCGCAGGGAGCGCACGAAGTGGGCGGCGCGTTCGTCGCCGCCGGCGAGTTCGAAGGAGAGCATGGCGCCGGGCAGGGCCAGTTGGTGGGTGCGGTGGCGACTGGCGACGGTGGGTTCGACCAGGCTGGGGTGGTGCACGCGCACGACGTCGGGATGGGCGGCGAGCCACGCGGCCAGGCGGGTGGCGCTTGCGCATTGGGCGCGCAGGCGCAAATCGAGGGTTCCGAGGCCCCGGCCGAGCAACCAGGCGGCGTCGGGGCCGAGGGTCGCGCCGGTTTCGGTGCGCCAGCGGCGCACGGGGGCGAGCAAATCGTTCGAGCTCGCCACCACACCGGCCAAAAGGTCGCTGTGGCCGCCCAGGTACTTGGTCGCAGAATGCCAAACCAGGTCGGCGCCGAGTTTGAGGGGCCGTTGGCCGATCGGCGTGGCGAAGGTCGCGTCGATGGCGAGCCGCGCGCCGCGTTCGCGCGCGAGTTTCGCGAGGCCGGACACATCCGCCACCACCAGCGTCGGATTGGCGATCGATTCGGCGAGCACCAAGGCGGCGCCCTTCGGCCAACGGTCCGCGAGCGCGGCGACGTCGGTGGGATCGAAGCGCACCACCGCGCTGCCCTGGCGCGGCGCCAGGGACGCCACCAGCGCCGCCGTGCCGCCGTAGATCGGCTCGGCCAAGAGCAACGTGCGCCCCGGCGGCAGGTGCGCGAGTAGGAGCGCCGCCAGGGCGGCCTGCCCGCTGGCGAAGAGCGCGGTGCCCTCCGCCCCCTCCAGGGCCGCCAAACGCACTTCGACGGCTTCTTGGGTCGGATGGCTCTCGCGGCTGTAGACCCGCGCTTCCTCCAGCCGGCCGGCGGCGCGCAGGGCGTAGGCCGTTTCGTCCAGGACAAACGTCACCGAGCGCTCCAGCGGCACCACCACACCCTGGCCCGCAGCGGGCCGGGGCCCCCCGTGCACGCACAGGGTCGCCGGGCGCAGGGCCTCGGTTTGGGGTATCGCGGGGGGGTCGGACGGGGTCTCTTCGCGCTCGGCCATCGCGCGTCCAAGGTAGCCGCCCGGGCCGGTCGTTGTTTGCACCCGGCCGGACCGGGGGCCAAACTGCGCCGCCCGGTCCCCCCCAGGCGCCCCCGCGCCTCCCGGGCCCCGTCCCAACGTTCTCGCCCCCCCCGAGCCCCGATGCCCGCCGATCCCCTGCTGCCCCTCGAGCGTGTCGACCTGAACACCGTCCTGGCCGACGAGCACGCCCTCAAGCAAAAGCTCAAGCAGCGCGGCAGCTTCTGGATGCTCGACGCCGTGCACCTGCTCGACTTCGAAAACGGCCTGGTGGCCGCCAGCAAGGAAATCCGCGCCGACGATTGGTGGGTCCCGGACCACATTCCCGGGCGCCCGCTCTTCCCCGGGGTGCTGATGATCGAATCGGCGGCCCAGGCCTGCAGTTACCACTTTTGTTCGGCCAGCGCGGAGCGCGCCCAACTCTTCGTCGGTTTCGCGGGCGTCGACAAAGCGCGTTTCCGCGGCAGCGTGGAGCCGGGCTGCACGATGGTGTTCCTGGGCAAGGTGCAGCGTGTGCGCAGCACCATGTTCGCTTACCAGGCCCAGGGCTGGGTCGAAGGGCGCATGGTCTTCGAAGCGGACATCCTGGGGGTCGTGCTCTGACCCCGGGGTCGGCGCGAATCGTTTAGGCTCTGGAGATGGCCGAGACCTCCCCCACCGGCTCACCCGCGGCGCCGTCCGAGGAGCCGCGCGGAGCCGCGCTGTTCAACGCCACGCTGATCGAGCGCGAGGACATCAACCCTTCGCTAATCGTCTGCCGCGTGCGGCTCGATTCGGGCGTGCACGGGGACTTCGAACCCGGCCAATTCACGAACTTGGGTCTACCGCCCCGCGACCCTTCCGCCGCGAGCGGTTCCTCGGGCCTGGTCAAGCGGCCCTACTCGATCGCTTCCGCCCCCGGCGATCATCCGACCGAGTTCTACATCCGCCTGGTGGACGACGGCGCCTTCACGCCGCTGCTCTTCGACCTGCCCCTAGGCGGGCGCCTGTGGATGGATGACAAGGTGTTCGGGCGCTTCACACTCGCTCCGGTCGAGGACACCGACCGCGACCTGGTGATGGTCAGCACCGGCACCGGCATCGCCCCCTTCGTCAGCATGCTGCGCCACTACCACGGCACGAACCGCTGGCGGCGCATGGTCATGATCAACGGCGTGCGCGAGGCGATCGACTTGGGCTACCGCGAGGAACTCGAACGCATCGACCGCCAGGACGCGTTTTTCCGCTACCTGCCGATCTGCTCGCGCGAACCCGAAGCGGGTGAATGGCGCGGCCTGCGCGGCTACGTCATGCACCTGCTCCAGCCCGAGGTGTACGAAGCGGAAGTCGGAGCGCCCCTGGACCCCGAACGCTGCCAGGTCTTCCTGTGCGGCAACCCGGCCATGATCGAAGGCGTCGAGCAGCACCTCGAGCCCCTGGGCTTCCGCCCCCACAGCCGCCGCAACCCCGGCCACATCCACAAAGAACGCTACTGGTAGGGCGCGCACTCCGCGGGCCGATCCGGGTGGAGACACCGGGCCCGCTCAGCGGGACGGCCCGAGCCGTTGCCAACCTGCCGGGGCGCGGGCCTGCACTCGTACAAGGCGTCACTCGTACAAGGCGTCATAGTGGATCAACCCGAAGAGGTCGAGCATCGTGTGGCCGCGCCGCCGGGGGCCGTACACGGCCAGTGTCTCTCCCCGCCCTTCGCCCAAGAAGCGCATCAGATCCTCGGTGAGGTCCTTCAACTCCCGCAGCCGCAAGGTGCGTTCGGCGAGTTCGGTCCTGGCCACCGCCAGTTCAACTTGGAGCTCCTCACGCTCCGCGTCTCCGGAAGCCAGTTCGAGTTCCAGACGCTCCAAGCGCTCGCTCAACTGTGCGCGCAGTTGCTCCATCTCCGATCGGACTCGCTCGACCTGCTGTTGGGCCAGCGCACGCTCTTCGGCTCGAATCTCGGTCCGCAACTCGGCCTGTAGCCGATCGACATAGGACTCGATGCGACCGGCGACGGCGATCCGCAGGCTGCCGTGGGCGCGCTCAAAGCCCGGGGTCCGCGCCAGAGTCAACCAACGCTCCATGGCCGCTTCCTCCCGCCCCACGGATTCGAGCAATTCCGCGGCGGCAACTTCAGCCACCAGGGCCTCATCCTCGCGACCGAGCCGCCAAAGCCGGCCCGCGAAGCGGGTCAGTTCGAGGGCGCGCTGGGTCGCAACTTCGGGATCCCCGCCGAGGGCCCCGTGGGCCTCAACCAGCTCGCCAAGCCACGCGACTTCCAACTCCAGTTCCGGGCGGATCCGAAGCACCTCTTGGCCGAAGGGGCCCTTTTCATCGAGCAGGGCCCTGCGGACACCGGAGAAGTCGCCCCGGTGCAGCGCTGCCCGCACTTCGCCGCGCTCGCGGCGGGCCTGGTGCGACAGGCTGTCGACCAGGTGCTTGCAGGCGCTCAGGTGACTGGTCCCGCCTTGCAACTGGAATCGCACGACCGGCCGCACCTGCATGAGCTGGGCCTCGCCCAGCGTCGCTCGGCCTTCGAGAATTCTGTCGGCCACGAAGCGTTCCAGCAGTTCGAGTGCGGCGCCCGGACGATGGGCCGCGAGTTCCCGGTCCAGGGCCCGCGCCAACGCTTGCCCCTCGTCCAAGGTGGGGATCGGCGCCAAAGCCTCCACGGGCACGGTCTCCCCCGCCTGCGAAGCTCCGGCCGTCGCGGACGCGACGTTTGTGTCCGCCGGCGCGGTGCGGCATGAGAGCAGCCCGGCCGCGAGCCCGGACGCCAAGACCAGCGGCAAGCGGCAACGGATGGAAGGACGAGTGCGAGCGTTCACGGCAGCCTCCTGGGCATGGGGGGGACGGTGGTCTCCGGGGCCCCGCCGAGCATAGCCGAAGGGGGGCCGTGCGGCCCCCAAGGGGTCGTTGCCGCTACGCCGCTCCTGGTGGACTCAGGCCAGGCCGGCGCCGAAGGAGGGCGGGGCGGCGGGCACGGCCAGGTCGCGGCCTTCTTCGTCGAGGATTGCGGTCACGTCCAGGGCCAGGCAGCGGCAGGGGACGCCGACCAACTCGGGGAAGTTGGGGCGGGTGATGCCGCCTTCGCCGGAGAGCACTTCCTTGACGTAGGTGCCGTGCTGGGTGCGCAGGCGCACGCGCCAGTGGTGGCTCCACTCGCCGGCGTCTTCCGCGGGCGCCGCGGCTTCTTCGGCCAGGCGGCCGCGGCCGATCTGGTCGACCGGCTCGCCGGGCACCCGGGCGGCCTCGATGTCCTCGGGGCCGGCGGCTTCGACGGCGACGAATTCGACCCAGCGGGCCCGGTCCAGGTGCGCGCGGCGATGGGCCACACGCTCCGGCGTGTGCTGCACGATTTCGAGCTTTTCGCCGAGCAAGCGCTCCAAGCGCTCGGCGGCGATCGGACCGCGGCTGGCCACCAGGGCCTCGTATTCCTTGGCGTGCTGGGTTTCCTTGACCACGCGCACGCGGGTCTTTTCGGTCCAGTGCAGGCCGCGCACTTCCAGCCGGCCCGCGTTGCGCTCGTTGATCTCGGCTTCGACCGCGGCCAGGTCCACGTCGAATTGTTTGGGCGCGAGCAGCTCCAACACGAAGGGACGGCCCTCCCCCAACATGCGCACGTCCACGTCCTCGCGGCCGGCCCCGTGGAACTTGTTCTTGCGCGTGCCGAAGTGGCGGCCGGCCACCCAGCCGATCAGTTCTTGCACCGAGTCGCGGCTGAGCTTGCCGAAACCCTCGCAGCGCTCGCAGCCGCGCCGGCGGCGGGGATGCCCCTTGCATTCGGGGCAAAAGAAAACGGTCTGCGGCAGATCGCGGGACTGCTTGAGGTCGCGGCCCTCGACGAAGA